>NZ_BAABAB010000015.1:0-7563 GCF_039537205.1 Microlunatus ginsengisoli | reverse complement strand
CTCAGCGCACGTGTGGTCGCTAGACCTCGTCCAGGGCGCCCAGGGACTCGCCGGGACGGCGGGACAGGTCGATGCCGAAGTCCTCGCCTCCCCGGTAGTCGTCGTCGGAGTCGCGCAGCTCGACCTCGGTGCCGTCGGAGGACAACACCTCGACGTTCAGGCAGAGCGACTTCATCTCCTTGACCAGCACCTTGAACGACTCGGGGATGCCGGGCTCGGGGATGTTCTCGCCCTTGACGATGGCCTCGTACACCTTCACGCGACCGGGGACGTCGTCGGACTTGATGGTCAGCAGCTCCTGCAGAGCCCAGGCGGCGCCGTACGCCTCCAGCGCCCAGACCTCCATCTCACCGAACCGCTGACCGCCGAACTGCGCCTTTCCGCCCAGCGGCTGCTGGGTGATCATCGAGTACGGCCCGGTCGAGCGGGCGTGGATCTTGTCGTCGACCAGGTGGTGCAGCTTCAGCATGTAGATGTAGCCGACGCCGACCGGCTCCGGGAACGGCTCGCCGGAGCGGCCGTCGAAGAGGTTGGCCTTGCCGTCGGCGTTCACCAGCCGGCCGCCGTCGCGGGTCGGCAGGGTGTTGCCCAGCAGCCCCGTGATCTCCTGCTCGGTGGCGCCGTCGAACACCGGCGTGGCCAGGTTCTGGTCACCGTCGACGTGGGTCAGCCCGACCGAGCGAAGCCGCTCGGCCCAGTCACCCTCGACACCGTCCAGATCCCAACCCTGCTTGGCAACCCACCCGAGGTGGGTCTCCAGCACCTGGCCGACGTTCATCCGGCTCGGCACGCCGAGCGGGTTGAGCACGATGTCGACCGGGGTGCCGTCCTCCAGGAACGGCATGTCCTCGACCGGCAGGATCTTGGAGATGACGCCCTTGTTGCCGTGCCGGCCGGCGAGCTTGTCGCCGTCGGAGATCTTGCGCTTCTGGGCGACGTAGACCCGGACCAGCTGGTTCACGCCGGGGCTGAGCTCGTCGTCGGACTCGCGGTCGAAGACGCGCACCCCGATCACCGTGCCGGACTCGCCGTGCGGCACCTTCAGCGAGGTGTCGCGGACCTCGCGCGCCTTCTCGCCGAAGATCGCGCGGAGCAGCCGCTCCTCCGGGGTCAGCTCGGTCTCGCCCTTCGGGGTGACCTTGCCGACCAGGATGTCGCCGGTGCCGACCTCGGCACCGATCCGGATGATGCCCCGCTCGTCGAGATCCGCCAGCATCTCCTCGGAGACGTTCGGGATGTCCCGGGTGATCTCCTCCGCGCCCAGCTTGGTGTCGCGGGCGTCGACCTCGTGCTCCTCGATGTGGATCGAGGTCAGGACGTCGTCTTGGACCAGCCGCTGGGAGAGGATGATCGCGTCCTCGTAGTTGTGGCCCTCCCACGGCATGAAGGCGACCAGCAGGTTGCGGCCGAGCGCCATCTCACCGGAGTCGGTGCAGGGACCGTCGGCCAGCGGGGTGCCCTTCTCGACCCGCTGCCCGGCAGCGACCAGCGGCCGCTGGTTGATGCAGGTGCCCTGGTTGGAGCGGCGGAACTTGCTCAACCGGTACGTCTTGTACGTCCCGTCGTCGTGTGCGATGTCGATCAGGTCCGCACTCACCGAAGTGACCACGCCCGGCTGGGTCGCAACCGTGACGTCGCCGGCGTCGACCGCGCCGCGGTATTCCATCCCGGTGCCCACGAACGGGGCCTCGGAGCGGATCAGCGGGACGGCCTGGCGCTGCATGTTCGAGCCCATCAGGGCGCGGGACGCGTCGTCGTGCTCCAGGAACGGGATCATGGCCGTGGCCACCGACACCATCTGGCGCGGCGACACGTCCATGTAGTGCACCTCGTCGACGACGACCTCGTCGGCCTCCCCGTGCCGCTTGCGGACCAGGATCCGGTCCTGGGTGAACCGGCCGTTCTCGTCCAGCTTGGCGTTGGCCTGGGCGATGACGAAGCGGTCCTCCTCATCGGCGGTCAGGTAGTCGATCTGGTCGGTGACGTGACCGTTCTCCACCTTGCGGTACGGCGTCTCGACGAAGCCGAACGCGTTCACCCGGGCGAAGCTGGCCAGCGAGCCGATCAGGCCGATGTTGGGGCCTTCCGGGGTCTCGATCGGGCACATCCGGCCGTAGTGGCTGGTGTGCACGTCGCGGACCTCCATGCCGGCCCGGTCCCGGGACAGACCGCCCGGACCGAGCGCGGACAGCCGCCGCTTGTGGGTCAGCCCGGCGACCGGGTTGGTCTGGTCCATGAACTGGGACAGCTGGGAGGTGCCGAAGAACTCCTTCAGCGCCGCCACCACCGGCCGGATGTTGATCAGGGTCTGCGGCGTGATGGCCTCGACGTCCTGGGTCGTCATCCGGTCCCGGACCACCCGCTCCATCCGGCCGAGACCGGTGCGCAGCTGGTTCTGGATCAGCTCGCCCACGGTGCGCAGCCGGCGGTTGCCGAAGTGGTCGATGTCGTCCTCTTCGACGATCAGCTCACCGCGCGGGGCCGGCAGGGTCTCGCGGCCCTCGTGCAGCGCCACGACGAAGCGGATGGCGGCGACGATGTCCTCGATCGTCAGCACCTGCTGGTCGAACGGCTGCTCCAGCCCGAGCTTCTTGTTGATCTTGTAACGACCGACCTTCGCCAGGTCGTACCGCTTCGGGTTGAAGTAGTAGTTCTCCAGCAGCGCCTGCGCGGCTTCGCGGGTCGGCGGCTCGCCCGGACGGAGCTTGCGGTAGATGTCGAGCAGAGCCTCGTCCTGGGTGGTGGTGTGGTCCTTCTCCAGGGTGAGCCGCATCGACTCGTACTCCCCGAACTCCTCGAGGATCTTCGCGTCGTCCCAGCCGAGCGCCTTGAGCAGCACGGTCACGTTCTGCTTGCGCTTGCGGTCCAGCCGGACACCGACCATGTCCCGCTTGTCGATCTCGAACTCCAGCCACGCACCGCGGGACGGGATGATCTTGCAGGTGAAGATGTCCTTGTCCGAGGTCTTGTCGGTGGTCTGCTCGAAGTAGACGCCCGGGCTGCGGACGAGCTGGGACACGACGACCCGCTCGGTGCCGTTGATGACGAAGGTGCCCTTGTCGGTCATCAGCGGGAAGTCGCCCATGAAAACGGTCTGACTCTTGATCTCGCCGGTCTCGTTGTTCATGAACTCGGCGGTGACGAACAGCGGCGCCGCATAGGTGACGTCTCGGTCCTTGCACTCGTCCACGGTGTTCTTCGGCGGCTCGAAGCGATGGTCGCGGAACGACAGCGACATGGTGCCGGAGAAGTCCTCGATCGGAGAGATCTCCTCGAAGATCTCCTCCAGGCCCGACTTGGTGTTGACGTCGGTGCGGCCCTCCTCGAGCGCGAGCTCGACCCGATCGCGCCAGGCCTCGTTGCCGACGAGCCAGTCGAAGGAGTCGATCTGCAGATCGAGGAGGTCAGGGACCTCGAGTGGTTCAGCGATTTTCGCGAAAGAGATGCGGCCGGTGGTGGATACGACGTGATTCTTGGCGGTGGTGCCTGCGGCGGCCAACAGTTGTCCTTCCAGGGTTTGGACTGGTCATCCAGGCGTCCGCGCATGCTGAACGACCCGTGTCAAGTGAAACGGGTCGACAAAATGGCGGAGGCAAACCCCCAATATAGAGACCTGTTGGCCGCTGGTCAAGTGCGAGCGCACAGCGGAGCTGAACGGTCAAGTCGACGACGACCGCTTGGCGACGATGATACTCACAAATCTGGCGCTGACAAGCACTGATGCTGGCCGCTTCGGCTGTACACCGGCTCAGCCGCCCAGTCCCCTACCGCGGAAACTGTGCGGCTGTCGCAGTCGCCGGCGGCGTGTCGGTGCGAGAACTGCACAGTTTTCGGGCCGGGGGCGGGGCTTCCGGGGTGCCGGCCAGCGAGGTGGGAACGAGGCGAGGGGCGGCGGATCCGCAATGGATCCGCCGCCCCTCGGGTGCAGCGTGAAGGTCGAGCGACCTTACTTGACGGTGACCGACGCGCCGGCGGCCTCGAGGGCCTCCTTCGCCTTGGCCCCGGCCTCCTTGGTGACCTTCTCCAGGACGGCCTTCGGCGCGGCCTCAACGAGCTCCTTGGCCTCCTTCAGGCCCAGGCTGGTGAGGGTACGCACCTCCTTGATGACCTGGATCTTCTTGTCGCCGACGGCGTCGAGGATGACGTCGACCTCGTCGGACTCCTCCTCGGCGGGAGCGGCGTCGGCACCACCGGCACCGCCGGCGGCCGGGGCGGCAGCCACGGCGACCGGAGCGGCGGCGGTCACGCCGAAGGTCTCCTCGAACTGCTTCACGAACTCACTGAGCTCGATCAGGGTGAGCTCCTTGAAAGCGTCCAGGAGCTCGTCGGTGCTGAGCTTGGCCATGATGGCGTTCCTTCCTTACTTGTCTTCCGCAGCGTCGGCCGCGACGGTGGTGTTTTCATCCGCAGCGGGTGCTGCATCGGTCGCCGCTTGAGCGGCAGGTGCGGCGGCCGGCTCCTCGACGGTCGCCGCGGCATCCAGCTCCTCGTTGCTGGGCTCGCTGGTGTCCTCGGCGGACTCGGCCGTAGCGGACTCGGCCGCGGGGGCCGCCGCGGGCGTGCCCGCACCGGCGATCAGCGAGGGGTTCTCGGTGGCGGCCTTCTCCAGGGCGGCCACCGCGCGGGCGGCCTGCGACAGCGGCGCCGCGAACAGCGACACGGCCTGCGCGAGAACGCCCTTCATGGCACCCGCGGCCTTGGCGAGCAGGACCTCACGCGACTCCAGGTCGGCGAGCTTGCGCACCTCCTCCGGGGTGAGGGGCTTGCCGTCCAGGACTCCGCCCTTGACGACCAGCTGCGGGTTGTTCCGTGCGAAGTCACGCAGGCCCTTGGCCACCACGACGGGATCACCGTCGATGAAGGCGATCGCCGTCGGGCCGACCAGCAGGTCGTCGATTCCCTCGACGCCGGCCTGCTTGGCCGCGATGGCGGTCAGCGTGTTCTTCGACACGGCGTAGGTGGCGTCCTCACCGAGTGAACGGCGCAGTTCCTTCAGCGCCTTCACGGTGAGTCCGCGGTACTCGGTCAGCACGGCGCCGCCGGCGCTGGAGAAGCGCTCGGTCAGTTCGGCGACTGCGGCTGCCTTGTCCGGCCTCGCCATGGTCTCCTCCACTTCCTCTACTTCGTGCACCCGCACGACGTGTGCGGACACGGGTGCCGAAGAGGCCCGGAGACGAGAAAAGCCCCGGAGCGCAGGGCGTCACGGGGCAGCCAGGAGCAGCACGCTCCTCGATGTCACATCACTCACCTGCGCGGGCCACCCGGCTCGGGTGCTTCGTGATCGGATCGCTCCGGCCAACCAGCGGTCTTCGGCAGCGATCACTGTACGTCAGCCGGTTCGGTGGAACCAAATCAGTTCGGCGCGGCAATCGGCCGGGGCGAGCCGCGCACCGTAGCACGCCGAGGTACGGCTTGGTCACGGATTTGTTGCGATTGTCTCGGTTTGATAACGTGCGGCTCGGCCGATGGGAATTGCGGCCACGTCAGGACCCGCAACACCCGGCCGTCACCACCGATCTCCGCCTGCTGGCGCGATTCGGCAACAGCTTCGTAGACAACGATGTCACGATCCGCGCACGGCTTGGGCCGAACCACTCCAAAGGGGGAGTACATGAACAAAGTCGTCAAGACGAGCGCGTCGCTGTTGGCCACCACGGCCCTCGCCGCGTCGGCCTTCGCCGCAGCCGCCGGTCCAGCGCAGTCCGCGCCGACCACCGGGAAATCCAGCACGTCCGCCTCGTCCGACTGCGGATACGGCCTCAAGACCTACAGCACCGTCCGCGAAGGCTCCAAGGGTCGTGCGGTGACCGCCGCCGAGTGCTACCTGGCTCAGGCCGGATACTCGATCAGCAAGAACGGGACGTTCAGCTCCGCCGACGCGAAGGGTGCCGCTGCGTTCAACGCGAGCAAGCACATCTCCGGCGGCGGCGTTCTCGGCAAGGCGTCCTGGACCGCACTCGTCGCCGGCAGCAGCCACCCGACGGTGCGCAAGGGCGACCGCGGCTACGCGGTCCTCCGGGTGCAGCGGGCGCTGACGGCCTCGGGCCGCGCGGTCGGCCGTACCGGCACCTTCGACACCTCGACGGCCAACGCCGTCAAGGGTCTGCAGCGCGCCAAGGGCTGGAAGCAGAGCGGCGTCGCCGACCAGCGCGTCTGGGGTCTGCTGCGCTCGGGCAGCGCCGCCTCGGTGAAGGTGATGAAGCCGTCCTCGTCGTCGTCCTCGAAGTCCAAGGGCAAGATCGCCCTCGCCTTCGCCAAGAAGCAGCTCGGCGAGAAGTACCGCTACGGCGCGGCCGGGCCGAATGCCTGGGACTGCTCCGGCCTGACCATGAAGTCCTGGGCCGCGGCTGGCAAGAAGCTGCCGCACAGCGCCCGCGGGCAGTTCAAGAAGGGCAAGTCCGTGTCGAAGAAGAACCTGAAGCCGGGCGATCTGGTGTTCTTCTACTCCGGCATCAGCCATGTCGCGATCTATGCCGGAAACGGTAAGGTCATCCACGCGTCGCGGCCCGGAAAGCCCGTGGCGTACATCAAGATGAAGTACATGCCGTATAAGGGCGCCAGGCGAATCGCCTGACCCAGACCTCCCCCTTGCGACACCCCGCTTCCCACCCCCCCAGGAAGCGGGGTGTCGCTTTTGTCTGTTCGGGTTTCGTTCGTACGCCGGGGGTTCGTTTCCGCGCTCGGCTCTGCCGCCGCGGCTCTGACAGACTCGGCCGGTGACTGCGACACCCGACTCCCCCGTGCTCCATCCGGCGGTCCGACCTGCCGTCGCCGCCGACGTCCCGCGGATCCGCGAGTTGATCGCCGAGCTCGCTGCCTACGAGCGGGCCGCCGACCAGGCCCGGGCCACCGACGAGCAGCTGCAGACGGCGCTGTTCGGCCCCCGGCCGGCCGTGTTCGCCCTGGTCGCCGAGGCCGGCGCCGAGGTGGTCGGGTTCGCCCTGTGGTTCTTGAACTTCTCCACTTGGGAGGGTGTGCACGGCATCTACCTCGAGGACCTGTACGTCCGCTCCGCCTACCGCGGCCAGGGTCTCGGCAAGGCACTGCTGCAATCGCTGGCGAGCATCGCCGTGGCGCGCGGCTACGCCCGGTTCGAGTGGTGGGTGCTGGACTGGAACACCCCGTCGATCGAGTTCTATCGATCGATGGGCGCGGTCGCGATGGACAAATGGACCGTGTTCCGGCTGAGCGGGGACGCCCTCCGCGCCGCCGCGCTCCCCTGACGGGGGGCGCCTGACGGGCGGGCGTCTCGCCGCGGGGCGTCTGACGGGCGGGCGCCTGACGGGCGGGCGTCTCGCCGCGGGCCGTCTGACGGGCGGGCGTCTCGCCGCGGGCCGTCTGACGGGCGGGCGTCTCGCCGCGGGCCGTCTGACGGCAGGCGGCTGACGTGGGGGCCCGACACGAAGCGGCCGGGCACCGAACGCCGGGGTGGCAGTCGGCCCTGGTCATTGGCATCCCTGTCGCGGGCGCCGGCTCTCACGCAATTGACTCCCCCCCCCACGCCACTTCGCGCATCCAACCGCGATTTCGCTCACCGTCGACGGCGAGCCAAGGCGCACCACG
>NZ_BAABAB010000014.1:128447-284988 GCF_039537205.1 Microlunatus ginsengisoli | reverse complement strand
CGATCACCCGGAATCGAAGCCCGGCGGCGTCGGCGGGTGCCGAAGCGCCGTCGCGAGTGGTCGTTGCGTTTCTCGATCCGCCTGCGGCTGCGACGCCCGGTCAGGAGCTGCCGTTCGACTCGCTCGGTGGCGGCGGTGTCCTCCTAGGCGTACGCCAGCTCAGCCGGCCGATCACTCAGGTCCGGCGGCCTCGTCTGTCGACTGCGGCGGCGGCTCGAGCGGCGCGGGCGCCGGGAAGAAGTCGCCACTGTCGATCCCGGTGACCGGCCCGACGCCGGGCGGACCGACATCGAATGCCGGCTCGACGAAACCCCTCGACCGCGATGGTTCCTGGGAGTCTTCCGGTTTGCTCCGTCGGTCTGTCATCTCTTCCCCCGATTCGTCACAGGTAGACCTGCTGAGCAGCCAAGTACCCTCCCGGCAGTCGCACAATCACCCTCAGGTGGGTAGTTCCCGCGGTGTCTGCAGATCGACACTCGAGCGTCAGATCGGGTTGGCCGGTCGCGCACAGTCCTCCTCACAGGCTGGGTCCGCCGTCTCAGCTCGGCGTCCTGTCCGACACCGACGGCTCGACAGTGAAGACGCCTTGGGCCGTCGGGCATGACGCGGGCCGAGACGCACGCCCGGTGGTGCCTGCCGGCCCCGACAGGCCGAGGTAAGGCCAGGAGGACGACGGATCAGCCGGCCCCGAGGGTGACCGCGGTGGCCGCGGCGGCGATGGCCGCCTCATAACCCTTGTCCTCGAACGAGCCGTCCAGGCCGGCGCGATCGAGTGCCTGCTGCTCGTCGTCACAGGTCAGGACGCCGAATCCGATGGGCACACCGGTCCGCACGCAGACGTCGGTCAGCCCGACCGTTGCGGCCTGGCAGACGTAGTCGAAGTGCGGCGTGAGGCCCCGCACGACGACGCCGAGCGCGACGAGCGCGTCGTAGCGTGGCGCCAGCCGGGCCGCGGCGACGGTCAGCTCGAAGGTGCCGGGCACCCGGACCAGGTCGTGGGCGGGGACCTTCGCAGCAGCGAGTCCTCGTCGGGCGCCGGCGATCAGGCCGTCCATCACGGTCCGGTGCCAGGACGCGGCGATGATCGCGACCCGCAGTCGGGCGCCGTCGACGGCGATGTCGGGGGATCCGGTCTTCATCGACGGCTCCATCCGTGGAGGTGGGCAGGGCGGTTCGTCGGCCGGAACGCGTCCTCGGCCGGGGTGTCGAGGTCGAGGAGCAGGGCGTGGCCGAGGCGGTCCCGCTTCGTCCGCAAGTACCCGACGTTGCTGTGCACGGGTGGGGTGTCGATCGGCTCGACCGCGGTCACGGTGATGGTGCGCTCCTCGAGGGCCCCGACCTTCTCCGGATTGTTGGTGAGCAGCCGGACCGAGGTCAGACCGAGATCGATCAGGATGGCGGCGCCGGCGGTGTAGTCCCGGGCATCGACCGGGAGCCCGAGCTCGATCTGAGCGTCGACGGTGTCCAGGCCCTGGTCTTGCAGGGCGTACGCGTGGAGCTTGTTCAGCAGCCCGACGCCGCGACCCTCATGGCCGCGGAGGTAGACCAGCACGCCACCCTCGGCGGCAATCCGGCGCAGCGAGTGGGTGAGCTGCTCGCCGCAGTCGCAGCGTCGAGAGCCGAACGTGTCGCCGGTGAGGCATTCGGAATGAAGCCGCACCAGGGGTGACGATCCGGAGCAGCCGAGCGGGCTGACCAGCGCGACGTGCTCGTCGCCGGTGAGCAGGTCGCGGTAGCCGATCGTGGTGAAGCTGCCGTCCGGAGTCGGCAGCCGCGTCTGCACGCTCCGCTGGACCCGATCGTGGATCTGTCGCCAGGCGATGAGGTCCTCGATGGTGAGCACCCGGAGTCGATGACGACCGGCGAGGGCGAGTGCATCCGGCAGCCGCATCATGGCACCGTCGTCGCGGACCAGTTCGCCGATGGCCGCCACCGGGGTGAGGCCGGCAAGCCGGCACAGGTCGACTGCTGCCTCGGTGTGTCCCGGCCGGGTGAGGACGCCGCCGTCCTTGGCTCGAAGGGGTAGCACGTGGCCCGGCCGGATCAGATCGGTCGCCGTCGTGCCGGGGCACGCGAGGGTACGGATCGTGTGGGTTCGGTCGGCGGCGCTGATCCCGGTGCTGACACCGGTGCCGGCGTCGACGCTGACCGTGTACGCCGTCCGGAACGGGTCGGCGTTGGCCCTCACCATCAACGGCAGATCGAGCCGGTCCGCCCACGACTCGGGCATCGGCGCGCAGACGAAGCCGGAGGTGTGCCTGACGGTCCAGGCCATCCAGTCCTCGGTCAGCGTGTCGGCGGCGAGAACGACGTCCGCCTCGTTCTCCCGGTCGGCGTCGTCGGTGACCAGCACCGGCCGACCTCGGCGAAGGTCGTCCAGTGCTTGCTCGACGCTCGCCAGCTCAGCGTGCGTCGTCATGACACCACCGCCTCGGGTGCGCCACGCTCAGCGGTGGGTGCCCCGAGCAGGAGTCGTTCGACGTGTTTGGCGATCACGTCGACCTCGATGTTGACCAGGTCCCCTGGCTGTTTGTCGCCGAGCGTGGTCAGGCTCAGGGTGGTGGGGATCAACGAGACCTCGAAGTAGTCGGCACCCAGGGCGGCGACGGTCAACGACACCCCGTCTACGCTGATCGACCCCTTCGGGACGACGTAACGGCCGAGATCGGGTGGCAGGGTGAAACGGACGACCTGCCAGCGGTCGCCGGGTTTCCGATCGAGCAGCTGGGCGGTTCCGTCGACATGCCCTTGGACGATGTGACCGCTGAGCCGGTCCGTGACGGCCAGGGCCCGTTCCAGGTTGACGGGGTCGCCGACCGTCAAGGCGCCCAGGTTGGTGCGGTTCAGGGTTTCGGCCATCACGTCGAAGCTGACGGTCCCCTCCTGACGATCGACGACGGTCAGGCAGGCACCGTTGACGGCGAGCGAGGCGCCGGGGGCGATGCCCTGACCGACGATCGGCGCGCTGACGCGCAGAACGGCCGAGTCGGTGTTGCGCTCGACAGCGCGGACGTGGCCCA
This sequence comes from Microlunatus ginsengisoli, assembly GCF_039537205.1. Lineage (NCBI taxonomy): Bacteria > Bacillati > Actinomycetota > Actinomycetes > Propionibacteriales > Propionibacteriaceae > Microlunatus > Microlunatus ginsengisoli. The sequence goes on along the minus strand of NZ_BAABAB010000014.1, from coordinate 281,968 downwards.
GTTCCTCGACTATTCCGGTGAACATGTGACATCCCTTGGGTGTGGTCGGTGGTGGTGGATGGAAGCGCGGAGCCGGATGTCCGGTCCGAGGGTGGTGATCTCCAGCGGCTGCAGTCGCACGGCCTGTCGGAGGGTGGCGATACCGAGATCGCCGACGGCCGGCGGTCCGGAGCCGAGCAAGGTGGGGGCGAGGTAGGCGATCACCTCGTCGACCAGGCCGGCGTTGAGGAACGCCGCGGCTACCGTCGGGCCGCCCTCCAGCCAGACCCGGCGGATCTCGTGCTCGGCCAGAATGTCCAGCACCACAGCAGGGTCGCGTTCGCGGACGTGCAGCGTGGTGGCGGCGCCGTCCAAGACACGGGCGGTGGCAGGCGGCACCCGGCGGCCCATCACCACCCGCAGCGGTTGCCGCTGCTCCGGTGCGCCGTCCGGCCGGCGCACGGTCAAGGCCGGATCGTCGGCCAGCACGGTCCCGGTGCCGACCAGGATCGCTCCCGCCTGCGCCCGCAACCGGTGTACGTCGGCGCGAGCGGCGGGCCCGGTGATCCAACGGCTGGTGCCGTCCGCCGCGGCCGACCTTCCGTCCAGCGTGGCGGCGAACTTCCAGACCACCCGCGGACGACCGTGGGTCATCGCGAACGTCCAATCGGCGTTCAGATCGCGGGCGCGGTCGGTCAACACACCGCCGACGACGGCGACGCCGCCCGCACGCAACCGCACCGCTCCGCCCGTTGCCTTCGGGTTCGGATCGTTCTGCGCATAGACCACGCGCGCCACTCCCGCGTCCAGCAGGGCCAGCGAGCACGGGCTCGTCCGTCCCGTGTGGTCGCACGGCTCCAGCGTGACCACCGCCGTACCGCCCCGGGCTCGCCGGCCGGCGACCGCGAGTGCCTCCAGCTCGGCATGGGGGTGACCGGCGCCCCGGTGGAATCCCTCGCCGACCACGCGGCCCGCGGGATCGCTGATGACCGCGCCGACGCGAGGATTCGGGTCGACCGCCGGCCCGAGCGCAGCCAGCTCCAGAGCACGGCGCATCAGGCCCAGCTCGTCACACATCGAGAACCCCTCCTGCTCGACTCGACCGACAGCGAGCTCCGGGGTGCTGGATCGACGGCTCGACGGCGCTGTGCCGAGCGAGAGCCCTCGATCCGTCAAACGGCCGGACCGCCACACGACCCGAACTGGGGCGTGCAACGACCCTGCGCGTGCTCCTCCCATCCGGACTTTCACCGTCGGTCCTGGAGTTCCACCAGGTCAACCGACCGCTGGCTGCGGACGGGTCGCGGACTATCACCGCCGGTTCGGAATTACACCGACCCCGGGCACGTGTCCGGAAGCATCCCACGACGAACGGCTGCCCCGCGAAGCCGACCAGTTTTCAAGACGTCGTGGCGGGCGCCGGCCGCGGTGATCATGGCCCCGGAACCGGTCTGGACGGCCTTCCTCGCCGTTACCCTGGGCGGGGAGTCGATCACCGTCCGCATGATCATCGGCGGGCCGGCGATCGACTCCGCGATCTATCCGGTCGAGCCGGCCCCGCGCCTGCTCGAGCGCCCAGCGAAACGTCGAGAGGAAGCAACGGACCGATGAGCACCACCGGATGGATCGTCCTGGCGGTCGTGGCCGTGATCGTGATCGTGGTCGGACTGCTGATCTTCCGCCGCGTCCGGTACGTCCGCGGCCTGAAGCAGCGCGGCTGGACCTTCGACTCCTCGCCACCGTTGGAGGCGGTGCTCGACCACCACGCACCGCCGTTCGGGATCGGGCTGAGCCGCAAGCCCGACGAACTGGTCAGCGGCAGCACCGCCGAGGGGATCCCGTTCCGGGTGTTCGAGTACGCCTACACCGGCGGCGGCCCGAAATTCGATCAGCGGCTGGCCAGCCTGACCCTGCCGACCGCCTTGCCAGACCTCTTCCTCACCGCGGGAAGGCCGCGGATCGGGATCACCGCGCCGTCGTACGACATCGAGGCCGGGCTCACGGTCAGCGCCGACGACCCGACGTACGCCCGCGCGATGCTGGACGCCGCGGTGCCGGCCATCCGCGCGTTCGGCGCTGAGCGCGGCGTGGACCTGAGCATCGACGGCAACCACCTGGTCTCGGTCGGTGCGCCGAAGAACGCCGACGAGTTGACCGACTACCTGGAGGCCCTGGCGCCGGTGGCGCAGGCGATCGCGCGGGGCGGGGGGACGTACGCCGTCCCGACGCCGGCGCCCGGGTTCGGCTTCTACCGCCGCGACTGGTTCTACGTCGGCCGTGACGACGCGCTGATCTCCAGGTACGGGCTGACCACCGTCGGGCACGGTCACCGCACCGAGGACGTGATCCGCGGCGACAACGACGGGCTGCCCTTGGAGGCGTTCGTCCACCGCTGGGAGACCACCCGGACCGAGACCAGCACCGACTCCGAGGGCCGGACCACCACCCGCACCGTGACCGATCACCACGACGAGACGGTGCTCGCGATGGTGATGCCGTTCTCGCTGCCGATGCTGTCCGTCGGCGTCGGCGGCTGGGGCGGGGAGAAGGTGCGGTTCGAGAGCGAAGAGTTCAACGACGCGTTCAAGGTGCGCACGTCCTCGCCGAAGTTCGCCTCGGACGTGATCCATCCGCGTCAGATGGAATACCTGATGAGCATGCGGCCGCCCGCCTTCAGCATCGACGGCCAGCTGATCCGGTTCTTCCCGAGCCAGCACGACACGCTCCTGATCGGCCTCTGCGCCGACGTCGCCCACGGCCTGCTGGCCCGCGTCCCGCCGTTCGTCTGGAAGGACCTCCAGGTCGCTCCGCCTACCTTCCGCGCCTGACCCCTCCCAGCCTCCCGGCCCGGAAACTGTGCAGCTGTTGCAGCGACACGCCGGCGGCGGCTGCAACAGCTGCACAGTTTCCGCAGAGCCGGGTGCGCCGGGGGAGGCACCCGCGTGAGCTGTGAGTCAGAACTCCCGGGTCGCGCCGCCGCGGAGGTCGAAGGCCTTGGTCTCGGTCATCGCGTTGACCCGGCCGAAGATCAGCCCGAAGCCTCGTTCGTTGAGCAGCCCGTCGTGGATCGGGAAGCCCTCCATCGCGCCGACGGCCCGGACGAAGTCGATGGTCTCCTTCATCGCCGCCCACGGGCCGTACGTCGGGATCGCCAGCACGTCCACCCCGCCCGGCGCCACCTCCAGCGAGTCGCCCGGATGGAAGAAGGTGGGCTGGCCCTCGCTGCGAAGGACGTACCCCACGTTGCCGATCCGCGGGATGTCGCGGTGGATGATCGCGTGGTGCCCGCCGACCGCCTCGATCAGCAGGTCGCCGATCGCGGTCTGCTCGCCGGCGTGGATCGGGTCGGCCGGCCCGAGCTGCGGCAGCGTGCCGTCCTCGATCAGCCCGATGATCGAGGGCTCGACCATGATCCGGGCGTGCGGGTTGGCCCGGATCAGCGCCGGCAGCTGCTCGGGATCCAGGTGGTCCGGGTGCTGGTGGGTGACCAGGATCGCGTCCAGGTCGGTGAGCCCGTGCCAGCCGTCGGACAGGTTGCCGGGGTCGAGCAGGGCCCGGGCCTCGCCGGTCTCCACGAGGACGGCCGAGTGCCCGAGGTGGTTGATCTTCATACCGGCCAACCTACCGGTGCCCCTTCCCTGCCACACTGACGAGATGTCGGGTGGAGGGCGCCGCACGCGGTTGGCCGCGCTGTCCGCCGCCATCCTGCTCCCACTCGCCGGCGCCTGTTCCACCGGCGGCCGGACCATCGACGAGCCGCCGGCGCCGCCGGCCGAGATCCACGACGACTGGCCGGGCTGTCTCGCGCTGGGCGCGTTCAAGCGCTATATCGACCCGCCGCCGGCGCTCGGGGCGGGCAGCGTGCCACCGGGCTTCCGTCCCGAGGCGGCTGTGCTGTGTGCGATCCAGGACGGCGCGGGCGCGACGCCGACGCCGGCGGCCACGGCCGGCCTCGAGCGCCGGGCGACCGGTGCGAGCGACCTGGACGCCCTGCTGACCTATCTTGAGCTGCCGAGCCAGCGGGTCAGCTCGCCGGATGACCTCGCCTGCCCCGCCATGGGCTGGAACCCGCCCTGGCTGTTCCTGCTCGACGGCGACGGCCGCTGGATCCAGCCGCAGATCCCGCTCGACCCGTGCGGATTCGCCCGCAACCTGTTCGCCACCGATGACCACGCGCTGCCGTACGGCATCATGGACTTCGACGACACGGTGGTCTGCCGGAGCAAGGCCGATGCCGACTGGAACTGCCGTCCGGTCTGACCGTCCGGATCTGGCGATCCTCCGCACGCGGCTCTGTCGCCGGTGTGCCTCCGGTTCAGCGGGCGCCGGCCAGCAGTCCGCCGAGGATCTCCCCGGCGTCGTGGCACTGCTCCGCGGTCACGTCCAGATGCGTGACCGCGCGGATCATGTGCGCGCCGAGGGCGGAGACCAGCACCCCGTGGACGGCCGCCTCGGCGGCGATCGGTCCGGCGGGTACGTCGGCGGTGTCCAGCACGACGATGTTCGTCTCCACCCCGGCCGGGTCGACGGCCTCGGCAGCCCGCTCAGCGACCGCGGTCGCGAACGTGCGCGCCGCCGCATGATCGTCGCCGAGCCGGGCGACGTGGTGGTCCAGCGCGTACGCGGCACCCGCGGCCAGGATCCCGGCCTGCCGCCAACCCGCCCCGAGCCGCTTGCGCCAGACCCGGGCGCGGGCGATGTTGTCCGCGCTGCTGACCAGGACCGAGCCGACCGGGGCACCGAGACCCTTGGAGAAGCAGACGCTGGCCGTGTCGAACAGCTTCCCGTAGGCCGGCAGGTCCACCCCGGTTGCCACGTGCGCGTTCCACAGCCGCGCGCCGTCGAGGTGGTAGCCCATTCCGGTGCTGCGGCACAGCTCGGCCACCTCGGCCAGCTGCTCGTACGGCTGGATCGTCCCGCCGCCGAAGTTGTGCGTGTTCTCCACTGCGACGGCCGCCGTCGAGACCAGGTACGGCCCGGCGTCCGGTGCGACGATCGCGGCGACCTGACCCGCGTCCAGCCGGCCGCGGACGGACGGGAAGGTCCGCATGGTCAGCCCGTGCAGCGCCGCGTGGGCGCCCATCTCCGCGCGAGCGATGTGCGCGGTGACGTCGCAGACCACCTCCTGGCCGGGCTCGACCAGCAACCGGACGCCCAGCACGTTGGCGAGCGACCCACTGGCGCAGAACAGCCCGGCCTCGTGACCGAGCAGGGCCGCGACCTGAGCCTCCAGCGCCTGGACGGTCGGGTCCTCGCCGTAGACGTCGTCCCCGACCGGCGCCGCAGCCATCGCGGCCCGCATCGCCTCGGTCGGCTTGGTCACGGTGTCGGAGCGCAGATCGATCACGATGGGCCATCTTGCCAACTGGCGCCGACGCCGGCTCCACTGGTCGATTCGATGCGACGACCGACACCAACTGACCACCGGAGCGGCGACCCGGTCAGCTGAGCAGCACCTCTTGGGCGTTGCGGTCGCGGAAGGCCCGCGGACTCAGCCCGCTCACCGCATGGAACTGGCGGGAGAAGTAGAAGGCGTCGGCATAGCCGACGGCAGCTGCGATCTCGGCCACCGTGTGGTCGCTGGTGATCAGCAACTGGCGGGCCCGGGCCATCCGCAGCCGCTTGACGTACTCGGTGACCGAGAAGCCGGTGACCGCCTTGAACCGGGCCGAGAAGTGGGACGGGCTGAAGCCGGCCAGCTCGGCCAGCGCCGACACGTCGACCGGCGCCGCCAGGTGTTCGCGGAGGTGGTCCTGAACCCGGGAGATGGGCGCCCGGCCGTTCGATCGGCCGTCCCGCTCGGCCGCCAGCTTGGCCAGCAGGTGCCAGGCCGCACCAGCGGCCGCGGTCAGGCTGGCCGAGGTCTCGTCCCTGGCCAGGACGTCGCAGACCGCCTCGGCCAGGGCGAACATCCCGATCGGGTCGGCCATCGTGGCGGTGGGCGACCCGGCGCTCAGCCCGATCGCGGTCAGCAGGTCCGGTACGTCCTCGCCGGTGACGTGCAGCCACCAGATCGACCAGGGGCGCTCCGCGTCGGCGTAGTAGCGGTGCGGCAGCCTCGGCGGGATCACCAGGACCTCGCCGGGACCGACGTCGTGCCGCAGCCCGTCCAGCTCGCACCAGCCGGACCCGTCCGCGCACATGATCACGATGGCCTGGGCGGCGCCGCTACGACGAACCCGGCCGTGCATGGCGGCATGCGGGAAATATCCAGCATCGGTCACCAGCAGCCGCGAGGTCGGCACCCGGCCCGCGGCCTGCTGCACCAGCGGGGCGGGGAGAACGTGCAGTCGCTGACCCGGAAAGCCGTCGCGAATGAACACGCCGTGAGCCTACGCCGATCAGAGAATCGTCCAGGTTGACCGTCGATTCGTGCATTCCATCGGGCCGCTCGACCGGCCTACGTTGGCGATGTGCCCGACGAAGCGTTCGACCTCCCGGCCCGCCCCCAGCGGCTCGCCGACGCGCCGGTCGCCGTCTGGTCGGCACCCGTCGTGATGCCGACCTACCTGCCGGAGCAGCCGGATCGCTACCCGGCCTACCTAGACCGCCGGGTCTACCAGGGATCGAGCGGCCGGGTGTTCCCGCTGCCGTTCCACGACCGGATCAGCGAGACGCGCGCCGACCACGAGTGGCTCGGCCTGCACCTGGAGAACGCCTACCTGCGGGTGCTCGTGCTGCCCGAGCTCGGCGGCCGGATCCAGCTGGCGCTGGACAAGCGGACCGGCTACCCGATCTTCTACGCCAACCCGGTGATCAAGCCGGCGCTGGTCGGCCTCGCCGGGCCTTGGCTCGCCGGCGGGGTGGAGTTCAACTGGCCGCAGCACCACCGCCCGGCCACCTTCCTGCCGACCGCCTGGGAGATCGACGAGTCGGACGGCATCGTCTGGTGCTCCGACCACGACCCGTTCGCCCGGATGAAGGGCATGCACGGCGTCCGGCTCCGGCCGGACTCGACGCTGATCGAGCTCCGCGTGCGGCTGTTCAACCGGAGCGACGAACCGCAGACCTTCCTCTGGTGGGCCAACGTCGCCGCCCGCGTGCACGACGACTACCAGTCGTTCTTCCCCGCCGACGTGACGATGGTCGCCGACCACGCGAAGCGGGCGGTCACCGGCTTCCCGGCCGCGGACCGGACCTACTACGGAGTCGACTACCCGAGCCGGCGCGGGCTCGACACGCGGCCGGGCAGCGCCCACCGGGTGCCCGGCGACCGGCTGGACTGGCCCCGCAACATCCCGGTGCCGACGTCGTACATGTGCGTGGACTCCGCGGGCGACTTCTTCGGCGGGTACGACCACCGGGCCGGAGGCGGTTTCGTGCACTGGGCCGACCACCGGTACGCCGTCGGCAAGAAGCAGTGGACCTGGGGCGACGCCTCGTTCGGCCGGGCCTGGAACCGCAACCTGGCCGACGACGACGCGACGTACATCGAGTTGATGGCCGGCGTCTTCACCGACAACCAGCCCGACTTCTCCCGGCTCGCGCCCGGCGAGACCAAGGCCTTCTCCCAGTACTGGTACCCGCTGGCCGGCACCGGGCCGGCCGTCGCGGCCGGCCTGGACGTCGCGCTCGGGATCCGCACCGACGGAGAAGCCGCGACGCTGCTGCTGGACGCCACGAGCGATCTCGGCCAGGCCGAGGTGAGCTTCGAGGACCCGGCCGGGGCGATCCGGGTCGAGACGCTTCCGCTCGGTCCCGGCCGGCCCGCCCGGCTGGCCGCCGCCGAGGCGCCGGTCCGGGTCACGGTGCGAGCCGGAGGGCGGACCGTGCTCGACTGGCGAGCCCCCGCGACAACGACGGCGGCGGCCGACCTCCGCGCCGCCCGCGAGCCACGGCCGCCGGCCGAGATCGGCACCGTGGAGGAGCTGTACCTGACCGGCCGCCACCTCGAGCAGTACCGGCACGCCACCCGTTCGCCGGAGCCCTACTGGGAGGAGGCGCTGGCCCGGGACCCGGGTCACGCGCCGACCCGGACCGCGCTCGGGGCACGTCGCTACCGGGAGGCCCGCTACCTCGACGCGGCTGCTCATCTCGAGGTCGCCATCGAGCGGCTGACCGCGCTGAACCCGAACCCGGAGACCGGGGAGCCCTCCTACCTGCTCGGGCTGACCCTCGCCCGGCTCGGCCGCGACGAGGAGGCCTACGACGCGTTCGCCAAGGCCTCCTGGGACGACGCCTGGTTCGCCGCCGGCAGCCACCAGCTGGCGATCATCGACGCCCGGCACGGCCGGTACATCACCGCCCTGCAGCGGGTCGAGGCCGCGCTGCGCGCCCGCCCGGACCAGCTCCAGGCCCGCGACCTCGCCGTCGTGCTGCTCCGCCGGCTGGGCCGGCCGGCGGAGGCCGATGCGCTGCTGGCCAAGACGCTGGCGCTGGATCCCCTGGACGCCTGGGGGCGGCTGCTCGCCAACCGATCCGGCACCGGCGGCGGGCTGTCCGAGGCGCAGACCCTGCTCGACGTGGCGCTGGAGAACGCCCGGATCGGTGAGCTGGCGACCGGTGTCGCGCTCTGCGAGCAGGCGAGGGTCGCCGACCGGCGGCGGCCGCTCGGCCAGACCGCCTGCGCGGCGCTGGCCGACTACCACGCCGCCGCGATGCTGGATCGGCTGGGCCGGGCGGCGGAGGCGGCAGCCGTCCGGGAGCGGGCGCGCGGCGCCGATCGCACCTGGAACTTCGCCTCTCGGTTGGACGACGTGGCCGCCCTGGAAGCGGCGCTGGCCGCCGATCCCGACGACGCGTGCGCCGCGGCGCTGCTCGGCCACTGGTGCTTCGCGCACGGCCGGCCGGCGGACGCGCTGGCCCAGTGGCGGCGCTCGGCCGACCTCGATCCGAACGATCCGGTGGTCTGGCGCAACATCGGGCTCGCGGCGTACAACCACGAGCACGATCCGATGGCCGCGATCGAGGCGTACGACCGGGCCCTGCTGGTCGCCCCGGACGACGCCCGGCTGCTCTTCGAGAGCGACCAGTTGCTGGAGCGGATCGGTGCCGCCCCGGACGGACGGCTGCGCCGGCTGGACGAGCGCAGCCTGCTGGTGGACGATCGCGACGACTTGTCGATCGCCTTCGTCCATCTGCTGCTCACCGCCGGTCGCGCGGACGAGGCGTTGGCGATCCTGGAGGCTCGTGCCTTCCAGCCCTGGGAAGGCGGCGAGGGCCAGGTGCTGCGGGCGTGGGACCGGACCCGGCTCGCGCTCGCCGGGCAGGCCCGGCAGGGCGGCGATCCGGCCCTGGCCGTCGCCCAGCTCGAGGCGGCACTGGACCCACCGGCGAGCCTGGGCGAGGCACGCCACCCGCTCGCGAACCCGGCTCGGCTATGGCTGGCGCTCGGCGATGCCGCGGCTGCCACCGACCCGGCGCGCGCGGCGATGGCCTGGCGGGAGGCCGCCAGCGCCGTCGGCGACTTCGCCGAGATGAGCCCGCAGGCGTACTCGGAGAACACCTTCTACTCGGTGCTCGCCGCCCGGCGGCTGGGCGACGACGACTTCGCCGATCGCCTGGTCGACGGCCTGACCGACCACGTCGACCTGCTGGCCGAGACTCCGGCCACCGTCGACTACTTCGCCACCTCGCTGCCGGCGCTGATGCTGTTCGACGACGACGTGCAGCATCGCCGCGATCTCGCCGTCGGGCTGCTCCGGGCCCAACTCGCGTTCCTCGCCGGCGACGCGACCGGCTCCCGTACCCAGCTGGACGCCGTCCTCGCCGTCGACCCGAGCAACGAGCTCGCCCTCGACCTCAGCCATCAGATCCAACCGACCGGGAGCATGTCGTGAGCTACCAGCCGATCCCCCTGCCGGCCCATCTCCCGGACAAGCTGACGATCACGCTGTGGGACTTCTCCTGGTACGTCCGCACCGGCCCCGGCGAGCCGTTCGCCGACCTCGACGCGGCGTTCGCGGAGGCGGTCGAGCGCGGCTACAACACCGTCCGGATCTGCGCCATGCCCTATCTGCTGTTCGGCAGCGGCTTGGACACCTCCGCGGTTCGGCTCGGCCCGCTGGGGAACGGCTACGGCCGCCGGGTCCGCTGGTACGACGTCGAGCAGCCGACCACGATCGACGCCCGGGCGCAGCTGCTGGACCTGTTCCGCGCGGCCGCACGGCACGACTGCTTCGTGATCCTCTCGTCCTGGGAGTACCAGCAGAGCTCGTCGTTCGCCGCCGATCCGGCCTGGTGCGATGCCCTGATGGCGATCGACCCGGAGCGGCGCGCCGAGGCTCAGGCGCTGGCGCTGGCGGACCTGGTCGACTTCCTCGACGAGCAGGGCCTGGCCGACCGGATCGCGTTCACCGAGATCCACAACGAGGTCCAGATCGGCCACCTGGCCGACGGGCTGCCGGCCGACCCCGACGAGCGAGTGGTCGCCCTCCGCCCGCGGCTGGAGCGCGGGCTGGGCGCCTTCCACGATCGGCACCCGGACCGCCCGGTCACCGTGAACTACGCGCGCGTGCCCGTCGGCGCCATGCGCGGGATCCCGGAGACGATCGACGTCCTGGTCACCCATCCGTACGTTTACGGCGTGCTGGGCGCGTTCATCGCGGAGTACGGCCTGCGCGGACCGGCGTCCGAGTTCGACCAGGATCGTGCGGATCGCGAGATCCTGCTGCCCGGTGCGCCGCGGATCGGCGACTGGGCGCCGGACGCCGGCTGGCGGCTGACCGCGACGATCGTCGCGGAGCCGGAGATCTACGTCCACGACTGGGGCGACGCCGAGGCGATCGACCGCTGGCTGTACCGGCACTACCCCGCCTGGGAACAGGAGATGATCACCACCCTGCGGCTCTGGCTGGCCGTGGCCCGCGACTGGGCGGCAGCGCACCGGGTGCCGGTCGTGTTCGGCGAGGGCTGGATCGGGTACACGCCGCGCGACGGACGCTTCGAGGAGGGACCGGTCGGTGCGGAGTTCTGCCGACTCGCGGTCGACGAGTCCACCCGGATCGGCGCCCGCGGAACCATCGTCTGTTCCAATGCGGCTCCGCAGCACGCGATGTGGGCCGACATCGCGCTGCAACGCGCGTGCAACCAGGCGTTCGCCACCGGCTCGCTGCTGGCGGAAGCCGCCCTTCGACAGGCTCAGGGCGCATCGGCGTGAGCCAAGGACGTACACCCACATTCCCACCGTTCAGAGGAGAGCAATGATCATGAGGCCGGCACAGCTTCCCACCAGCGCCATCACCCGGCGGAGCCTGCTGCTCGGCGGTGCCGGGCTCGGCGGCTCGTTCCTGCTCAGCGGCTGCATCGGCGGCGGCTCGACTCCGAGCACCTCGAGCAGCGGCAGCGCAAGCGGCGGCGCGTCGACGGGCGTCGCACTCACCCTGCAGTCCGACCTCTCCGACCCGAAGCCCAAGGCGGCCCTGGAGTCGGTTGTCAAGGGCTATACGAACAACCCGGTGACGCTGAACACCGTCGCGACCGAACAGTTCCGCGCCCAGCTGTCCACCTACCTGACGTCGGCCAACCCGCCCGACGTGATCACCTGGTTGGCGGGCTCGGTCGCCCGCGACTACGCCAGCAAGGGCCTGCTGCTGGACGTGTCGGACATGTGGACCGGAGACGGCGCGTGCGCCAAGTTCTCACCCGCCCTGAAGGCGCTGTCCACCGGCGACGACGGGAAGCAGATCTTCGTCCCGACCAGCTACTACTGGTGGAGCATCTTCTATCGCAAGTCCGCGTTCGAGGAGTGGGGCGTCAAGCCGGTCACCAGCTGGGACGACTTCATGGGGATGCTGGACACCCTGAAGGGCAAGGGCGTCTACCCGCTCACCTGCGGCACCGGATCGACCGCCTGGATGGCATCCGGGTGGTTCGACTACCTGGACCTGCGGATCAACGGCGCGCAGTTCCACCGGGAGCTGCTGGCCGGCAAGCACTCCTTCGACAGCGCCGAGGTCCGCAAGGTGATGGACACCTACGCGACCCTGATCCCCTATTTCGACCCGAAGGGTCGTTCCTACAGCGTGCAGGAGGCCGCCCTTCCACTGGCGAACAAGAAGGCGGCGATGTATCTGATCGGCGCCTTCGTCACCACGTACTTCCCGAGCAACATGCAGGACGACATCGACTTCTTCTCCGTACCGACCATCGACCCCTCGATCCCGTCCGCCGAGGAGGCTCCGACCGACGGCTTCTTCGCCAGCTCCAAGACCAAGAACCCAGCCGCGACCAAGGACTTCCTCAGCTATCTGGCCTCACCGGTCCAGCAGCAGGCCTACATCCAGGGTTCCGGCTCGTCCAACCTGCCCACATCCTCGGAGGTGGACACCAGCAAGTTCTCGCCGCTGGTCCAGCACGGCATCAAGCTGCTCAGCGAGACCAAGGAGATCACCCAGTTCTTCAACCGGGACTCCAGCGACGCGCTGCAGACCACGGCCGACACCGCGCTGACCAAGTTCCTGGACCATCCGGACCAGGTCGCGAGCATCCTCAAGGACTGGCAGACCGCGGCCCAACAGGTCTGGAACCAGTAACCGTGCCGAGCCCTCGATGAGTTCGATGACCGACACCGAAGCGACGACCACCGGCCCCCCGGGCGCACCGCCGGTCGGCCGCCGGCGGTCGGGTCATCGCCGCCGCCCGGTCACCGCCCGGGTGCCGCCCGTGGTCTGGCTGCTGCTGCTCGTCCCGCTGGCGATCGAGCTGTTCTGGGTGTTCTGGCCGGCGTTCAACAGCTTCCAGCTGTCCTTCACCCGGTGGTACGGCGTCGGGCCCGCCGAGCCGATCGGGCTGAAGAACTACCAGAACCTGCTCCACGACCCGATCTTCAAGACCGCTTTCGAGAACAACATCATCTGGGCGATCGCGTTCGGCGGCCTGTCGGTGATCATCGGGCTGGCCCTCGCCCTGGCCCTCAACCGGCCGCGCCGCGGCGTCGGCGTCTATCGCAGCGCGATCTATCTGCCGATGGTGTTCGCCCTCGCGGTGACCGGCCTGTTCTGGCGGGTGCTCTACCAGCCGGACGGTCCGATCAACACCGTGCTGGCCGCGATCGGGATCGACACCGGACAGCACCAGTGGCTCGCGGACCCGAACACTGCACTGGCGGCGATCTTGATCGCCGCGCTGTGGCGGCAGGCGGGCTACATCATGGTGCTGTACCTGGCCGGCCTGAAGGGGTGCGACCCGACGCTGGAGGAGGCCGCCGCGGTCGACGGTGCCTCCTGGTGGCAGCGGTTCCGCTTCATCGTGTTTCCCCAGCTGCGCAACGTGAACACGGTGATCTTCGCGGTCACCGTGATCGACTCGCTGCGGACGTTCGACATCGTCTGGGCGATGACCCGCGGCGGCCCGTACAACAGCACGCAGCTGCTCAGCACGTACATGTACCAGGTCGGCTTCACGCTGGTGAACCTCGGCTACGGATCGGCGCTCGCCGTGGTGATCTTCCTGCTGGCGATCGCCTTCATCATCACCTATCTGGTCCGCGCGACCCGGGAGGAGTGAGATGACCACCGCAACGCTTCCCACCACACCTGTCACCGCGCCGCCCCCGTCCCGGCGGCGCCGGAAGAACGGCTGGGTCTTCCACGCCGTGATGGCACCCGTCTCGATCCTGTGGCTGCTGCCGATCGTCTTCGTGATCTTGGTGGCGGTCCGCAGCTTCGACGATCTCGCGACCAACGGTCTGGGTACCTGGCCGCAGTCGTTCACCTTCTCCGCCTTCCAGACCGCGTGGGTCGACGGCAACATCGGCGGGGCGATGCGGAACAGCATCATCGTCACCGTCTGCACGGTTGTCGCCGTGCTCTTCCTCGCATCCCTGTCCGCGTTCGCGTTGAGCCGGTACCGGATCCCGTTCGCCCGCGGGTTCCTGCTGCTGATGCTCGCCGGCAACCTGCTTCCGCCGCAGATCCTGCTGATCCCGGTCGCCAAGATCTGCGAGGCGCTCGGCATCTACGACTCGCTGCTGGCGCTGATCGTCGTCCAGGTGGGCTTCGGGATGGGCTTCTTCACCTTCGTGCTGTACGGGTTCATGCGTTCGCTGCCGAACGAGATCTTCGAGTCGGCGCGGATCGACGGGGCCGGCGACCTGCGGATCTACGGCACGATCGTGCTGCCGCTCTGCCGTCCGGCGATGGCGGCACTGGCCGCGCTGGAGAGCACCTGGGTGTTCAACGACCTGCTCTGGGCACTGACCGTGCTCCGGACCGACGTGAAGTTCCCGATCACGGCGGCCCTGCTCAATCTGCAGGGCGGCTACACCAGCCAGTGGAACGTGATCGCCGCCGGGTCGCTGATCGCCGCGATCCCGACCACGATCGTGTTCTTCGCGTTCCAGCGCCACTTCGTCTCCGGGCTGCTGGTCGGGGCCAACAAGTGAGCTGGACCCTGCCGACCGCCACCAGCCGCTACGTCGTCGATCTCGCGGCGGACGGCGGCGGGCCGGTGCTGCAGGACTGGACCGCCGGCGACGTACGTCCGTGGGCGCCGAGCGCGCGCGCGGGGTTCGAGACCGAACCGGACCGGCTGCCCTCGGAGTACTCCGCCCTCGGCACCCGGCAGGTCCGCGGCGCCGACCTGATCGTGGACCACGGCGACGGACTCCTCGGCGCCCGGCTGAGCTGGCCGGCCGAGTGCGTCGAGGTGCGGCGGGACGGTCCGCGCACACGGTTCTCGGCGCAGGCCCGGGACGACACCGGGACGCTCGCCATCGAGCTGGTGATCGAGACCTCGACCGAGCACGACGTCGTCGCCAAGCACGTCGTGATCACCAACACCGGGGAGCACCCGGTCGAGCTGCCGCGGGCGTTCGGGCCGGCCTGGGAACTGCCGATCGGACCGGGCGCCTGCGTCGACCTGCTGGCCGGCGCGTGGGCGCGCGAGTTCACCCCGAGCCGGGTCACCCTGCCGGCCGGCGAGCTCTCGATCGGCAGCCGGCAGGGCATCACGTCGCATACCTACTCCCCGGCCGTCCGGGTGTCCGGGCTCGCCGATCCGAACGGGCCGGCCTTCGGCGTAGCGCTGGCCTGGAGCGGCTCGTGGCGGCTGCTGGTGGACGCGGTGCCGTTCCGCGACCGGGTCCGGATCGCCGGCGGGGTCGACGACGAGTCCTGCGTGGTCCGGCTCGACCCGGGCGAGCAGTTCCGCACGCCGACCGTGCTCGGCGTGCACGCGCCCGACGGGGCCGCCGGGATCCGGCGGCGCTGGCACGACCACCAGCGCGGCTGGCTGGCCCGCGACCTCGCCGAGGAACACCGGCCGATCGTCTACAACTCCTGGTACGCCACCACCTTCGACGTCCGACCCGATCACCAGCTCGCCCTGGCCGAGCGGGCGGCCGCCATCGGTGCCGAGGTGTTCGTGGTCGACGACGGCTGGTTCGCCGGCCGCCACGACGACCGGCACGGACTCGGTGACTGGCGGCCCGACCCGGTGACCTTCCCCGACGGCCTCGATCCCCTGATCGGCGGCGTGCTGGACCGCGGGTTGCGGTTCGGCATCTGGGTCGAGCCGGAGGCGGTGAACCCAGGCGCCGCGGTGCTCCGCGACCACCCGCACTGGATCTACCGGGCCGGCGACCGGCCGCTGATCACCGTTCGCAACCAGTACGTGCTCGACTTCGGCCGGCCCGACGTCGTGGAGTGGACCGAGACCTGGCTGCGCGAGCTGCTGGCCGACGAGCGGATCACGTACCTGAAGTGGGACATGAACCGGCCGGTCAGCGACGGCGGCCGGCCCGGCGACCCGTACGGTCGGCAGTGGTCGGTGCAGCACGCGCAGGGCTACTACCGGGTGATGCGGATGCTGCGGGACGAGTTCCCGCACGTCACGGTCGAGGCCTGCAGCGGCGGCGGCGGCCGGATCGACCCTGCCGTGCTCGGCCTGTGCGACGTCGTCTGGACCAGCGACGAGACCGGCCCGCGGGACCGGCTGGCGATCCAGCACGGCTTCCTCTCGGCGTACGGGCCGCACCTGATGAGCTCGTGGGTCACCGACGAGCCGGACCGGCTGGACCGCGACCCGGCCAGCCTGGAGTTCCGCTTCGCGGTGGCGATGGCCGGGGTACTCGGGATCGGGGCCGACCTGCTCGCCTGGGACGAGGTGGAGCTGGCCCGGGCCACCCGGCTGGTCGAGCTGTACCGCTCGATCCGGACGACCGTGCACACCGGCCGGGTCGAGCAGCACGGCCGACCGGGCGACGACGTCTACGCGATCGAGTACGGGTCCGCCGCGCAGACCGCGATCCTGGTCTATGCGCGTCCTGGCTACTCGGATCCTGTCCGGCTCCGGCCCGGCACGCTCGACCCGGAGCGGAGCTACCGGCTCTCCCCCGGCGACCGGGTGCTGACCGGGCGGGAGGCGGCGGCCGGAATCGACGTCCCGTTCGCCCTGGCACCCGACGCCGACGTGCTGGTCTTCGAGGCGCTCCCGTGACCGACGGCTGGACCGGCGTCCCGCTCACGCTGCGGACCGACCCCGACCACGGCGGCCGGTGGACCTCGCTCCGGACGGCCGACCGGGAGTGGCTCTGGACCAATCCCGACCCGGCCGTCGCTGGGGCGCGGCTGGGGGTGGCACCCGGGGCGCCGTTCGTCGACGCCGGCGGCGCCGAGGAGTGCTTCCCGACGGTCCGTGGGAAACCGGATCACGGGGACGCCTGGACCCGGAGGTGGCAGTCCGCGGGAGCGACGGACTGCGTCCGGGTCGAGGGATCCGGCACCCTGACCCGGCGGGCGACGCCGGCCGACGACGCGCTGCGGCTGGACTACACGATCGAGGGCACGCCGGGGACCCGGTTCCTGCACGCCGTGCACGTGCTGCTGGAGGTCGGCCCCCGCGCGCGACTGGAGGTCCCGGGGACTCAGGTCGCCGTCGTCCTCGACCCGGCGCCGGTCCGGCAACCCTGGCCGGCCGGCGGGCTGGACCGGCTCGGACCCGACGACGGCACCGCCGTCTGCGTGCTGCTGCCGGGCTGCCGCACGGCCACCGTCATCGACGGCGATCACGCGCTCCGGCTGGAGTGGGACGCGCCCGCGCAGCCGGACTCCTGCTCGCTGCTGCTGTGGCGCAACCTCCGCGGCTGGCCGAGCGGACGGCCGTACCGCTCGATCGGCGTCGAGCCGATGGTCGGCCGGGCGGCAGACCTGGCCGCGGCCGGGCCGGACGACGCGGCCCGGCTGGACGTCCCCGGCCGGTTCGGCTGGACGCTGCGCCTGACCGCGCTGCGACGTACCGCTGCCCACAGTTCGATCCACGCACGAGAGGAAGCACTCCGATGACCGCCACCCTGCCGCAGAACCCGACCGTCGAGCTGGTCGACTCCACCCCGCTGCTGGGCCGGCCGGACGAGTTGCTGGCCCGGGCGGGGACGGACGGCTACCTGTTCTTCCGCGGCCTGCTCGACCGCGATCGGGTGCTCGACCTGCGCCGGCAGATGATGGACGTCGTCGCGGCCCACGGCTGGCTGGTCGACGGCACCGATCCGATGGACGGCCTCGCCGACGTCGAGGCGTTCGACCGGGTCGACCCGGTCGCGGCCGCGTTCTGCGGCACCGGCGTACCGATCGAGGCCTATCGCGACATCTACCGGCTGCAAGACTTCCACGCCATCGGCCACGACCCGGCCCTGCTCGGGCTCTACCGCCAGTTGCTCGGCGGCGACGTGATCCGCCAGCCGCTGTCGATCGCGCGGATCATGGTGCCCGGATCGAACTTCGTGCCGACGCCGGCGCATCAGGACTTCATCCACATCCAGGGCACCACCAACGTCTGGACGGCCTGGTTCCCGCTCGGTGACTGCCCGCGGGAGCTCGGTGGGCTGACCGTGCTGGTCGGGTCCCAGGCCGACGGGCTGCTCACCTACCACGCGTCGACGGGGGCCGGCGAGTTGGAGGCGTACATCTGCGAGTCCGGGTATCCGTGGGGCATCGCCGACTACCGGGCCGGCGACGTGCTGACCTTCAACAGCCTGACCGTGCACCGCGGCACGCCGAACCGGATGGGCAACCGGGTCCGGCTGTCGATCGACATGCGCTATCAGCGGGCCGACGAGCCGATCACCGAGTCCTCCACCCAGCCGCACTGCCAGATCCTCGACTGGGACGAGGTGTACGAGGGCTGGACGGACGAGTCGCTGAAGTACTACTGGCGCTCCCACCACCTGACCGAGGTCCCGCACGACGACCAGCTGCGCTGGCAGAAGCACAAGATCTGCTGAGCGAAGCACCTCCCCGGAGCACCTCCCCGCGAGTTGTCAGGTTCTCAGCGCGCTATAGCGCGCTGAGAACCTGACAACTCGGACGGGGCAACGGATCAGACCGGCCGGGGGGCGGACGGAGTTGAACGGTCAATGACTTCCGCTATTCGGAAGTCACCTTCCGAAATCGACTGTATAGAGCGGCTATGGGCCTGTCAAGGCGGCCCGTTTCGTGCCGGCACCCACCACTTACGTGCCCTGAGCCTGTCGAAGGGCACCCACACCTACATGCCCTTCGACAAGCTCAGGGCTCGTCGAACGACGAGGTCAGAGCGAGACGGGGACGTAGTTCTGCACAGGATTGGCGCGCCTGATCCGGCCGGTGGTCAGCCGCTCGGCGACCAGGAAGGCGAGCTCCAGGGACTGGTTCCGGTTCAGCCGCGGGTCGCAGAGCGTCTCGTAGCGGTTCACCAGGTCGGCCTCGACCAGGTCGTCGGAGCCACCGACGCACTCGGTCACGTCGTCGCCGGTCAGCTCGACGTGTACGCCGCCGGGCCAGGTGCCGAGCTCCTCGTGCACGTCGAAGAAGCCGTTCAGCTCCTCCATCACGTCCGAGAACGCGCGGGTCTTGTAGCCGTTGCGCGCCTCGAACGTGTTGCCGTGCATCGGGTCGCAGACCCAGGCCACCTGCCGGCCGCTGGCGGTCACCTTCGCGACCACCTCCGGCAGCACGTCGCGGATCTTGCCGGCCCCCATCCGGGTGATGAACGTGATCCGGCCCGGCTCGTGGTCCGGGTCGAGCCGGTCGGCCAGCTCCAGCGCGGTGTCGGCTGTGGTCGTCGGCCCGAGCTTCACCCCGAGCGGGTTGCGGACGTGGCGGAGCAGCTCGACGTGGGCGCCGTCCAGCTGGCGGGTCCGCTCCCCGATCCAGAGGAAGTGGCCCGAGGTGCCGTACGGCAGCGACGTCCGCGAGTCGATCCGGGTCAGCGCGTGCTCGTATTCCAGGATCAGCGCCTCATGGCTGGAGAAGAAGTCGACGGTGCCGAAGACGTTGTCGTCGATCCCGCAGGCGACCATGAACGCGAGCGCGCGGTCGATCTCCGAGGCGAGGTTCTGGTACTGCACGCCGGCCGCGGAGTTCTTCACGAAGTCGGCGTTCCAGGTGTGCACGCTGCGCAGGTGCGCGAACCCGCCGGTGACGAAGGCCCTGGTCAGGTTCCAGGTCGCCGACGACGCGTTGTAGACCCCGAGCAGCCGCTGCGGGTCCGGCCGCCGCGACTCGGGACTGAACGCGAACCCGTTCACCGCGTCACCGCGGTAGGCCGGCAGGGTCACCCCGCCGCGGGTCTCGACCGCGGAGCTGCGCGGCTTGGCGTACTGCCCGGCCATCCGGCCGACCTTCACGATCGGCACCTGGGCGGCGTAGGTCAGCACCACCGCCATCGACAGCAGGGTCCGCAGCTTGTTCTGGATGTTCGAGGCGGTGACCCCGTCGAACGTCTCGGCACAGTCGCCGCCTTGCAGCAGGAATGCCTCCCCCGCCGCGACGCTCGCCATCTTGGTGCGCAGCTTGTCGCACTCCGCCGCAAACACCAGCGGCGGCAGCTTCCGCAGCCGGGCGATCACGTCGGCGACCTCGCCCGTGTCCTCGTACGTCGGCTGCTGGACCGGGTTGAGCGCATGCAGCTGATCCAGGGACGGGACGGTGGACACCTCGGGCACGCAGAAACTCTAGACGCCTATACGTGTGGCGGCGGGCCGATATTCGGCCGGCGGACGCCACGACGAACCCTACGGATATTTGCTGCGGCGGGTAACAGTCCTGCGAAGGTTTGTCACAGGCCCTGCACAGCCTGCGTCCGTGCGGCAGGTTTTGGTGGACTCGGCGCGCTGGGCGCTGTATCAGTTCCGGGGGAACACGTCAGAATGACCGTGACAACTGCGTCTGCTCGCCCGGTCGACCCGCGAGCGTCGGCCACCCGTCGGCTCGCCTCGCGGCTGCCGGCCGCGGCACTGGCCGCCGCCCTCAGCCTCACCGGCCTGATTGCCGCAGCGACGCCCGCCCAGGCGGACACCGCGCCGCCCACCGGCACGCCGGCCACTGTGTCGGCCGACGCACTGCCCACCGTCCAGATCGACGGCGTGGCTTGGGACCAGGTCGTGGTCGGCAACACCGTCTACGTAACCGGCTCGTTCGCCTACGCCCGGCCGGCCGGCACGGCAGCCAACTCCACCCAACGGGTCGCCCGGGCCAACCTGATGGCCTACGACATCCGCACCGGCGCCCTGATCACCGGCTTCAACCACAGCCTGAACGGGCAGGGTCGGGTGATCACGGCCTCCCCCGACGGCAGCCGGGTCTACGTCGGTGGCGAGTTCACCACCGTGGACGGCACCACCCACAACCGGATCGCCGCATTCGACACGGCGACCGGCGCCTTGGTCACCGGTTTCAACGCCAATCTGAGCGGCACGGTCTACGCGCTGACCGCCTCCAACACGACCGTGTACGCCGGC
The DNA here is from genome assembly GCF_039537205.1 of Microlunatus ginsengisoli. Lineage (NCBI taxonomy): Bacteria > Bacillati > Actinomycetota > Actinomycetes > Propionibacteriales > Propionibacteriaceae > Microlunatus > Microlunatus ginsengisoli. The sequence goes on along the minus strand of NZ_BAABAB010000014.1, from coordinate 261,333 downwards.
GGCACGTTCGGCTCGGCGTCCGGCGTCACCCGCAACCGGTTGGCGGCCTACTCCAGCGCCGGCGCGCTGCTCAGCTGGAACCCGGCCGCCGACTCCACCGTGACCGCGATGCAGCTGTCCCCCGACGGCTCCCGGGTGATCGTCGCCGGGCGTTTCCAGAACCTCGCCGGGGCGGCCCGGCTCGGGATCGGCTCGGTACTGACCGCCGGCCCGCAGCCCGGCACCTGGCCGAGCGACTTCGTGATCAAGGACTACGGCAGCAGTGCCGCGATCAACAGCCTCAGCACCGACGGCACCAACATCTACGGCAGCGCCTACCAGTTCACCCAGGGCGGCAACTTCGAGGGCCGGTTCGCGGTCGCCCCGAACACCGGTCAGCTGATCTGGATGAACTCCTGCCACGGCGACAGCTACGACACGACCGTGGTCGGGACCATCGTCTACAGCGCCAGCCACGAGCACGACTGCTCCGACCTCGGCTCGTTCAACCAGGACGACCCGGGCGCCACCACCTCGACCCACCACTTCGTCGCCGCCGAGACCACGAACGCGACCGGCACCCTGCTGCACCCGATCTTCACCGGCGGCGCCGGCCAGCCCGGGCCGCGCTACGCCGACTTCTACGGCCAGCCGCGCTCGACCCAGCTGTACTGGTACCCGACTCTGACCGCCGGCACCTACACCGGGCAGTCCCAGGCGGCCTGGTCCGTGGCCGGCAACAGCACCTACCTGTCGGTGGGGGGTGAGTTCCCGACCGCCAACGGCACCGCCCAGCAGGGACTGGTCCGCTACGCGATCCGCGCCAGCGCGCCCAACCTGCGCGGACCCACCGGGCTCGGCACACCGACCGGGTTCTCGCAGGCGCCCGGCACCATCCGGGTCTCCTGGCGCGCGGCCTCGGATCAGGACAACCAGGACCTGACCTATCAGCTCTACCGCGACGGCGGGGCCACGCCGATCTATGCCACGAGCTATCACGGGGCGTTCTGGGACCGGCCCTCGCTCGGTTACGTCGACAGCGGGCTGACCGCCGGAACGTCGCACACCTATCGGGTGCGGGTCACCGATCCCACCGGCAACACCGTGCTCAGCAGCGCCTCGGCCTCGATCACGGCCGGCTCGGCCGACTACCCGAGCTATCCGGCCATGGTCCGCGCCGACGGCGCGTCCTCGCTGTGGCGGTTCTCGGAGTCCTCCGGCAGCACCGCGGCGGACTCCGCCGGACCGGTCGACCTGACCCTGCGCTCCGCGGTCAGTCTCGGCGCGGCCGGACCGATCCCCGGCAATGGCACCGCGGCGACGTTCGCCGGGACCTTCACGGTCACCTCGACGCCGGCACCGTTCCCCGGTGCGCCGCCGATCCTGACCACCACCTCGAACAGCGTGGCTGCCTCGACCGGCGACGTCTCGGCCATGCCGACGTATACCGTCGAGGCCTGGGTCAAGACCACCTCGACCTCGGGCGGCGTGGTGGTCAGCGACAGCATGTACGACCCCGCCAACGGCCGGGAGAGCGTCACCTTGGACCGGGTTCTCTACTTCGGCAACGACGGCAAGGTCTACTACGGGGTCTTCGACGACGGCGGGGTGAAGAAGACCCTGCCGAGCCCGAACGCGTACAACGACGGCGGCTGGCACCATCTGGCCGCGTCGATGGGCGCCGGCGGCGCCAAGCTGTACGTCGACGGCGCGCTGGTCGCGTCGGACTCGACGCTCAGCGACGACGGCGCGTTCTGGGGCCACTGGCGGGTCGGCGGCGACTCGCTCAACCGGTGGAGCCCGCTGCCGACCAGCGGCTACCTGGCCGCCGACATCGCCGACGTGGCGGTGTATCCCAAGGCGCTCGGCGACGATCGGATCCAGGCCCACTTCGCCGCCGCCGGCGGCGTCGTCAACCCGCCGCCGACCGCGACCTTCAGCTCCAGCTGCAGCCAGCTCGACTGCAGCTTCGACGCGTCCGGCTCCAGCGACGACGGCAGCATCGCCTCGTACGCCTGGAGGTTCGCGCCGGACAACTCGACCGCGACCGGGGTGACCCCGAGCCACTCGTTCCCGGCCTCGGGCAGCTACCAGGTCAGCCTGACGGTGACCGACGACCTGGGCGCGACCGCGACCACGACCCGGACGGTCACCGTGACCGGGCCGCCACCGGCCAACGTCGCGCCGACCGCGGCGTTCACCGCGACCTGCACCCAGCTGACGTGCTCCTTCGACGGCTCCGGATCCTCCGACTCCGACGGCACCGTCGCGTCGTACGCCTGGGACTTCGGCGACGGCACGAGCGGCACCGGCGCCGGCCCGACTCACCCCTACGGCTCCGCCGGCACGCGGACGGTCACCCTGACCGTCACCGACGACGACGGCGCGACCGGCTCGGTGTCGCACACGGTCAGCCCGAGCGCGGACACGGTCCTCGCCGCCGACGCGTTCGGTCGGACCACCGCGAGCGGGCTCGGGAGCGCGGACAGCGGCGGCGCGTGGACGGTGAACTCGGCCAGCCGGTTCTCCGTCGGCAGCGGGGTCGGTCGGGCCACCATGGCCACCGCCGGCACCGGGGTGAACGCCTATCTCGGCGGCGTCTCGGCCACCTCGACCGACCTGACCGCGACCACGACGCTGGACAAGGTGCCGACCGCGGCGACGTACCTGGAGTTCACCGGCCGCCGGGCCGGCACCAACCAGGAATACAACGGCCTGCTCCGGATCAACTCCGGTGGCGCGGTGCTGGTCGGCATCCGCAAGCTGAACGGCTCGTCGTCGGCGACCGACATCGTGGCCGCGACCTCGACCGGGCTGACCTATACCGCGGGCACGCAGCTGAAGGTGCGGTTCCAGGTCAGCGGGACGAGCCCGACCACGCTCCGGATGAAGGTCTGGCGCGCGGACGCGGCCGAGCCGGCCAACTGGCAGGCGACCGCGACCGACTCCTCCGCCGGACTGCAGGCGGGCGGCTCGGTCGGGTTCCGGAACTATCTGGGCAGCAGCGCCACCAACGCGCCGATCGTGCAGACCGTCGACGACCTCACCGTCCGCCCGGTCGGCTGAGCTGCCGCGGTCTTGACGCGAATCCGCCGCTCGAACTGCCCTAGGGCCCTTGCGGGATCCCTGACGGCGATCGAGCGGCGGAAACGCGTCACATGAACGGTCTGGGCGTGGGCGCGGCGGGGACGGGATGGTCAGGCTTGCGGGGAGACCTCGTCCTCCTCGGCCCGCTTCGCCTCGGCGGCGGCCTGGGCCTTGGCCGTCGGGGCGTAGACGTCGACGTACTCCTGGCCGGACAGCTCCATGATCGCGTACATGATCTCGTCGGTGATCGAGCGCAGGATGAACCGGTCCTCGCTCATCCCGGCGTAGCGGGAGAAGTCGAGCGGCTCGCCGAACTTGACGGTCGGGCTGACGATCCGGCTGACGATCTTGCCGGGCGGGGCGATCACGTCGGTGCCGATCACGGCGGTCGGGATCACCGGCACCTCGGCCTCCAGGGCGAGCCGGGCGACGCCGGTGCGGCCCTTGTAGAGCTTGCCGTCGTGGCTCCGGGTGCCCTCGGGATAGATGCCGAACAGGTCGCCGCGCTTCAACACCTTCAGCCCGGCGCTCAGGGCGCCGCGGGAGGCGCTGCCGCCGCTGCGGTCGATCGGCACCTGACCGGTGCCGGCGAAGAACCGCTTCTGGGTCCAGCCCTTGATCCCGGCCCCGGTGAAGTAGTCGGACTTGGCCACGAAGGTCACCCGCCGGTCGAGCACCATCGGCATGAACACCCAGTCCGAGTACGACAGGTGGTTGCTCGCCAGGATCGCCGGTCCGGTCTTCGGGACGTGTTCCGCGCCTTCCACGATCGGCCGGAAGAGCTTCCGCACCGGCGGCCCGACCAGCACGTTCTTCAACACCCAATAGATGCCCTTGCCGTTCCCGTCGCCCTCGGTGGACTCAGGTTCGGGCGGGACGTGGCTCAGGTCCTTCCGGCTCATCGGGCGCCGTCCCCGACCGCCGGCGGCAGGTCGGCCACGTCCGCGGGCGTGACCAGCGGCTTCGGGGCCGGCTCGGGCGTCTTGGCACCGGTCTCGGGCGTCCCCGGCAGAGGCATCGGCGGTGGGGCTACCCCGTCGCCGGGTCGGGACAGCACCTTGGCCGGGAACTCCTTGCCCTGCTCCAGCGCCTCCTTGACCGAGCTGCCGTACGCGTCGACGTAGGTCTGCCCGGTCAGCTCCATCACCGCGTTCATGATCTCGTCGGTGACGTAGCGCAGCACGTTGCGGTTGTTACCGGCCCCGGCGTACCTGGTGAAGTCCAGTGGTGCGCCGATCCGGATGCCGGGCCGCCGGATCGTCTTGACCCCGGGGATCCGGGACGGCACGAACTGGGTGTTGATCATCCCGACCGGAATCACCGGTACGCCGGCCTTCAGCACCAGCCGGGCCACGCCGGTCTTGCCCTTGTAGAGCCGGCCGTCGGGCGAGCGGGTGCCTTCGGGATAGATGCCGAGCAGGTCGCCGGCTTCCAGCACCGACAGCACACCGTCCATGCTGGTCGCGCTCGCCCGGCCACCCGACCGGTCCATCGGCAGCTGCCCGATCCCGCGCATGAAGGCGCCGATGAAGCGGCCCTTGATGCCGGTGCCCTCGAACAGCTCGGCCTTGGCGGGGAAGGTCAGCCGGCGGTGGATCAGGGCCGGCAGGACGAACGTGTCACCGGCCGAGATGTGGTTGCTGACCAGGACGGCCGGACCGGACTTCGGGATGTTCTCCTCACCCTCCATCCAGGGGCGGAACAGCAGCCGGACCAGCGGTCCGACGACGGCCAGCCTGAGGAACCAGTAGAGCAACGCGAACCTCCTGTTGCCCCACACCTTAGTGTCGCGGACGCTCGGGGCGCGAACGTCGGCCCGCGGTGGGCCGGTGGCCGCCCGCCGACGTACGTCGTTCGCCCGAAGCCTGGGCGAGGGGTGCTGTCGCCGTCTACCATTCCGGGGTGACGACATCCTCGGCAGCGTCGCCGAACCCCTCTGCTTCGCCGGCGATCACGGCGGGTCTGCGCGAGCGGCTCGACCTGATCCTGGCCCGCTTCGGCCGCGATCGGGCCGCGCAGACCGGCTGCCCGACCGTGCTGCCCGGGTGCGAGCCGTACGAGGGTGGCGACGGTCCGCTCGGCGTGCTGGTGCTGCACGGCTTCACCGGCGCCCCACCGTCGGTCCGGCCGTGGGCCGACCGGCTCGAGCGGGACGGGTTCCGGGTCTCGGTGCCCCGGCTGCCCGGGCACGGGACGACGTGGCAGGAGATGAACCAGACCCGGTGGGAGGACTGGTACGGCGAGGTCGAGTCGTCGTTCGACGAACTGGCCAGCCGGTGCGAGCACACCTTCGTCTGCGGGTTGTCGATGGGGGGCGGGCTGGCCCTGCTGCTCGCCGCCCGGCAGGGTCGGCGGGTCGCGGGCCTCAGCCTCGTCAATCCGTCGGTGCACTCCACGATCGCCGAGCAGGCCGAGCGCGGACCGGTGATGTTGACCATGCCGGTCATCCGGCACGTGGTGCCCTCCATCGCTGCCATCGGCGGCGACATCGCCATACCGGACACGAGTGAGGGAGCCTACGACCGGACCCCGCTGAATGCGGCGTGGTCGTTGACTCAGCTGTGGAAGGTGATCCAGAAGGAGTTGCCTCGGGTCGAGCAGCCGATCAGGATCTATCGCTCCCGGACCGACCACGTGGTCGGCCCGTCCTCGCTCGCCATCATCACCGAGCGCACGCGGAGCCGGGATCTCGAGGTCGTTCACCTGGAGCGTAGCTATCACGTTGCCACCCTGGACTACGATGCAGACCTGATCTTCAGTGGCACCAGCGAGTTCTTCGCCCGGCTGGCCACGGCAGCGAAGTAGGTCCAGATGGGTGCACCGCGCGAGGACGACCGGGCCGGCGACGACCGTGCCGGGGACGACCCTGCCGGGGACGACCGTGGGCGGGACGATCGCGAGGCCATCGATCGCGCCTTCGCGGAACTCGTCGCGCATTATCATCTGACCGCGGACCGCCCCGATCCGCTGCCCCCGCGGACGGCGGATCCCGAGTCGCCGCTGCGGGTCGAGCCCGAGCCGCCGCGGGTCGAGCCGATCCAGAGCTGGGCCGACCGCCATCCCCTGTTCGCCGGTGCCGAGGTGCCGGCGAAGCCGGAGCCCGAGCCGGACGAGCGGTACGTCCCCGAGCCGCAGCCGCCGATGGCCCGACCCCGGCTGCCGATCCTGTTGGCCTGGGCGGGGATCGCCTTCGCCGCGGTGGTCGTGCTGCTCGCCGCGTTCGGCATCCGCCTGCCGTCGTGGACCGGGTGGCTCGCCGTCGGCGGCTTCATGGGCGGCTTCGGCGTCCTGGTGTTCCACCTCCCGCGCTCCCGGCCCCCCGGCGACGACGGCGCGGTCGTCTAGCAGCCGGCCCGGTCGCACAGCCGGCCCGGTCGCGTACGGCCCGGTCGCGTATCGCCGACGCCTCGGACTTCCGCCCGACGCTTCGGGCATCCGCCCGCATTTTCCGGCCGCGGCCGCATTCTCGGGCTGATCCGCAGGCCCACGTCCCACACTTTCCCGCCACGGCCGGACTTGCTTTCCCGCCCGGCCACCCCGGCGCGCCCTGTCGCCCCCCGCAATTTCCCGCCGCGGCCGGAAATTCGGGCTGATCCCGGGCCTACGAGCCCCACTTTCCCGCCGCGGCCGGGTTCTCGGCTCATCCACCAGCCCGCGACCCGCACTTTCCCGCCACGGCCGGGATTCGCAGCCTCGGCGCCCCTCGGGCTCACAACTTCCCACCGTGGCCGGATTTTCGGGCTCATCCGCAGCCCGACCACCCACACCTTCCCGCCACGGCCGGAATTTGGGCGTTCGCCCCTGCCACCGCGCCCTGCCACCGCGCCCTGCCACCGCGCGCGCCCTGCCACCGCGCGCGCCCTGCCGGCTACCACCGCACTTTCCCGCCATGGCCGGATATTCGGGCTCAGCCGCAGCCCGACCAACCACACTTTCCCGCCACGGCCGGAATTTGCGACCACAGCGCCGGGACCCCAGGGGCCCCGGCGGCCGGGCTCAGGAGGCGTCGGGGGTGCGGCGGGCGCGGCGGCGGGACCGCTTGCTCGCGCCGCGGGCCTTGCGCCGCCGGGGCCAGAAACCGAAGCGGGCGGACTCGGGCGGCTCGATCATCGCCCGGCGGGCCAGGTCGGCGGCGCCGATCAGACCCGCGTCGTTGCGGAAGTGCGCCAGCTCCAGCCGCGCCTCGGCCCGGAAGCCGCGGCCCGTGAGCGTACGCGAGAACATCCGGCGGGCCGGCTGCAGCAGCAGGTCCCCGGCCGCACTGACTCCGCCGCCGATCACGAACAGGTCCGGGTCCAGCGCCGCGGCCAGGTTGGCGATCCCCTGGCCGAGCCAGCCGCCGACGTCGGCGAGCAGCTCGATCGCGGTCTGTTCGCCCTCCAGCGCCGCCGCGGTCACGCTGGGGCCGGTGATGTTCTCGAGGTCGCCGCCCATCAGCTCCAGCAGCCGGTATGCCATCGGCGAGTTCGTGCTGGCCAGCTCTTTCGCCTCGCGGACCAGCGCGTTGCCCGAGGCGTACTGCTCCCAGCAGCCGCGGTTGCCGCACTCGCAGCGATGCCCGCCAGGCACGCTGATCATGTGGCCCCACTCCCCAGCCATACCGTATGTCCCGCGGAACAAGCGGCCGTCGATCACCAGGCCGCCACCGATTCCGGTGCCCAGGGTCAGGCAGACCATCACCGAGGCACCGCGGCCGCTGCCGAACCGGTACTCAGCCCACGCCGCGGCGTTGGCGTCGTTGTCGACGATCAGCGGCAGCTCGATCCGATCGACCAGCCGGTCCTTCAGCGGCTCCTCGCGCCAGGCCAGGTGCGGGGAGAACCGGACGATCGACTGGGTGTTGTCGACCCAGCCAGCGGCCCCGATGCCCGCGGCCTGCACCCGGTGCCGGGTCCGCAGCTCGCCGACGATGTCCACGATGGCGTCCTCGACCGCCCGCGGGCTGTGCGAGGGGGTCGGCCGCTGGAGCCTCTCCAGTATCGCGCCGTCCTCGTCGACCACACCGGCGGCGACCTTCGTCCCACCGATGTCGATGCCGATGCTCAGCATCGGCAGAGCAGCACCGGCACGCGGCCCGACGGGGCGGGATCCGATCGCCCGGGCCGCGGGCGAGCCGCTCGGCAGAGTCAGCCCTCCACCCGCTGCTTCAGGCCCTTCAGGGCGCCGTCGATGATCGTCTTCTCGGCCTTGCGCCGGAACATGCCGATCATCGGCATGTTCACGTCGACGGTCAGGTTGTAGGTCACCGTCGTCAGCTGATCGCCCTTCGGGGTCAGCACGTACGACCCGTCCATCACCTTCAGCAACGACCCCTCGACGAGCTTCCAGGACGCGACGTTCTCCACCCAGTCGCACTCGAGCACGTAGACGTCCTTGACCAGGGTGTGGTCGAGGGTGATTCGCACCGTCTTCGGCCAGCCGTCGTCGTAGTAGGTGAGGATCTCGACCTTCTTCATGTCGTCGATCCATTCCGGGTAGGACTCGAAGTCGGCGATGACGCCCATGATCTCGTCGGCGGGAGCCGCGATGTCGATCGAGGCGTTGGTCTGGTCGGGCACGCTGACAACCTCTCTGTCCCGGGCTGAGCGACACCTTAGTGGCATCCGGTCGCGGCACCTCGGCCACCCTTGCACTCCGCGTGGTCGGCCGGCCCGGCCCGGTTATATCCCGGCTCAGTCCAGTTCGAGCAGCCGCCGCAGCCGGTCTCGCCCGGCCGCCGCCCCGAAGCCGGCGACCACGTACGCTCGCCCGCACACTCCCATCGTGCGCGCCAGCGCGCCGTCGCCGAGCAGCGTGACCAGCCGCTCCGTGAGCCGCGGCGGATCCTCGGGCGGCACCACGAACCCGCTCTCGCCGTCGCGCACGGTCTCCGGCGCGCCACCGGAGTCCCCCACCACCGCCGGCAACCCGCAGGCGGCGGCCTCCAGCGCCGCGAGCCCCAGCCCCTCGGCGTCCAGCCCACCGAGCCGCACCCGCATCGGCAGCGCGAAGACGTCGGCGCCCCACAGCTGCTCGCGGACGCCGGCCCGGTCCAGACCGCCGGTGAAGGTCACTGCCCCCGGTGCGAGCCGGCTCGCCAGGTCGGTCAGCCGCCGACGTTCCGGCCCGTCCCCGACCACAACGAGCTCGGCACCGGGGACCCGGCGACGGACGTCCGGCCAGGCCCGGATCAGGGTGTCGACGCCCTTCCGGCGGACGAGCCGGCCGACGGCGACACAACGGCGCGGTGCTGCCGGCCCGGCCGCGGGTCGCGGCACGAAGTAGTCGGTATCGACCGGCGGCGGCAGCGGGCTCAGCTTGGCCCGATCGCCGGCCGACAGCACCGGCGCGATCCGGCCGGCGGTGTAGTCCGAGATCGTGGTCAACGCGTCCACCTCCGCCGCAATCCGGCGCAGCAACGTGCGACCGCCCGGCACCTGCGCCCACCATGTCTCGTGGCCGTGACTCAGCGCCACGATCCGTCGCGCACCGGCCCGGCGGAGGCCGCCGGCGAGCAGCCCGAGCGGAGCGGCAGCACCGAACACCACCCGGGTCGCGCCGGACCGGCGCAGCAGACCGGCCGCCTGCCGGGCGACCGAGGGCGTCGGCAGCAGCACCGTCCCGGCCCGCACGACCTCGTACGCCCGCCGCGCGTCCGCGACCGCCGAGCCCGGTTCGCGCGAAGTCAGCACGGCCACGTCGCCGTCGCAGAAGTCGCAGACCTGCTCGACGAAGCGTTCGATCCCGCCGATCCGCGGAGGGAAGTCATTGGTGACGATCAGCGTGGTGGGCACCGGGTTCAGCAGAGTCCGCTCGTCATCGCGTCGCCGACCGCGCCAGCCATCGCTGCCAGCCGCTCAGCAAGGTCGACTCGTCGACCCCCAGCACGTCCTGGAGGGCGCCGGGCAGCGCCGTCCCGCCGTCGACCTCGGCATAGAGCCGGACGAGATCGGCGTCGGACCACCGCTCGGCGATATAGCTACACAGCAACCAGGCCCGTCCGTAGGTCAGGTTCAGGTCGTCGGCATCGGGCCGGAAGCTCGCGTCGCCGGGGAACTCGGCCGGCGGGCCGTGACGGCGGACGTCCTCGATCACCAGGTCACGGGTCGGCGGCGCCGCCGCGGGCACGCGGTCGAACGCCACCCAGTCGGCGAACCCCTCGACCAGCCACATCGGCGCCGGAGAGGTCGCGGACCGGGTGAGCACATGGGTCGCCTCGTGAGTGATCAGCACGGCCAGCCGATCGTCGTCCAGCGCGCCGGCCGGCTTCGGGTTCACCACCACCCGGACGGCGGCGGTCGCCGGGTCCGGTCCCTGCGGCCAGGCCACGGCGGCGATCTGGTCATAGCTCCCGGGCTCCGCGCCCAGCACCTGGTCGAACGCCTGCTCCGTGCTCGGCAGCTCGATCACCAGCCCGGTGGACCAGCGCGCGTCGGGGGACGACGCGATCCGGGAGCGGACGGCGGACTCGGCCGACTCGGCCCGCCGCAGCCAGTCTCCGAGGTCGGTCTGCCGGCCGCCCGCGACGACGGTCGCCTGCCGCCCGGTGACGACCCGGATCCGCTCGGTCAGCCACAGCGGCGCACTGCTCGGACCGGCGTCCGGACCGTCGGCCGGCCCGATCAGCCGTACCCGGCTCGGCGGCGCCGTGGCGTTCGGGCTCGCGGCGGAGGGCGAGCTCGAAGGTGGGGCCGGGGCCAGCGCGAACCAGATCTCGTACGTCGACGGCCCGCTGTCGTGGTCCAGCCGGGTGCTGACCCGCACCTGCTGGACCCAGCCGTCCGGCGACGTGGCCCGCTCGTCGGCGGGCAGCTCGGCCGTCCGCGGCTCGGCCGTCAGCTCGACCGCGCCGCCCGGCAGGGTGGACAGGTTCGCGAACAGCCGGTCGGCGAAGCCGGCGTCCGGATCGACGAGCTCGTCATCGAATGCCGCTCGGTCTCCGAGCCGGGCGGCGGTGAGCAGTGCGTCCAGGGTGCTCTGGGTCGCGGCGGCCTGATCGGCGCTCGGGCCGGCCGACGCTCCGGCCGTTGCCGCGGAGGTCGCTGGGCCGTCGCCGTTCGCGGGGCCGCAACCGGCCAGGCCGGCAACCAGGGCACAGATCAGGAAGAACCCGGCGGCCAGCCGGGCCGGGTGGTGACAGCGAACGGTCGTCAGCCGACGCGGCGTGCGCCCGCGTACGGCATCGAGTCGAGCTTGGCGTAACGCACGCTCGCACCCGGGTGGGGCGCGTGGATGATCGTGCCGTTGCCGACGTAGATCGCCACGTGGCTGATGCCGGAGTAGAAGAAGACCAGGTCACCCGGCTGCAGGTCGGACTTGGCGACCGACGTGCCGTCGTTGAACTGTGCCTGCGAGGTGCGGTCGATGTGCACGCCGGCGGCGCTCCAGGCCGCGGAGGTCAGGCCGGAGCAGTCGTACGCATTCGGGCCGGCCGCCGCATAGCGGTACGGCTTGCCCAGCTGGGCCTTCGCGAACGCGATCGCCTTGGCGGCCCGGCCGGAGCCAGCCACGGCGCCGCCGCCGTCGGTCGGGCCGGACGGGTCGGAGTTGCCCGTCGTCGCGGAGTTGGCGTCGGCGGCGGCGGCCTGAGCCAGCCGCGCCTCCTCGGCGGCGATCCGCTGGCGCTCCTCCTCGGTGAGCTTGGCGAGCACCGCCTTCGCTTGGCTGATCTTGCCGTCGGACTGGCTGCGCAGATCGGTCAGGCTCTTCTGCTGCGCCTCGAGCTGCGCGAGATCGGTCGCCGTGGTCCGTTCCAGGCTGGCCAGCTCCGCCTGCTCGGACTGGTAGTCCTGCAGCGCCGAGTTCTGGTTCTGGCTGACCTTCTCCACCGTCGAGACCTGGTTGAGGAATCCGTCGGTGTCCTCGGTCAGGAACAGTCGGGCCGTGGTGTTGATCGATCGGTTCTGGAACTGGGCCAGCGCGACCTGCCCGACCTGCTGGCGCATCTGGGCGACCTTCGCCGTCTGGGCGGCGACGTCGGCCTGCTTCTGCTTCAGCTTGGCCTTGCTCGCCTTGATCTGCTCCTTGACCCCGACGTACTCCTGGTCGATGGCCGCGGCCTCGGTCTCCAGCTCGGCCACCTGTGCCTTCGCGTCGTCGACCGTCAGCGGCGGGTCGGTGGGATCGGCGGCGGCCGTGCCGGCCAGGGAGGCAACGAGAGCGAGGCTGCCGACGGCGACGCCGAGCGCGTGGACGACCGACTTCATCCGTCCAGCGGCGCGACCCCGCGACAGCACCTGAACCGTTCCCCTTCACCTCGACGCCGACCGGCTCGGTCTGCCCGGTCCCCCACCGGTCAGAGCCTCAGCGCTCGTTCAACGGTACCGCCGCACGGAAAGTGCCGCAGCCCGTCGCCGAACGCAAGATGCGTGAACCCCGAAAATCGGGGGCCCGGACCCGCAGACGTAAGCAGAAGGGTAGGTCACAACTTGGTCACGGAGCAAACCCGCGGACGTGAGATCGGTCATGCTCAGCCCGACTCCGACCAGTCCAGGCGCTGCTGAACCGCGTGACCGCGGCGGGCGCCCGGGATCAGCCGGAGCGGGGGCACCAATCCTTGGTCGGCCAGCGCCTGCAGCGCCGACTGCTCGTCGCCGTCGAGGTCCAGCGGTCGCCGGGAGATGTCCAGCACCACACTCACCACGCAGTCGGCACAGGCCGGGCCTCGCGCCACGCATCCGTCGCAATCCACCCTCAGCATGTCCATCGTCGCCCTCCTCGCCTCCCGGAAAATCCGCCGTTCGATTTCCACGGGTCGGTCCATGCGGAGAACACTGCCGCCCGGGTCGGACACTTTCGTCGTGAGCAGAGAGACCTACACCCACGGCCATGCCGCCCCCGTGCTGCGGTCGCACTCGTGGCGGACCGCAGCGAACTCCGCCGGCTACCTGTTGCCGCGGCTCGACCCGGCGGACCGGTTGCTCGACGTGGGCGCCGGCCCGGGCACGATCAGCATCGACCTCGCCGGGCGGCTGGAGTCGGGCTTCGTCGAGGCGGTCGACAGCGCACCCGCCGCGATCGCCGCCGGCACCCGCGCCGCGGCGGAGTCCGGTCTGGACCGGATCCGGTTCTCCGTCGGCGACGTCTACGCCCTCGACTTCGCCGACGACAGCTTCGACGTCAGCCACGCCCATCAGGTGCTGCAGCACCTCGCCGACCCGGTGGCCGCGCTGCGCGAGATGCGCCGGGTGACCAGGCCGGGCGGCCTGGTCGCGGTCCGCGACGCGGACTACGCGTCGATGACCTGGTTCCCGGACGCGCCCGGGCTGGACCGCTGGCAGTCCATCTATCGGCAGGTGGCCAAGGCGATGGGCGGCGAGCCCGACGCCGGCCGACGCCTCAAGGAGTGGGTGCTGCAGGCAGGCTTCACCGAGCTGACCTGCTCCGCCTCGGTCTGGTGCTTCGCCGACGCGGACGATCTGGCCTGGTGGAGCGAGACCTGGGCCGAACGGATCACCGGATCCGATCTCGCCGAGCACGCTCGCGACCTGGGCGTCCCGGCGGCCGAGCTGGACGAGCTCGGGCGGGTCTGGCGCTCGTGGGCCGGGCGGCCCGGAGCCTGGTTCGCCGTGTTGCACGGCGAGGTGCTCGCCGTCGCCTGAGTCGCTCGGCGCGCCTGGTTCCGACCGCTCCCGATCCGCGCGGTTCGACGCGCCGCCCGGAAGTTCCCCTTGAACCGGGGTCCGCGGCGTGGTTGGCTGAAGGTGATCTAGTCGTACGCCCCTGCAGGCGTACGTCGGTGGTGAAGCCGTCGCCACTTGGCTCTCGACGAGACCGAGGTGGCTGATGACTGTAGTGACCCATTCCCCGACGACCACGGCGACGAATCCGGCTCAAGGCCGGACGCGCAGCACCGTGGTGCCCGACATCGACACCGCCGAGTTGTTTCGCCGGGCCGGTGAGGCCGACGAGCCCGAGCGTCGCGCGCTGCACCGCGAGATCGTCGAACGGCATCTCGGGCTTGCCGACGCGCTGGCCCGTCGCTACGGGCGCTCCCGGACCGACGCCGAAGACCTGCGACAGGTGGCGCGGGTCGGGCTGATCGAGGCGGTACAACGCTTCGACCCTGCCCGCGGCGACTTCGTCGCGTTCGCGGTGCCGACCATCACCGGTGTGCTCAAGCGCCACTTCCGCGACCACGCCTGGCTGGTCCGCCCGCCGCGCTCGACCCAGGAGCTGTCGATCCGGGTCCGTGACCGCTGGCCCGACCTGGCCCAGCGGCTCGGTTCCGAGCCGAGCACGGCGGACCTGGCGCGGGATCTCAGCGACAGCCGGGAGTCGGTCTGCGCGGCGCAGGCGGCCGGGGTCGGCTTCTCCGCCTCCACCTTGCTGCCCAACGATCCCGGACTGTGCTCGACCGACGCTCAGTCCGACTTCGACCGGGCTGAGGCAAAGCTCGTGATCGACGCGCTGCTGCCCCAGCTCTCCGCGGAGGAGCGGCAGATCCTGCGCTTCCGGTTCTACTTCCGGATGTCGCAGGAGGAGATCGCGCTGCGCACCGGCACGAACCAGATGCACGTGTCCCGCCAGCTGGCCCGGCTGCTCGGCAAGCTCCGCGACCTGCTCGGCTCCCTGGGAGAACCGCTCGACGGCTGAGCCTGGCTGGCTCCCCGCCGACCTGCAACCCACTGTCCCGTCCGCGGCGGCGAAGCGCCCGTCCCGCGACCGGAAACTGTGCACGTATGGCAATGTTGAAACGATCCACATTGCCATATGCGTCCACTTTCGCGTCCCGGGATGGGGGCGAGGGAACGCCGCGACCCGCCGGGTGGCGTGTCGCGGGCGGAATTGTCCGAGCCGGTTCGTACGGTGCGGCGCATGGGAGCACGCTCGTCGCCACCGCCCGGACGGTCCGAGGCGCAGCAGAGTTTCGACGAGATCGGCACCCATCTGTCCCAGGTCACCTTCTGCGTCGTCGACCTGGAGACCACCGGCGGCGCGGAGGACGACACCATCACCGAGTTCGGTGCGGTGAAGGTGCGCGGCGGCGAGGTGCTCGGCGAGTTCCAGACCCTGGTCAACCCGCAGACCGCCATCCCGCCGCTGATCGCGGTGCTGACCGGGATCACCAACCAGCTGGTGGCCGGCGCGCCGACCCTGGCCCAGGTGCTGCCGAGCTTTCTCGCCTTCGCCTCCGACAGCGTGATCGTGGCTCACAACGCGGCGTTCGACACCGGCTTCCTGCGGCGGGCGTGCGAGAAGCTGGGCTATCCCCCGCCGCGCTGGACGGTCGTGGACACGGTCGGACTGGCCCGCCAGATCCTGCTCCGCGACGAGGTGCCGAACTGCCGGCTGGCCACGCTGGCGCGGCACTTCAAGAGCCGCACCGAGCCCAACCACCGGGCGCTGACGGACGCGCGGGCGACCGTGGACGTGCTGCACGGGCTGCTGGAACGGGTCGGCAACCTCGGCGTGCACACCATCGAGGACCTCGCCGAGTTCACCCGTCGGGTCTCGCCGCAGCGCCGGGCCAAGCGGACCTGGGCCGCCGACCTGCCCACGCGGGCCGGGGTCTACCTGTTCGTCGCCGAGCACGACGACGGTCCCGAGCGTGGCCGGCGCCGCCAGGTGCTGTACGTCGGCAAGTCCACCAACCTGCGGGCCCGGGTGCGGACGTACTTCACCGCGGCCGAGACCCGGCCTCGGATGGACGAGATGGTCCGGCTGTCCACCGGGGTCGAGACGATCGTCTGCGACACGCCGCTGCAGGCGGAGGTCACCGAACTCCGGCTGATTGCCGCGCACGCGCCGCCGTACAACCGGCGCTCGAAGTATCCGGAGCGGAGCCAGTGGATCAAGATCACCGACGAGGCGTTCCCGCGGCTGTCGATCGTCCGCGCGGTGAAGGACGATGCGGCCACCTACTTCGGGCCGTTCCACCGGCGGCAGGCCGCCGAGGACGTGGTGCTGGCGATCTACGACGGGTTCCCGATCCGGCAGTGCAGCCCGCGACTCAGCGTCCGCCATCCGGTCAATGCCTGCGCCCTCGCGGGGATGGGTCGCTGCTGCGCGCCGTGTGACGGGTCGGTGACGCCGGAGACGTACGGCACGATCGTCGAGCAGGTACGCACCGCGCTGTCTACCGATGTCCGGCCGGCCGTGGCCGGGGTGAGCGAGCGGCTGGGCCGGCTGATCGAGCAGCAGCGGTTCGAGGAGGCCGACGTGATCCGCCGCCGGCTGGACACGCTGACCCGGACGGGGCGCCGCTTCCACCGGGTCCGAAGTCTGGCTGCCTGCCCGGAGATCGTGGCGGCCTACAAGCGTGACGACGACTGGGAGATCCACGTGATCCGCTTCGGCCGGCTCGCCGGGACCGGGGTCGCCACGCCACGGGACGTGCCGCAGGCGGTGGCCCGCGACGTTCGGGCGACCGCGGAGACGGTGTTCCGGCCGCCGGGGCCACTGCCCGCCGCCGGGATCGAGGAGACCGAGCGGATCGCGGACTGGCTGGAGCAGCCCGGCACCCGGATCATCGACATCGTCGGCGACTGGATGTGGCCGTTGCACGCCGTCCTCGACCACGAGGGGCTGGTCCGGCATGCGTTGTCGCACGAGTTGACCCATACAGTGACACCGTGAGCGAGCGTCGGGTAGGCGCCCCGGTCTTCCGTGGCCGCGGAGCGGAAGGCAGGGCCAAGGCGAGGCATCATCGGCACGAGGCGAGTGGGCCTTCCGGGCCGTGGCTGCGGATGACCGGGTTCCCAGCGCCGGGCGCGAGCGAACAGGAAAACCAGTGACCGGGCTCCCCTACCTCGCGCACCTGGCCGACGACTCCGAGCGGTTCCTCGAGGTGCTGACCCGGCTCGACCCGGCGACCCGGGTGCCGACCTGCCCGGACTGGACCGCGGCCGACCTGGTCTGGCACCTCGGCGAGGTGCAGTGGTTCTGGTCCCGCGTGATCGCGAACCGGCCGACCCACCCGCGCGACATCGCCGAGCCCGACCCGGTCCGCCCCGGCAGCTACGAAGCGCTCTTGGCCTTCGCCGAACGGTCGGCGTCGGACCTGATCGGCGCGCTGGCCGCGGCGTCACCCGACGAGCCGGCCTGGTCCTGGTCGCGGGAGCAAAGCGTCGGGTTCACCTACCGGCGGCAGGCCCACGAGGCGCTCATCCACCGCCTCGACGCCGAGCTGACCGCCGAGAAGCGCAGCCCGATGGACGCGGCGCTGTGCTCCGACGGCGTCGACGAGGCCATCCGGATCATGTTCGGCGGCGCACCGGCGGAGGTCGAGGTGATCCCGGATCCCGGCGCGACCGTCCGCTTCACCGCCGCCGATTCCGGCTGCCAGTGGCAGGTCACCCTCGGCCGGATGGTCGGCGAGTTCCGCGGCAAGCCGGTCGACGAGCCGACCTTCGTCGTCGCCGAGACCGACGACCACGCCCCGGCCGCCGCCGAGATCACCGCGCTCGCGGAGGACCTCGACTGCTGGCTGTGGAACCGGCCGGCCCGCCACCGGGTCGACCACCACGGGGACCGCGAGGTGCTGGCCCGCGCGGCCGCGATCGTGCACTCGGGGGTCCAGTAGGGCTTCAGCCCGACGGCGAGCCGTCGCGTCGGTGCGGTCCGATCGGCCACGGCACGATCGGCGGCGGGCCGGCTGCCGTGAACGGCGAGTGGTCGCCCCAGCCGCAGCCGGGCGCGGCGTCCCACCAGTTCGAGTCGACAGCGTCCCGTGGGCCCGCCCAGAAGACGTCGAGATGATCCGCCGTCCGGGCCACCGCGGCGAGCGGTGAGCCGGCCCGCGCCGCGCCGGGACCGCTGATCGGGAACGGCTGGTGGTCCGACCAGTTGCAGCCCGGCGCAACGTCCCACCAGGTCGACTCGACGGCGGAGTCCGGGCCGATCCAGAACACGTCCAGGTGGTCGTGCGTACGGCCGACCGCGCTCAGCGGCGAGCCCGCCCGGGCCGCACCCGGCCCGGTAATCGGGAACGGCTGGTGGTCCGACCAGTTGCACCCCGGCGCGGCATCCCACCAGGTCGACCCGACGGCGAAGTCCGGGCCGATCCAGAACACGTCCACGTGGTTGGGCGTACGGCCGACCGACGTCAGTCCGGACCCCGGGCCGGCGGCACCCGGCGGGGTGACCGGGAAGGGCTGGTGGTCGCCCCAGCTCTGCCCGGCCGCTGCGTTCCACCAGGTCGACCCGATGGCGCCGTCCCCGCCGATCCAGAACAGGTCGAGCTGCCGCGGGTCTCGGGACACCGCGGTCAGGTCCGATCCCGGCCTGGCCGCGCCGGCCGGGGTGACGGTGAACGGCTGGTGGTCCCCCCAACCGCAGCCGGGCGCGGAGTCCCACCAGGTCGACGCGATCGCACCGTCGGGGGCGATCCAGAACACGTCCAGGTGGTTCGGCGTCCGGCCGACCGCGGCGACCGGCGAGTCGGCGCGGGCCGCGCCGGACGGGGTGATCGGGAAGGCGTTGTGGTCGCCCCAGCCGCAGCCGGGCGCGAGGTCGAACCAGTTGGACGCGATCGCCCCGTCCGCACCGACCCAGAACACGTCCAGGTGGTTCGGCGTCCGGCCGACAGCGGCCACCCGTCCGCCGGCGACAGCGGCACCGCGGCCGGCCACCCCGAACGGCTCGTGGTCCCCCCAGCCCTGGCCGGGCGCGGCGTTCCACCAGGTCGAGGCGACGGAGGCGTCCGGGTCGGTCCAGAACACATCGAGCTGGTCCGGGTCCCGGGCCACGGCGAAACCTGACGGGGTTCCGATCGGTGAGCCCGGACCGATCGCCGCGCGTGGCGGGGTGACGGCGAACGGCTGATGGTCGCCCCAGTGCGACCCATCGGCCGAGTCGTACCAGGTGGACCCGATGGCGTGGTCGCCGCCGATCCAGAAGACGTCGAGATGCTCGGGCGTCCGGGCGACGGCAGCGAGATGGGACGCGGGCTCGGCCGAGCCGGGTCCGGCGATCGTGAACGGCTGGTGGTCGGCCCAGCCCATCCCCTGGGCGGAGTCATACCAGGTGGTCCCGATCGAGCCGTCGGCACCGACCCAGAACACGTCCAGGTGATTGGCCGTCCGGCCGACCGCGGCCAGCGGCGAGCCGGCCTGGGTCGCACCGGGCGGGCTGATCGGAAACGGCTGGTGGTCACTCCAGTTCTGGCCGGCGGCCGCGTCCCACCAGGTCGACGCGATCGCGCCATCCGGACCGATCCAGAACACGTCCAGGTGAGTGCCGGTCCGTCCCACCGCGGCCAGCGCCGAGTCCGCCCGCGCCGCGCCGGGCGGGCTGACCGGGAACGGCTGGTGGTCACCCCAGTTCTGCCCGGCCGCGGCGTTCCACCAGGTGGAGCCGACAGCGCCGTTGGCACCGACCCAGAACACGTCCAGCTGGTCGGCCGCCCGCGACACCGCCGTCAGTCCGGACCGGTCTCCGGCGGCTCCAGGCGGAGTGATCGGGAACGGCTGGTGGTCGCCCCAATTGCAGTTCGGCGCCGCGTCCCACCAGGTCGACGCGATCGCGCCGTCCGGGCCGATCCAGAACACGTCGAGGTGATCCGGACTGCGGTTGATAGCGACCACCGGTGAGCCGGCCCGAGCCGCCCCGGGCGGGGTGATGGCGAACGGCTGGTGGTCGGCCCAACTCTGCCCGGCCGCCGCGTCCCACCACGTCGACGCGATGGCGCCGTCCGGACCGACGCAGAACACGTCCAGGTGCTGGGCGGTGCGGCCGGCCGAGGTCACCCGGCCGCCGGGGACCGCCCAACCGGGCGGGGTGATCGCGAACGGCTGGTGGTCGCCCCAGCTCTGCCCCGGCGCCGCGTTGTAGAAGGTCGAACCGATCGCCCCGTCGGGCCCGACCCAGAACAGGTCGAGCTGGTCCGGATCGCGGGCCACCGCGCCGAGCGAGCTCTCCGAGTGCGTGGTCAGCGTGATCGGCGGTGTCCGCTGCTCGTAGCTCTGGGTGAAGAAGCAGTTGATCGACCCGCCGACGTTGATCGTGCTGGCCACCGGGATCAGCTGCTGGTCGGTGCGGGAGATGTCGAGACTCATCGTGACGTCGTCGCCGCCCGGCGTGTTCGGGTCGTACACCCACAGGGTCAGCTGTTGTCCCCGCAACTGGTAGGCGTACACGCAGACCTGGTGACCCATGTGCGTGACATCGGGCAGGTGCCCGATCACGATGCCGATCGGGCACGGGTGCCCGCTGTCGATGATCGTCCGGATGCCGGGCCAGCTGGTGTGGGCCATCACCCAGTCCCGGCCGTCGCCGGTGATGTCGTCGGTGTTGGGATAGAGCGGGTCGGCGTACTTGACGAAGTCCGCGGCGTCACCGACGTTCAGGCTCTGGCCGAGCCGCTGCACGATGTAGTCGAACAGCGGGTCGCCCTCGCCGCCGGGGTTGACCGACTGGACCGGCGAGGGCCGGCGCGCCTCGAAGTAGTCCCGGGACGCGAACGACATCCCGCCGCACAGCCCCCAGGACGCGTTGCCGATCAGGATGTCGCCGAACGGGTCGGGCAGCGTGATCGATGTGATGTGTTCAGCGGGCCACTTGTTGGGGAAGTGGTAGCCGTAGATCGACGGCAGATAGCCCGGCACCGCGATCCGGCCGTCCCCGATCAGGTGATAGATCGCCTCGGCGTTGTTGCCCTTGCCGCCCTCGAAATAGAAGCCGTACGGCCCGCTGATGCCCTGCTCGTAGAAGTTCGTCCCGGCGTACGGGTTGTCCCAGTGGATGTCGAACTGGCCACCCCCTTGAGGATCGGTACCGATCCGGTACGCGGCCCGGCCCTCCGTGCCGGTGGCCACGCCGTCGGACTCCGACTGCCACCAGACCACGGCCCCGGGCGGAATGGTCGCTGGCGGCGTCAGCGGATCGGTCCACTCGCCGTGGTCCAGGGAGTCGCTGAGATGCGTCAGCGTCTGCGACGTCTCGTTGTGAATCGTGACCCGTGTCGACCGCGCCGCCATCTGCCCCCGCCTCTCCCCGAGCCCATAGTGCACCTATGGATCTCGGTCGGGAAGCCTTTTGTTGGCCGGCCGAGCCGGACTACCCCCGCCGTGCCGACTTGGCGCGGCGAAGCGCTGCTTCGCGCGCCGTCGCCGGTGCGCGAGGTCGCGGTTGAGTGAGCGAAGTGGTGGCGCCGGTTCGGATCGAGGCGGGACCGGACGGAATCAGGGCTGACCGGACGGAATCAGGGCTGACTGGACGCCAGCGCCTCCTCCAGGGTCCGGGCCGGATGCCCGGTGAGCCGCTCGACGTCGCCGCTGACCGCGGCGACCTCGCCGTCAGCGATGGCGACGTACGTGCTCACCCAGGCGTCGAGCTGCCAGCGCTCCGCACCGAACCGGGCCCGGGACGCGTACGCCTCCTCCACCGTCTCGTCGTGGTAGCTCAGCTCCCGGCCGAGGAACGCACCCGCCCGGGCGGCGATCTCGGCCATGGTCAGGGCCTCCGGCCCGGTCAGCTGGTACGTCGCGTCCCGGTGTGCGGCGGGGTCGCGGAGCACGGTCGCCGCCACATCGGCCACGTCGGCCCGCGCCACCGCCGCTACCCGACCGTTCCCCGCCGGCCCACGGATCACCCCGGACTCGTCGGCGAAGTACGGCAGCAGATCGGAGTAGAAGTTGTCCCGCAACAACGTGAACGCCATCCCGCTCTCCCGGATCGCCACCTCGGCGTCGCCATGGTCACGGCCGAGGGTGAACACCGCGTCGGGGGAGGCACCGACGAAGGAGGTGTAGACGATCTGCCCGACCCCGGCGTCGGCCGCCGCGGCGATGAAGGACCGATGCTCCTCGCGCCGGGTGCGCGACTCGGCCGCCGAGACCATCAGCAGGACGTCCACCCCTGCCAGCGCGGCCAGCGACGCCGCACGATCGCCGTACGAAGCCGTCGCCACCTGCGCTCCCGGCAGTTCCGGCGCCCGGGCGGGGTCGCGGACGATCAACCGGAGGTCGGCGGTTCCGGCGAGCAGGTGGGCCACCCGGCCCCCGACATGACCGGTCGAACCGGTGATTGCGAGCAACGTCATGACAGAGTCAAGGTGTCGCGCGGCCGGCTCATTCCCCGACAGCGCGGTCCCGCGGGGTTCGGCCGGGAGCGCGGCGGGGTCGCCCTACGATGAGGCCATGGTGACCGCGATCGTCTTCGTCAAGGCCGAGGTGGCCAAGATCCCCGAGGTGGCCGAGGAACTGGCCGCGCTGCCCGGGGTGAGCGAGGTCTACTCGGTCACCGGCGCCATCGACCTGATCGTCATCGTCCGGGTCTCCAGCCACGACCAGGTGGCCGAGGTCGTCGCCGACCGGCTGAACAAGGTGCCGGGCGTGCTCAGCACCGAGACCCATATCGCCTTCCGGGCCTACTCCCAGCACGATCTCGAGGCGGCGTTCTCGCTCGGTGGCTGAGTCCCGCCGGCGGGTTCCGGACCGCATGCTGTGGCTCGGTCTGGGGATCGCCGTCGCACTGCTGATCGCGGCCGTGGTGGTCGCGATCCTCAGCTACGTCAATCCCGACGTCGCCCCGCTGGACCTGCCCACGGCCAGCAGCCGCTGACCGCGACCGCTCGAATCCCGGCACGATTCAGCCCGGCACGATTCAGCCCAGCACCATTCAGCCCAGGGCGATCTTCGCGACCACCGCGACCAGGCACAGCAGCACCACGGCCAGCAGGCCGAATGCCTGGATGGCGGTGCGGCTCTGCCGCGGCGCGTAGGCCAGGATCGCACCGGACAGCGCACCCACCAGGGCGCCGCCGATCATGCCCAGCCAGCCGAAGCTGGAGAAGCCGATCAGGATGTTGTAGAGGATCAGCAGCACCAGCAGGCTGATGTCGCCCCGGATGTCCTCGTGCGACTTCAGCTTGCCGATCGCGTTGGCCGCCAGCAGGCCGATGATCGAGAACGCGGCCCCGCTCGCGGTGACCAGACCGGGCGGGCCGAGCAGGAAGCACAGTGTGGTGCCGCCGAGCCCGGCCGCCGTATACAGGGCGACGAACCGCCAAGCTCCGAGCTCGCTCTCGATCGCCCGCCCGACCAGCCACAGGATGAGCAGGTTCAGCAGGGTGGCGAACAGCCCGACCCCGGCGAACGAGGACGTGATCAGCCGCCAGAACTGGCCCGCGGCAACCGCCTCGTTGCTCATCACCAGCAGCCCCGCCACGAGCCCGCGGGTGACCAGGTTGAGGACGTACGTCACCGCGAGGACGCCCATCAACACCTTGGTCGCCGAGCCGCCCCCGGGCCGCAGCGCGGCCCCGAACATCGTCTTCGGCGCCCGGACCCTGGCGCTGCCCGACGAGACGCACTGCGGACAGTGGAACCCGACCGACGCCGGACGCATGCACTCCCCGCAGATCGGGCGGTGGCAGCGCTGGCACTTGATCCCGGTCTGCCGATCGGCGTGCCGATAGCAGGCCACGAATCCCGGCGCCTCGAACTCCGGGCCCGGCGCGGCCGACGAGCTCACTCCGAGATGTCGACCGAGGTGATCACGACCGGGTCGACGGGACGGTCCGCGCGGCCGGTGCGTACGGACGCGATCTCGTCCACCACGGCCTGGCTGGCCGGATCGGTCACCTCGCCGAAGATCGTGTGCCGCCGGTTCAGGTGCGGCGTCGGTCCCACGGTGATGAAGAACTGCGAGCCGTTGGTGCCGGGCCCGGCGTTGGCCATCGCCAGCAGGTAGGGCTTGCTGAACACCAGGTCGGGGTGGAACTCGTCGGCGAACGTGTATCCCGGGCCGCCGGTCCCGGTGCCCAGCGGGCAGCCGCCCTGGATCATGAAACCGTCGATCACCCGGTGGAAGGTCAGTCCGTCGTAGAACTTGCCCTTCGTCGGCTGGCCCGTCTCGGGATCGCGATATTCCTTCGTGCCCGAGGCCAGACCCACGAAGTTGGCCACGGTCTTGGGCGCCTGATCCGGGAACAACTCGATCACGATGTCGCCGTGGTTGGTGTGCAAGGTAGCCGTCTGAGCCACGAAGAAGGGCCTTTCTGCCGTCGATGCCGATCAGGTCGGGAGCCATCCTGTCATGCGGGTCCAAGCCCGCGGCGCCACGACGTGTGACGGGCGGTAAGTTGGGGAACTGCTGCGGTAGAACCGGGATCCGGGCACTCTTACGGAGGATCATGAAGCGCAAGATCGACAAGCAGGTCGAGGCCGTCGCCGAGCCTGCCGAGGACTTCGTCCACACCGTCGCCGACCGGGTCAGCCCGATCGTGCACGGCGCCGCCGATCGGGTCGGCCCACTGGCCCAGACCGCCGCGGACAAGGTCGGCGCTGCCGCGGATCAGGTCGGACCACTGGCTCATGCCGCGGCCGACCGGGTCGGGCCTCTCGCCCAGTCGGCGGTCGAGCGGGTCGGCCCCTACGCGCACTCCGCCGTCGACAAGATCAGTCCGTATGCCCAGTCCGCGGTCGACACGGTGAGCCCGTACGCGCAGAGTGCGGCGGACCGGATCGGGCCGTACGCGCACCAGGCCGCCGACTACATCGGGCCGCTGGCCAGCACCGCGAAGCGGCGAGGCGCCAAGGCAGCCCACGACGCGGTCGAGGTCCTGGGGCCCCGGCTCGAGGACGCCCTGGAGCGGGTTCCGCCGGCGGTCGACCTGGCCCGCGAGAAGCTCGCCGACGATGTCTTGCCGAAGTTGTCCGAGGTGCTGGCGGCTGCGGCCGCGACCCCGCTGGTGGCGGAGGCGAGCAGCCGCGCGAAGTCGACCGTGGCCGCGGCCAAGGGCGACCTGGTGCTGCCCGAGCCGAAGAAGAAGGGGCGCTGGATCAAGCGGATCGCGGTAGTCGCGATCATCGGTGGCGTCGTCGTGGTGGTGGCCCGAAAGGTGCTGGGCGGCGGCAAGGAGTCCGACTGGCAGGCCGCCAGGCCGACCACGCCGTACGCGCCGCCCAAGCCCGCGGACGCCAAGCCGAGCCCGTGGAAGGAGGCCACCGATTCCGCCGCTGCCGCTGCCGGCGCGGTGAAGGACAAGGCCGCCGACCTGGCCGGCGCGGCCAAGGACAAAGCCGCCGATCTCGCCGACGCAGCCAAGGACAAGGCCGCCGACCTGGCCGATGCGGTCCAGGACACGGCCGAGGACGCCAAGGATGCGGCGCAGGACGCCGCCGACGCGGTCCAGGACAAGGCCGGGGACGCCGCCGACGCGGTGCAGGACAAGGCCGAGGACGCCGCCGACGCCGTCCAGGACAAGGCCGAGGACGCCAAGGATGCGGCGCAGGACGCCGCCGACGCGGTCCAAGACTCGGCCGGGGACGCCGCCGACGCGGTCCAGGACAAGGCCGAGGACGCGGCCGACGCCGTCCAGGACAAGGCCGAGGACGCCAAGGATGCGGCGCAGGACGCCGCCGACGCCGTCGAGGACAAGGCCGAGGACGCGAAGGACAAGACCGACTGACGCATTGAGACCGACCCGCTTCTGACGAGAGTGGTCGCAGCCGACAATTCGGGGCATCCGAACGTTGTCGGTTGTGACCACTTTCCGCGTTCGGGAGAAAAGTCGCGTGCGCCGCTAACATCCGGGCCGCTGCGAGGGCCTTCTAGGGATAGAAGGCAATTTCGCAGAAAGGCCGCCGATGACCGCGCTGATCCTCGACCCGCTCCCCCAGACCACCGAATCGCACCCTCGAGCGGTCACCACCGTCACCGGACCGGAGACCGGCTGGCTCGAACCGGCGCCGTTCCGCGCCCATGTCGTGCACCTGACGGCGAGCTCGGGGCTGACGCCGCGCGAGCTCGCCGCCCTGGCCCGGGTCTCGGTCCGGCTGATCCAGCGGCTGGTCAACGGTCGGGACGGCCGGCCGATGCGCCGGATCGATCCGATCAGCGCCGGTCGGCTGCTCGCACTCACGCCGCTCGAGGCGGGGCTGGTGCGCAGCCGGCTGGTGCCGGCCGAGCGGAGCCGGAGCGTGCTGTTGACACTGCGGAGCCGAGGACGCAGCGTGGCGTCACTGGCGCGGCTGACCGGGACCACGGCCACGGAGGTCGAGGGGCTGGCGGCCGGCCGGCTGCCCCGGTGTGCCCAGTTGGTAGAGCTGCGGCTGATCGCGGCGCTGGCCGAGTCGGACGCGCGGATGGCCGCTCGGCCGGCCGCAGGCGAGATCGCCGCGGAGCGTGGCTGGCTCGCGGACGCCGCGTGAGCGTCGGTCCCGCCCGGCCGACCCGGCCCGGCCGGACGAGCCGGTGAGCGGCCCGTGGGTGGCGCTGCTGCCGGCGGCAGCCACCGCCGTGCTGACCGGGCTGGCCGCCGGGCCGATCCTCCGCAGGATGCCGGAGCCGCCCGCCGGCGAGCCCGATGTCGATCGGAAGCTGCCCTACGCGGCTCTGGCCGACGGGCGGTTCGCGCTCGGCTGTGCGCTGGTCGCGCTGGCGCTGGGGTGGACGTCGTGGGCGCTGCTGCCGCCGCGGGCGCAGCCGCCGTGGGTGGTCCTGGCCAGCGTGGGGACGATCCTCGCACTGGTCGACCTGCGCACTACCTGGCTACCGCTGCGGCTGACCCGGATCGGCTGGCTGGCGATGCTGCTGGCCGTCTTGCTCGTGGCCGGGCTCGCCGCAGACCCCGCCATCGCCGCGCGCGGACTGGTCGGCGGGTTCGCCGCCGGCGCGCTGTATGCGATCGTCTGGGCGGTCAGTCGCGGCGGGTTCGGCTTCGGCGACGTACGTTTCGCGCTGCTGATCGGGGCCGCCGCCGGCACCGTCTCGTGGCCGCTGTTGATCTGGGCGCTGTTCCTCGGCAGCGTGCTCGGTGGCGTGATCGGGCTGGTCCTGCTCGCCCGCGGCCGGCGGCAGGGGTTCCCGTACGCGCCCGCGATGCTGCTCGGCTGCTACCTCGCGCTGGCCGTACTGACGCTCGGCTGATCGAGCACGTAGATCAGTGCCAGGGCGTACGCGTCGGCCGCGTCCGCCTGCGGCTCGGTGTGGAAGGCCCGGGCCGGGCCGCTGACAGTGACCACGAAGCCCGCGGAGGAGAAGTCGAGGGACAAGAAGTACGCGCCGATCAGCTCGCGCAACTGGTCCTCGCGTGGCAGCCAGACCACGGCGCTCGACTCCACCGAGTCCAGCGCCCACTCGACGGTGCCGTTGAAGTGGAACCGCGACTCACCGTCGCGGTTCACCAGCTCGACCACCATGTCGCTGACCGTGAACACCGACTCGGCGATCTCGGGCCGCGGGATGTAGAACCGATCTCCGTTCGCCGGCTGCCAGGTGAGAAACGGCGACAGTCGCTCGGCCAGCTCCCGGGAGATCATGCTCGCCAGTATGTCGCGCAGGTGGCGCCGATCGCGGCGCCGACCCCGGGTCGAACTCCGGGCGGGTTACCGAGAGCCGACTACGCTCCAGGCGTGAGCGGCGCCAGACCCGGGTGGTATCCAGACCCCGGTGGCGCCCCGGGATACCGCTGGTGGGACGGCACGGAATGGACCGACGCCGTCGGGGACTCGCGGCACGCACCCGAGCCGGTCGGCGCGCTGCCCGTCCGGACCCAGCCGGCCGAGAACCAGCCCACCCAGAACCAGCCAGCCCAGAACAAGCAAGGCGTGGGCACCCCATCCGTTCCCGGCCAGATCACGACCGGCCAGCCCACGACCGGCCAGCCCACGACCGGCGGGCGAGCTCGGCTGCACCAGGCGACGGCCTGGACGATCGGGGTCGCGGTGCTCGCGGTCGCCGGTGTCGTCCTGGGCCTCGTGATCTGGCACGAGCCGACCTCGGCGGTGGACCGGGCCAAGGCCGGCGCCGCCCCGCGGCCCGCGGCCACCGGCGCCGAGGGCGAGCTCGACCAGGACAGCCGACTGGCCAGGATCGGTGGGGCGTCGATGACCCTGCCCGACGACCCGTACCGCGTCCGACCCGATCCGATGCGGGCCAAGGGACTCTTCGACAGCTATTTCGTCGGCGTGGCGATCGTGCACGAGAACTATCACGATCGCCATGACTGGGCCGCGCTGGTCGGGCTGGCCCATGTCGCGAGCGGCGTCGCGAGCAGCGATCCGGAGACGACCGCACGGGCCGTCACCGACGGCATCGCCGCGCAGTTCTTCGACCGGCAGCCGGTCACGATCGGTGCCGTCTCGCTCGCCGATCATTCCGTCGACGGCTGCTCGGGAGTGCTGGTCAGCGCCGAGGTCCGCTATCGGATCGCCGGTCTGGCCAGCCGGGCCGACCGGCTGACCGTCGTCGTGGTCCGGCTGGACGACGGAACCGAGGTCGCCGCCTTCAGCTCGGTGCCGACCGACGCCGACCAGGCGCTCCGCGACCTGGCCGCCACCTCGCTCGACTCGTTGCACGTCGACTGACCGTCCGCCGCGAGGCACGGCGAGAGCGCGTACGGAACCGTCAGCCGGCCGCGGATCGCGTCGCCTCGACCCAGTGCGCGAGCTTGGCCTTCGCCGCCCCGTCGTCGACGGCCGCGGCCGCGCGCGCCAGCTGCGGCGCGAGCTGGTCGTTCAGCGGCCGGTCGTCGAAACCGTCGTAGGCGAGCAGCGCCGCAGCGGCGTTGAGCAGCACGATGTCGCGCACCGGGCCGGGCCGGCCGTCGAGCAGAGCGGTCGCGACCGCGGCGTTGACGTCTGCGGTGCCGCCCACCAGGTCGGCCCGGACCCCGCGCGCGATGCCGAGCTCCAGCGGCTCCAGCTCCGCGGTGCGGACGGCGCCGTCTCGATAGAGCCAGACCTGCGACGGCGCGGTCGTGGTCAACTCGTCCAGACCGTCGCCGCCGTGCACCACCAGGCCCTGGTTGCCGCGGGCGGCGAACACACCGGCCATCAGCTCCGCCATCCGGACGTCCGCCACGCCGACGGCCTGCGCCACCGGCTGGGCCGGGTTGGCCAGCGGGCCGAGGAAGTTGAACGTGGTCGGGATGCCCAGCTGGCCGCGAACCGGCCCAGCATGGCGCAGCGCGGGGTGATAGAGCGGCGCGAACAAGAAGCCGATCCCGACCCGATCGACGACCGCTACCTGCTGCTCCGGCCTCAGGTCGAGCACCACGCCGAGCGCCTCCAGCACGTCGGCCGCGCCGCACGCCGAGGAGGCAGCCCGGTTGCCGTGCTTGACCACGCGCGCACCGGCTGCCGCCGCCACGATCGCGGCCATGGTCGAGATGTTGACGGTGTTCGCCCGGTCCCCACCCGAGCCGACCACGTCGACCGCGTGATCGGAGATCTCGATCGGCGTGGCGAACTCGAGCATGGTGTCGGCGAGGGCGGAGAGCTCGGCGATCGTCTCCCCCTTCGCCCGGAGCGCGACGGCGAACGCGGCCAACTGGGCCGGTGTCGCCTCACCACCCAGGATCTGCCGCATCGCCCACGCCGCGTCGTCGCGGTCCAGGTCCTCGCCCGCGACGAGCCGGCCCAACACCGGTGCCCAGCTCATCGGGTGCCACCGGCCTCGGCCGGGTTCATGCGCCGCCGGCCCGGGACGCCGCACCGGCACGCAACAGCCCCGCCACCGCCTCGGGCAGCCGGACCGGGTCGACCGGGTGCGGGACGGCACCGTCGGCACGGGACCAGGTCGCCAGCCAGGCATCGTCCGGCCGGCCCGTGAGCAGCAAGATCGGTGGGCACTCGTGGATCTCGTCCTTCAGCTGGCGGGCCAGCCCCATCCCGCCCGGCACGGCCTCGCCGTCCAGGATGACCAGGTCGATCCCGCCGGCGTCCAGCTGGGTGAGCACGGCGGGCTGGGTGGCGACCTCCAGCACGCGGACCGGCGGCAGATCGGCGGCGACGGTCCGGCCGAGCACGAAGCGTACGTTCTCGCGGACCGACCGATCCGACGCGTACAGCAGGATCGTCAGCACCCGGTCCCCGGTCTCGGTGGTCTGCTCGCTCATCGCTCTCCTCGTGCCCAGCTCGCCGGCCCGACCGCTCGGGCCGGCCTCGTCCACACCCTCGGCGCCCGATCGTATCGGCCGGTGCCGAGGCGACGTACGAAGCTCACCCGACGACCGCCGCGACGGCGCCGCCGGCACACCCCGGAGCCAAGATCAACTACTTAGGCTCACCTGAGCTCCAAAACGTGATCATCGACATCTGATGCCCAGGGGTGACCTGCCGAGACGTTGCGGCAATAATGACCCCGTGGCTCTACACACACATGCCGCCAGCGGCTCGCTGACCAGGCCCGCAGGGTCGCTGCACCCGATCCCGCAGACCCGATTGCACGGCCGCGACGACCGGCCCGACCCGGTCGCGGTCGGCGTGATCGTCTGGCTCGCGTCAGAACTGATGTTCTTCGCGGCGCTGTTCGCGGCCTACTTCACGATCCGCAACGTGACCAACGAGCAGGCCGCGGTGCTGGGCACCCCGACGCTGTGGGACGAGTCGACGGCGCTGCTGAACATCCCGTTCGCCATCGTCAACACCAGCGTCCTGGTGGCCAGCTCGTTCACCTGCCAGATGGGCGTGTTCGCCGCCGAGCGGGGGCAGGTCAAGCGCACCGGCGGTCTCGCCAACATCCGCGGCTGGGGCCTGCGCGAGTGGTATGTGCTGACGTTCTTCATGGGCGCGTTCTTCATCGGCGGCCAGGTGTACGAGTACGCGTCGCTGTTCTCGGAGGCGGGCCTGACCATCTCCTCCAGCGTCTACGGCTCGGTCTTCTTCCTGGCCACCGGGTTCCACGGCCTGCACGTGACCGGCGGCCTGATCGCCTTCTGCGTCCTGCTGGGCCGGACCTTCCTGGCCCGCACCTTCACCCACGAGCAGGCGGTCGCCTCGGTCGTCGTCTCGTACTACTGGCACTTCGTCGACGTGGTGTGGATCGCCCTGTTCGGTGTGATCTACATCCTGCGCTGATCGGTGGCGGTGCATCCAGCACCGTCGCCGGAACCGAACACACCCGGAGAGCCTCCGGGGACAACTGAACAGCACGACCGAGCCGCAGTGAAAGCGCTCGGCCACCCGACACCAAGACCTGAGAGGGCTCACCACGTGAGGTTCCTGTCTTCCAGACGGCGCCACCCGGCGGCGAAGCTGCTGCTGCTGGTGGCCGGCCTGTTCGTGATGGGTGCGTCCTGGGCGTTCCTGGCACCGTCCCAACAGGTCTCCGCCGACACCAACACGACCCAGCAGATCGCCCAGGGCAAGGCTCTCTTCGCCGTCGGTTGCTCGTCCTGCCACGGCCTGAACGGCGAGGGCCAGGTCACCGAGCACATCCAGGGCCCGCCCCTGGTCGGCGTCGGTGCGGCGTCCGTGGAGTTCCAGGTCAGCACCGGCCGGATGCCGATGTCCAAACCAGAGGCTCAGGCCCCGGTGAAGCCGACCCGCTACACCGAGGAGGAGGTGCTCGCGCTCGCGGCGTTCGTCCAGTCCCTCGGTCCCGGACCGGAGATCCCCACCGAGGAGATGGTGGATCCGGGCAACCTGAGCGACGAGGACCTGTCTCGCGGCGGTGAGCTGTTCCGCACCAACTGCTCGGCCTGCCACAACTTCGAGGGCGCCGGCGGCGCCCTGCCGAACGGCAAGTACGCACCGTCGCTGCGCGGGGTGTCCAACCTGCACCTCTACGAGGCGATGATCACCGGTCCGCAGCAGATGCCGGTGTTCTCCGACCAGGTGCTCACCCCCGACGACAAGCGGGCGATCATCGGCTACCTGAACACGCTGCACGCGAAGCCCAACCAGGGTGGACTCGCGCTCGGCGGGCTCGGCCCGGTGAGCGAGGGTCTGTGGGCGTGGGTCCTCGGCCTGGGGATCGTCATCTGCTTCGGCATCTGGATCGCGGCCAAGGGAGCGAAGGCACGATGAGCCACGGAACACACGAGGGCCACGGAACCGGCTCTGGTCACGGGACCCACGAGGGTCAGCCCGAGCTGGAGAGCGCGTCGCACGGCGAGCTCGCGGTCGCCTACGACCCGGAGCGGTTCCCGGTCCCGGATCCGGGTCTGGAAGAGCACCTGCCGCGGCTGGCCGACGTCGACGAGAAGGCTGCCGACCGGGCGACCCGGCAGGTCGCCACCATGTTCGGCCTGGTGCCGCTCCTCTGCGTCGCCTTCGTGGTGGTCTACTTCGCCGTCCCGAGCAACGTCACGATCGACTTCGGCCCGCTGCACTCCAACGCGCAGCACGTGCTGTTCGGTCTCACCCTCGGGTTCGCCATCCTGCTGCTGGGCATGGGCGCGATCCAATGGGCCCGGACGCTGATGGGCGACAAGGAAATCGTCGACATCCGGCACCCGATGGTCTCCACCGACGAGGCCCGCGAGTCGGTGATGGAAGACGTCAACGAGGGCCTGGCCGAGACTCAACTGACCCGCCGCAAGGTGATCGGGCGAAGCCTCATCGGTGCAGTCGCGGCGCTCGGTCTGCCGATCTTGGTCGGGCTCGCCGATCTCGGCCCGTGGCCGACCAAGGGTGAGCGCGAGCGCACCATCGAGGACACCATCTGGGCGCCCGGCATCCGGCTGGTCAACGACGTCACGTACACCCCGATCAAGGCCACCGACCTGGTCATCGGCCAGCTGGTCAACGGCCAGCCGGAGAACCTGCAGGACCTGCACGGCACCGAGTTCCTGCAGGCCAAGGCCAAGTGCTCGATCATCGTCGTCCGGATGAACCCGAACACGATCAAGATCCCCAACTCCCGCCGCGACTGGCAGGTTGGCGGAATCCTCTGCTACTCCAAGATCTGCACTCACGTCGGCTGCCCGATCAGCCTGTGGGAACAGCAGACCCATCACCTGCTCTGCCCGTGCCACCAGTCGACGTTCGACCTGGGCGACTCGGGCGTGGTCGTCTTCGGCCCCGCCGCCCGAGCCCTGCCCCAGCTGCCGATCACCACCGACGCCGAGGGTTACCTCATCGCGCGGAGCGGCTTCACCGTGCCGGTCGGCCCGAGCTATTTCGAGCGCGACTCGCGTAACGACTTCGTTGAGGGTGACAACTGATGGCCAAGCCAGTGCCCACCTCCGGCGACGACTCCACAGCCGTCCCGGCCCAGACCCCGCCGCAAGAACTGGGGCCCGTGTTCAAGAAGCTCGCCGGTCCCGCCAAGTGGGCCGACGAACGGCTTGGCCTGGCCACCCTGGTCCGCAACGACGGCAAGAAGGCCTTCTACCTGCGCAAGGTCTTCCCCGACCACTGGTCGTTCCTGCTCGGTGAGATCGCGCTCTACTCCTTCATCGTGCTGCTGCTCACCGGCGTCTTCCTGACGCTGTGGTTCAAGCCGTCGATGGGCGAGGTCGAATACCAGGGCAGCTACCAGCTGCTCCGCGGCCTGGAGGTCTCCGAGGCATACGACTCCACGCTCACGCTGTCCTTCGACATCCGCGGTGGACTGCTGATTCGGCAGGCGCACCACTGGGCCGCCATGCTGTTCATCGCCGCCATGCTGGTGCACAGCCTCCGCATCTTCTTCACCGGAGCCTTCCGCAAGCCGCGTGAGATCAACTGGCTGATCGGTGTCGGCCTGATCGCGATCGGCCTGATCGAGGGCTTCGCCGGCTACTCGCTGCCGGACGACCTGCTGTCGGGCACCGGCCTGCGCTTCGTCGACGGCCTGATCCGGGCGATCCCGCTGATCGGCACCTGGGTCGAGTTCTTCGTGTTCGGCGGCGAGTTCCCGGGGTCGCTGATCATCCCGCGGCTCTACATGGCCCACATCCTGCTCATCCCGGCCATCATCCTGGGTCTGATCGCGGCGCACCTGGCCCTGGTCTTCTACCACAAGCACACGCAGTACCCGGGTCCCGGACGCAACGACAACAACGTGGTGGGCTATCCGCTCTACCCCGTCTACATGGCCAAGGCCGGCGGCTTCTTCTTCATCGTCAGCGGCGTGATCGTGCTGATGGGCGGCCTGATGCAGATCAACCCGGTCTGGACGTACGGCCCGTACAACCCGGCCGAAGTGACCGCCGGCTCCCAGCCCGACTGGTACATGGGCTTCGTCGAGGGCGCCATCCGGATCATGCCGAACTGGGAGTCGCACATCGGCCACACCACGTGGTCGTGGAACGTCGCCATTCCGGGTCTCGGGCTGATGGGGCTGATGTTCACCGCGATGGGCCTGTACCCGTTCATCGAGCGCTGGGTGACCGGGGACAACGCCGAGCACCACGTGCTCGAGCGGCCGCGCAACGCGCCGACCCGGACCGCGTTCGGGGTCGCCGCGATGACCGCCTACGGGCTGTTCTGGATCGCCGGGGGCAACGACCTGGTCGCCACCCAGTTCCACGTCTCGCTGAACTCGGTGACGTACTTCATGCGGGTGGCGGTGTTCGTCGGACCGGTGCTCGCGTTCCTCATCACCAAGCGGATCTGCGTGGCCCTCCAGCGGGTCGACCACGAGCGGTTGCTGCACGGGGCGGAGAGCGGCGTCATCGTCCGCTCGCCGTCGGGCGGCTACCACGAGCGGCACCGGCCGATCACGCAGGAGGAGGCATTCACGCGTACGCAGCACCTGGAGCACGATCCGCTGCTCCCGTTGGCCGCCGGCCAGCTGCCCGAGAAGCAGCTGAAGAAGGAGAACCGCCGGCGCAAGGCGACCCGGTTCTGGTTCCTTGACTCGCTCCGCAAGCCGACTCAGGAAGAGCTCGAGGACGCGGCGCATCATCACGGCGAGATCCACGACGACGCCGGCTACGCGACCGAGGACGCCGTCGTCGGCAGCAGCCATCACCACGAGATCACCTCCGACGGTTCGGAGATCGACGACCCGACGGAGTTCCGGCCCGCGCGCTGACGCCGGCCACCGGCCTCGTTCCACACCCCCTTCCGCCCTTGGCGGAAGGGGGTGTGTGCTTTCTCACTCTTGCCCGGATCGGCGAATATCCCGGGCGTTCGTACGTTGGCACCTGGTGGAAGATGCCGCGCGTCGCCGGGTGGCACCCGTCCCCGACCGATCCACGAAGGCCATGAGTACCGATCTGAAAGCCCCGCAGAATCCGCAGCCCGACGAAGCCGAGGAGGCGACGGAGAAGAAGAAGGTCCTTGATCTGTCGCTGACCCAGGTCGTCGGCGGCGCCCTGGCCGCGATGACGGCAGCCGCGCTCGGGTCGACCCTGGGTGTCGGCGGCACGATCGCCGGCGCCGCGCTCGCCAGTGTCGTCGCCGGTGTGGCCGGCTCGCTGTACACAGCATCCCTGCGGACCGGCCGGGAGAAGGTGCGGACCGTGTTTCGCGGCGGCACCGACGCCGCGACCGCGCCGCCCGCACCCATCGATCCGACCACCACGGTCACCGCGACCGGCCGGGCGATCGAGGAGACCCAGGTGCTCCCGGTCTGGGATCCGCTCCCGTTGGAGCAGCCCTCCCGGGGTCGGACGTCAGCCGGCCGGACGTCGTCCGGCGCCAAGGCGCGTGCCCGATCCGCCGGCGGCTTCCCGTGGAAGCGCGCCGTCGCGATCAGCCTGTCCGTCTTCGCCCTCGCGGCGGTGCTGATCACCGGCTACGAGCGGGTCAGCGGTCAGCCACTCTCCGGCGGCAGCGGGACCACCGTGTCGCAGGTGCGCAGCGACACCCCGAGCTCGGACAACAAGGACAGCTCGGGTTCGGACTCGACGCCCAGCCCGTCCGCGCCCTCCTCTTCGCCGTCGGCGACCGAGACCGAGAGCACCCAGCCGAGCGCGGAGCCGTCGGCGACGGAGTCGGAGAGCCCGTCGGCCAGCCCGAGCGAGTCGCAGCCCACCGCCACCCCGTCGACCGACGCCGGTGCCGCCGCCCAGTCCGGCGCCGCCCTCCCCGCCGGCTGACCCCTCCCCCGGAACTCGGATCCCCTGGAGCACTTCGGATCCGCTGTAGGGGATCCGGCGACGTACAGAGGATCCGAGATCCGGCGGGACCTGACCTCGGATCCCCTCTTGCACCTTGGATCCCCCACCGCCGCCCGGATCCCCCACCGCAACTCGGATCCCCTGGAGCACTTCGGATCCGCTGTAGGGGATCCGGCGACGTACGAAGGATCCGAGATCCGCCGGGACCTCGCCTCGGATCCCCTATTGCACCTTGGATCCCCTACCGCAACCCGGATCCCCTACCGCAACCCGGATCCCCTACCGCAACTCGGATCCCCTATGACGACTCGGATCCGCTGCAGGGGATCCGGCGGCGTACAGAGGATCCGAGACCCGGGTGGCCACGCCGGCCTGAAACGAATCAAAACTGCGCTACATCGGACCGATTCTCGCGTGGCGCGCTGCTGTAACGCTTCAGGATTGCTGTGAGTGCATGCCACAATGTGCGCATGGCGGGCGGGCAGGTCAGCATCAAGGACGTCGCCGAACGGGCCGGTGTGGCCCTCGGCACCGTCTCCAACGTCCTCAACCGGCCCGAGAAGGTCGCCGAGCCGACCCGGGCGCGGGTGCTGGCGGCAATCGAGCAACTCGGCTTCGTCCGCAACGACGCCGCCCGCCAGCTGAAGGCCGGGAAGAGTACGTCGGTCGGCTTCATCCTGCTGGACGTACGCAATCCGTTCTTCACCGACGTCGGCCGCGGCGCCGAGCAGCAGGCCGCCAAGCACGGGCTCAGCGTGCTCCTGGCCAACAGCGACGACCAGCCCGATCGAGAGCACGCGTACCTCGACCTGTTCGAGCAGCAGCGCGTCCGCGGGCTGCTGGTCTCGCCGCTCGGCAATGTCTTCGACCGGCTGGAGCGCCTCCGGACGCACGGCATCGTCACCGTCCTGGTCGACCGGGTCGCCGACGGCCGGCCGTTCTCGTCGGTGTCGGTCGACGACGTGGCCGGCGGGCACCTCGCGGTGACCCACCTGATCGAGCAGGGCTGCCGCCGGATCGCTTTCATCGGCGGCCCGGTGACGATCCGCCAGGTCGCGGACCGGCTGTTCGGCGCAAACAAGGCGGCTGCCGAGCACCCGGACGTCGAGCTGGAGGTGTTGCTCAAGGACGGGCTCACCGTGCAGCACGGGCGCGCGGCGGCGGACGCCATCGTCCAGCGCCCGCCGGGCCGCCGCCCGGACGGCGTGTTCTGCGCCAACGATCTGCTGGCGGTCGGCGCACTGCAGTCGTTCACGATGCTGAACGGCCGGATCGACGTGCCGGGCGACATCGCGCTGATCGGTTACGACGACATCGACTTCGCCAGCGCCACCGTCGTGCCGTTGAGCTCGATCCGGCAGCCCTCGGTGCTGATGGGACGCACCGCGATCGACCTGCTGCTGGAGCAGATCGAGGCCGAGCCCGGCAACCCGGTGGAGCCGCGAAGCGTCGTCTTCCAACCGGAGCTCATCGTCCGGGACTCGACCCGCCGCCTCGCCTGACCCGCTCGACCTCAGTTCCCACCCGGAAACTGTGCGCGTCCTGCAGCGACACGCCGGCGGCGGGTGCAACAGCTGCACAGTTTCCGGGGGCCGGCGGCCTCAGCCGACGACGATCACCTCGAGGGTGCGTGGGCCGTGCACCCCTTCGACCCGGTTGAGCTCGATGTCGCTGGTGGCGCTCGGCCCGCTGATCATGGTCAGCGGCCGGGTCGGGTCCATCCGGGCGATCATCTCGGGTACGTCGGGAACGATCACGCCGCGCTCCACCACGCACAGGTGGTAGTCGGGCACCAGGGTGATCGCGCGCCGGCCCTGGTCGGGTGAGGCGTCAAGCACGAGCGTTCCGGTCTCCGCAGCAGCGACGGCGCAGCCGGTGACGACGCCGTCGACCGCGTCGAGGTCGGCCACCGTCAGCGGTGCGTCCGGCCGGTCGACCCGGAGCTCGACGTCCAGCCCGTCGCTCCACTCGGTCGGCAGCCCGAACGGGACCACCAGAGTGCACGCACCGCGCTCGGCGATCGCCGCCGCGATCGTGCTGGCCAGCTCGTCCGGAGCGCACCGCCGGACCAGCGCCCGGTAGTCGACCAACCGGTCGACCAGCAGCTCGACCACGTCGTCCAGCGAGCGGGTCGGCTGGTCGCGGTAGGCCCGATCCACCTGCTCGTACGCCGGTGCGGACGGCGGCGCCAGCTCGTGCGCCTCACGGATCCGGTTCAGGATCTGCTGCCGGGCGTTCACGAGGTCTCCCGGTCGTGTTCGGCGGCCCACCAGTCGCGGAAGGACTGCTTCGGGGGTCGTGGGACGTCCCGCGAACCGGTCCAGGCACTGGCCAGCGGGAGCGGCAGGGGCCCGATCACGCCACGCTTTCGCCCCAGCACCCTGCCGGCCCGGGCGCCGCGCACCGCGGCGGTCCACCGCGACTCGTCGCTCATCACCCAGGCCGCGGCGGCCATGACCGCGCTCTCGGCGGTGGGCAACCGGTGCTCGGCCCGGTGGGTCTCGACGTGCGCGGCGCGGAGATGGACCAGCATCGACGGGATGTCGATCTTGACCGGGCAGGCGTCGTAGCAGGCGCCGCACAGCGAGCTCGCGTACGGCAGCGACGCGTTGTCCTCGATGCCGGTCAGCTGCGGCGACAGCACCGCGCCGATCGGGCCCGGATAGACCGAGCCGTACGCATGGCCGCCGGCCCGCTCGTAGACAGGGCACACGTTCAGGCAGGCACTGCACCGGATGCAGTTCAGCGCGTCCCGGCCCTGCTCGTCGGACAGCACCGCTGTCCGTCCGTTGTCCAGCAGCACCAGGTGGAAGTCTTGGGGTCCGTCGCCGGGGGTGATACCGGTCCACATCGAGGTGTACGGGTTCATCCGCTCACCGGTCGACGACCGGGGCAGCAGCTGCAGGAACACCTCCAGGTCGGTCCAGCTCGGCACGAGCTTCTCGATCCCCATCACGGTGATCAACGTCTGCGGCAGGGTCAGGCACATCCGGCCATTTCCCTCGGATTCCACCACCCCGAGCGTGCCGGTTTCGGCGATACCGAAGTTCGCGCCGGAGATCGCCACCCGGGCCGACAGGAACTTGCGCCGCAGGTGCTTGCGGGCCGCGCCGGCCAGCACCGCCGGCTCGTCGGTCAGCCCCGGATCCGCGTCCGCCATCTCCCGCAGGAAGATCTCCCTGATCTCCGCCCGGTTCCGATGGATCGCCGGCACCAGGATGTGCGACGGCTTGTCGTGGCCCAGCTGAACGATCAGCTCGGCCAGATCCGTCTCGATCGCGGCGATGCCCTGCGACTCCAGATGCTCGTTCAGCCCGATCTCCTGGGTGGCCATCGACTTGACCTTGACGACCTCGTCGGAGCCGGTGGCCTTGATCAGGTCTGTGACGATCTCGTTGGCCTCGGCCGCGTCCCGGGCCCAGTGCACCGTCCCGCCACGCGCGGTCACGTTCTCCTCGAGCTGGACCAGATAGCGCTCCAGGTTCGCCATCGTGTGCACCTTCAACTGCCGACCCGCCTCGCGCAGCGCCTCCCAGCCGGGCACCTCCCCCACCACCTGGGCTCGCTTGGCTCGGATCGTCTGGGTGGCATGCCCGAGGTTCGCCCGCAACTGGGCATTGCCCAGCGCCGCCCGGGCAGCGATCGGGAACGTCTCGTCGCCGCGGAGGTTCCCCACTCCGCGGGGCGAGGTCGGCGGCGTCGGCATCCCCAACAGCACCGGCTCAGCCATCCGTCGGACCGCCGTCCCGAGTCTGGGCGAGGATCTCGGCCAGGTGGATCGCCCGGGTGCCGGTCCGCAGCCGGGACAGCCCACCGCCGATGTGCATCAGACACGAACTGTCACCGGCCGAGCAGAACTCGGCGCCGGTGTCCAGCACGCTTCGCATCTTGTCCGCCAGCATCGCTGTCGACGTATCCGCGTTCTTGATCGCAAACGTCCCGCCGAACCCGCAGCACTGATCCGCGCCCGGCAACTCGACCAGCCGGATCGCGTCCACGTTCCGGAGCAGCTGCAACGGCTTGTCCCCGACCCGCAGCATCCGCAGCGAGTGGCAGGTCGGGTGATACGTCACGCGGTGCGGGAAGTACGCCCCCACGTCGGTCACCCCCAGCCTGTCGACCAGCAGCTCCGACAGCTCGTACGTCCGCCGCCCCAGCTGCTCGGCATCCTCGGCCAGGGCGGTGCTGCCGAACCGGGATGCGACCAGCGCGTGCTGGTGCCGTACCGACCCGACACAGGACCCGGACGGCGCGACGATCGCGTCGTACGGCTCGAACGTGCGAACGTACCGCTCCACCAGCGGCAGTGCCTCGCGCTGATAGCCCGTGTTCACGTGCATCTGGCCACAACAGGTCTGCTCGGCGGGAAACACCACCTCGTGCCCCAGCCGCTCCAGCAGGCGGACCGTCGCCCGACCCACCTGCGGAAACATCGTGTCCGCCAGACACGTGATGAACAGCGCGATCTTCACCGGATCACCTCGCCTTCGACGATAGTGCCCCACTCCGATCGGACGACGGCTGGTACTCCCGAAGGGTCAGTCCTGCGCGCTCGACCGCCCGCAGCGCCTCGAGATCGCCGGTGATCGCCCCGGCGGCACGCGCCTGGACCATCACGTTGCCGAGCGCGGTCGCCTCGACCGGACCGGCCAGCACCGGAAGACCGGACAGGTCGGCGGTCAGCCGGCACAGCAGGACGTTCTGGCAGCCGCCGCCGACGATGTGGATCGCCGACACCGTGCGGCCGGCGAGCCGCGCTCCCTCGGCGACGGTCCTCGCATAACCCACCGCCAGGGAATCCACCACGCAGCGCACGATCTCGGCCCGGGTCTGCGGAACCCGCTGGCTCGAGTCGCGGCACGCGGCCTGGATCCGGGCGGGCATGTCGTCCGGAGCAATGAACGACGGGTCGTCGATGTCGATCACCGGGCCGCCGTCCGGCAGCTCGCCGGCCTTCGCCAGCAGGTCGGACAGGTCCTGCTCCGCGCCGTCGCTCGACCACTGTCGCAGCGACTCCTGCAGTAGCCAGAGACCGCCGACGTTGCGCAGGAACCGGACGCGACCGTCGACGCCGCCCTCGTTGGTGAAGTTCGCCGCTCGGGTGTCGGTGGTGATCACCGGCTCGTCCAGCTCGAGACCGACCAGCGACCAGGTCCCGGACGAGACGTACGCGAACTCCCGATCCAGCGCCGGCACGGCGACCACCGCCGACGCGGTGTCGTGGGTGCCGACCGCTACCACCGCGGTCGTCGCCGGCAGCCCGGTCCGGACGGCGATCTCGTCCGTGATCGTGCCGACCGTCTCGCCGGGTCGGATCAGCGCCGGGAACAGGTCGGGCGGCAGCCCGAGGGCATCGAACGCCTCGGCCGACCAGGACCGGCTCCGGGCGTCGAACAGGCCGGTGGTGGAGGCGTTGGTCGCCTCGGTCCGCAACTCGCCGGTCAGCCAGTACGCGATCAGGTCCGGCAGCAGCACCGCATGCGCGACCTGCGTCCAATGTGCCGCCGTCCGTTCCGCAGCCAGCTGATACAACGTGTTGAACGGCAGGAACTGGAGCCCGCTGATCTCGTACTGCCGCTCGCGGCCGAGCACCGCATCCACCTCGGCGATCACCGCGTCAGTCCGGCTGTCCCGGTAGGCCACCGGCTCGGCGATCAACCGTCCCGCCGCGTCCAGCAACCCGTAGTCGACCGCCCAGGTGTCGACGCCGATGCTGATCACGTCCGGGTACCGGGCGGTCAGTGCCCGCAAACCCTTCTGCACCTCGGCGAACAGCGAGGTCAGGTTCCAGCGCAGATGCCCGTCGGCCTGCCGGACACCGTTCGGGAACCGGTGCACGATATCGGTCCGGAAACCTTGCCCGTCACGGATCCCGGCGACCACCCGGCCGCTGGACGCACCGATGTCGATCGCCGCGAACACCGTCGAACCAGTCATGGCAGCACCAGTCTTCCGGTCATCTGTGGAGCCTCTCGGGAGCACAGGACCACGCACGGAGCGCGGAGCGCGACCATCCAACACCACTCAGCGCAGGAACGCGGCGGCGACGCCGGCGTCGACCGGGATGTGCAGGCCTGTGGTGTGGGACAGGTCGGCGGAACAAAGCACGAACACGGCGTTGGCGACGTGCTCGGGCAGCACCTCGCGCTTCAGCAGCGTGCGCTGTGCGTAGTACTTGCCGAGATCCTCCTCGGCCACGCCGTACACGGCCGCCCGCTTCGCGCCCCAGCCACCGGCGAAGATGCCGGAGCCGCGGACCACGCCGTCGGGATTGATGCCGTTGACCTTGACGCCGTACTCGCCGAGCTCGGCGGCGAGCAGCCGAACCTGGTGGGCCTGGTCGGCCTTGGTCGCGGAGTACGCGATGTTGTTCGGTCCCGCGAAGATCGAGTTCTTGGAGGAGATGTACACGACGTCGCCGCCCAGCCCTTGTTCGATCAGCACCCTCGCGGCGGCCCGCGAGACCAGGAACGACCCCTTGGCCATCACGTTGTGCTGCAGGTCCCAGTCGGCGACCGTGGTGTCCAGCAACGCCTTGGACAGCGACAGACCGGCGTTGTTGATCACGATGTCCAGACCACCGAAAGCCAGCACGGTCGCGTCGACCGCCGCCTGCACGGCGGCCTCGTCGGTCACGTCAGCGGCGATCCCCACCGCCACATCCAGATTGCCGATCTCCGCGGCGGCACGCTGCGCCTTGGCCTCGTCCAGGTCCGCGATCACCACACATGCGCCCTCGGCGGCGAGCCGGGTCGCGATCGCCTTGCCGATTCCCGACGCCGCACCGGTGACCAGCGCGATCCGGGTGGCCAGCGGCTTCGGCGTAGGCATCCGCGCCAGCTTCGCCTCCTCCAGCGCCCAGTACTCGATCCGGAACTTCTCGGCCTCGTCGATCGGCGCGTAGGTCGAGACACCCTCCGCACCTCGCATCACGTTGATCGCATTCAGATAGAACTCGCCCGCCACCCGCGCGGTCTGCTTGTCCTTGCCGTACGAGAACATCCCCACACCCGGAACCAGGATGATCGCCGGATCCGCCCCGCGAATCGCCGGGCTGTCCGGCGTCGCGTTCCGGTCGTAGTAGCCCTGATAGTCGGCCCGGTAGGCCTCGTGCAACTCCCTCAACCGGGCGACGCTGTCCTCGACACTCGCGTCCGCCGGCAGATCCAACACCAGCGGCTTCACCTTCGTCCGCAGGAAATGATCGGGGCACGACGTGCCGAGCGCCGCCAGCCGCGGATGCTCCGCCGAGGCCAGGAACTCCAGCACCCGCGGGTCGTCGGTGTAGTGACCCACCACCGGCTTGTCCGCCGATGCGATCGAGCGCAGCGTCGCCGCCAGCGCGGCCGCCTTCGCCCGTCGCCGGTCATCCGGCAGTGCACCGTAGCCGTCCAACGCCGGGCCGAACGGCTCCGCCTTGCCGTGCTCGTCGATGTACGCCGCCGCGGTGTCGATGATCCACAGCGAGTTCCGTTCGGACTCCTCGCTCGTCTCGCCCCAGGCGGTGATCCCGTGGCCGCCGAGGATGCAGCCGACCGCCTGCGGATTCTCACTCTTGATCTTGGCGATGTCCAGTCCCAGCTGGAATCCGGGCCGCCGCCACGGCACCCAGACGACCCTGTCGCCGAAGATCTCCTTGGTCAGCTGCTCGCCGTCCGCGGCCGTCGCGATGGCGATCCCCGAGTCCGGATGCAGGTGATCGACATGC
The DNA here is from genome assembly GCF_039537205.1 of Microlunatus ginsengisoli. Classification (NCBI taxonomy): domain Bacteria; kingdom Bacillati; phylum Actinomycetota; class Actinomycetes; order Propionibacteriales; family Propionibacteriaceae; genus Microlunatus; species Microlunatus ginsengisoli. Next base: position 217,918 of record NZ_BAABAB010000014.1, on the reverse strand, counting down.
GCCGCATCCACCAGGCCGTGCATCGCGGTGTCGATGCTCGGCGCCGCCCCACCCAAGCCATGCAGGCAGAAGTCGAAGGCGGCCACCATCTCGTCCTCCCGGTCCACACCCGGATAGACGTCCACCAGTGCCCGCATCCGATCCAGCCGCAACACGGCCAGACCCTTCTCACTCAACGTGCCCAGGTCACCGCCCGAGCCCTTCACCCACACCAGTTCGATCGGCTCACCGGTCACCGGGTCGGTCTCGGTCCCCTTCGCCGACGTGTTCCCGCCCGCATAGTTCGTGTTCTTCGGATCCGACCCGAGCCGATTGCTCCGCTCGATCAGCTCCGTCACTGCCTGGTTCGTCACTGGTCTTTCTCTCTCTCGGGCTGCCAGCAGCCCATCGTCTGCGATCGGTCGGTGGTGGAAGGGTGGTCAGGGATGCCGGTCGCGGCAGCGGCACGAGGCTCGGGCCTCGGAGGTGCCGCGTAGGACGTGGCGGGTCTGGCGGGAGCGCGAGCCTGCGAGCGCGGATGGTAGTCCGAGCGGCACCTCCGAGGACCGAGCCGGAGCGCGCACGGGGAACTATGCGCCCCAGCCCGCCTGGGTGCCGCCGACCCGCTCGGTCTCGATGGTCTTCTGGTAGCCCGATTCCGCGTACGCCTTGAGCGGGTCGGCCGGCAGCCCGCGGCTCTCCCGCCAGGTGGCCAGATCGGGACGTACGTCGGTATAGAACGCGTCCATGAAGATCGCGTTCGCACCGAGCACGTCGCCGGCCTGCTGCGCGGCGAACAAGGCATCGGTGTCCACCAGCAGAGCCCGCGCCGTCATCTCCTGAACGTTCAGCACCGACCGGATCTGACCGGGAACCTTGTCCTCCACGTTGTGGCACTGGTCCAGCATGAACGCCACACCTGCGTCCGGATCCAGCCCACCGCCACGGATCACCTCGTAGATGATCCGGAACAGCTGGAACGGATCGGCGGCACCGACGATCAGGTCGTCGTCGGCATAGAACCGGGAGTTGAAGTCGAACGAGCCGAGCTTCCCCAGCCGCAACAGCTGCGCCACGATGAACTCGATGTTCGTGCCCGGCGCGTGATGACCGGTGTCCAGGCAGACCACGGCGTTCTCGCCCAGCGCCGCCACCTGCGCGTACGACGTGCCCCAGTCCGGCACATCGGTGTGATAGAACGCCGGCTCGAAGAACTTGTACTCCAGCACCAGCCGTTGCTCGGGCGAGATGCGCGCATAGATCTCGGCCAGGCTGTCGGCCAGCCGGTCCTGCCGGCCGCGGATGTCACCCTGGCCCGGGTAGTTCGTGCCGTCGGCCAGCCAGATCTTCAGATCACGCGAGCCGGTCTGGTTCATGATCTCGATGCACTCGTAGTGGTGATCGATCGCCTTCCGGCGGACCGCCGCATCGACATGGGTCAGCGAGCCGAACTTGTAGATGTCGTCCTGGAACGTGTTCGAGTTGATCGTGCCCAGCGAGACCCCGAGATCCTCGGCGTACGTCCGCAGGGCGGCATAGTCGTCGACCTTGTCCCACGGGATGTGCAACGCGACCTTCGGCGCCAGCGCGGTCAGCTCGTTGACCTTGGCTGCATCGGCGAGCTTCTCCTCGACCGTGCGCGGCGTGCCCGGGGTGGCGAAGACCTTGAACCGGGTGCCCGAGTTGCCGAACGCCCACGACGGGAGCTCGATGACCTGCTCGGCCAGCTGATTCAGGATGCCGTCGTTGAGTCCCATGACTCGATCCTCACTTTCGTCGTTCTCCGACCTCCACCGGCCCGGCCGCTGGTCCGAAGCGGTGTCGTCACTCTAGCTGATCTTTGAAAGGTTTCACAACACCTGTCCATGACTTTTCACGCCTCCCCGAGAGAGATGAGGCATTGTGAATCGAAACATTTCAATTCCGCGCGTGCGTCCGCGACCGCACATGCCGGCCCGGACCGAGAACGACCGGCTCGGCGCCCGGTAGCACCAGGTCCGCCGCCGTCCCCGCCGGCACGTCTGCCTCGATCTCCAGCCCGTCCTCGGTCAGCTCCCAGCGCACCGTCACCCGTCCGTGCGGCGTCTCCAACGACGTCCGGGCCCAGGTCAGCCCGCCGCCCGGCTGCGGCGCGATCCGGATCCGGCTGTAGCCGGGCTCAGCCGCTGCCAGGCCGCCCACCACCCGGTGCATCCAGTCGGCCACCGCACCGAGCGCGTAGTGGTTGAAGCTGGTCATCTCGCCCGGATTGATAGTGCCGTCGGGCAGCATCGAGTCCCAGCGCTCCCAGATGGTGGTCGCGCCCATCGAGACGGGATACAGCCAGGATGGGCACTCCCGCTCCAGCAGGATCTGGTAGGCGACGTCGAGATGACCGGTCGCGGTGAGCGCGTCGCTGATGTAGGGGGTGCCGGCGAAGCCCGTGGCGATCCGGTGTCCGTTCTGGCGGACCAACTGGACCAGCCGGTTCCCCGCCCCGGTGAGCTGCGGTTCGTCCAGCAGCCCGAAGGTGATGGCCAGCGCATAGACCGTGGCGCAGTCGCTCTGCACGCGGCCGTCCTCGCTGACGTAATGCTCGTCGAACGCTGCCTTGGTTCGTTCGGCCAGCTCGGCGAACGATGCCGCGTCCTCGTCGTGATCGAGGACGGTGGCGAGCTCGGCCAGCAGTGAGGCGCTGCGGAACAGGCACGCGGTGGCTACCACGCCCTTGTCCGCCCGGGCGTCGCCCGGGCGGTCGGGCGGCGCGGCCGGATCCAGCCAGTCGCCGAACTGGAAGCCGGTGTCCCACAATCCGTTCTCGCTGGTCAGCCGCGCGGTTCGGCGGACATGCGCGACCATGGCCGGATAGGCCGCGGCGAGCCCGTCGCGGTCGCCGTAGGCCTGCCACAACGCCCACGGCACCCATACGGCCGCGTCGCTCCAGATCGCGGCCGTCTCCGGCTTCGGCCACTTGCCCTCGTGCGGGGCGTACTTCAGCACGTCGGGGATCACGAACGGCACCTGGCCGTCGGCATGGACCTGCTCGAGGTCGAGGTCGACCAGCCAGTCCCGGAGGAAGCCGTTGACGTCGAAGAGGAAGGCGGCTGTCGGCGCGAACACCGCGAGGTCACCGGTCCAGCCCAGCCGCTCGTCGCGCTGCGGGCAGTCGGTGGGGACGTCGACGAAGTTCCCGCGCTGACCCCAGACGACGTTGCGGTGCAGCTGATTCAGCTCCTCGTCGCTGCACTCGAACTCTCCGATCCGGCGCAGCTCGGACGACACCACCACTGCCACCAGCGAGTCGGGCGTGAGCTCACCCGGCCACCCTTCGAGCTGAGCGTAGCGAAAGCCGTGGAAGGTGAACGTCGGCTCGAAGTGATCGATGCCGCCGCTCAGGATCAGCCGGTCGGTCGCCAGCGCCGTGCGCAGCGGCCTGGTGCCGAGTTCGTCGTGCTCGAGCACTTCGGCGTGCTTGATCGTGATCGCGCTGCCGGCCTCGCCCTGCACGCTGAACTCCAGCCAGCCGACGAGGTTCTGGCCGAAGTCGACCAAGGTATGGCCGGCCGGCGAGGTCCAGACCGCCACCGGCTCGATCCGCTCGTGCCGGACGACGGGCGGACCGATGTACGGCGCCAACTTGGCGGTGTCGAAGTCGACCGGCCGGACGCCGTCCCAGCCCTCTCCGGAGAATCCCGGCGCCAGCCAGGCGTCGGAGGCCAGCCGGGCGTCGATCGTCTCGCCGTCGTAGATGTCGTTCTCGACCACGGCCGAGGGACCCGCCGTCCAGTTCTGATCGGTGATCACGGTCTGCATGTGCCCGTCGGCGAAGGTGATCTCGAGCTGGGCGATCGCGGCGACATCGTCTGCATAGACGTTGCGCAGGCTTTTCCAGGTCAGCCGGCCGTGGCTCCAGCCGCTGCCGAGCGCCAGGCCGAGCACCACGGGACCGTCGACGGCGGCCAGGGCGTCGGTGACGTCGTAGTCGCGGTAGCGGATCCGCCACTCGTAGCTCGACCAACCGGGGCTGAGCACGTCGGCACTCACCGGCACGCCACCGAGGTAGGCCTCGAAGACTCCCTGGGCGCTGACCAGCCAGCGAGCCGACGCGAGCTCGCCGTGGCCGTCGTCAAGGGAGAATTCCGTGCGCAGCAAGGGTGCATCGTGGTCGATCACGGGCGCGATCAGCTGGGCGGACCAGGTGGGCTCGGACATCTTTTCCTTTTCGGGTTGGAAGATCGGGGTCAGAAGGTGGGTGCTCGGTGGCGAACAGCCCTGATGATTGCTTTGTAGGCTGTCGGCCCGTGCGACATCACGAGGAGACGATCGAGGGCTTCACCGCATCGCTGGCATCGACGGCCGACGTCCTCGGTCTGGTCGTGGTCGGATCGGTCGCGCGCGGCGACGAGCGAGCCGACTCCGACGTTGACGTCTATCTGGTGCTCAGCGACGAGGGCTATGCCGAGGCCGAGCGGGCGGGCCGGATCGCGTACGTCAGTTCCGACGGCGTCTGTTACGAGGGTGGGTACGTCGACATCAAGCTGTGCGGCCCGGCCTACCTCGCGGACGCGGTGCAGCGGGCCGACGACCCGACGCGGGCGTCGTTCGTCGGTGCTCGGGTGGTGCTGGACCGGCTCGGTGGTCTGCCCGAAACGGCTCGGGCGATGACCCGGTTGCCGGACGCCGTTTGGGACCGCCGGGTGCACGCGTACCGCTCGCAGGTCGCGCTCTACGGCGGCTACTTCCTGCGCCAGGCGTACGAGCGGGGAGACGCGTTCCTGCTCCGCCACTCGGCCGTGCACACCGCCTTGGCCGCCGGCCGAACAGCGCTGGCTCGGCACCGGCAACTGTTTCGCGGTCAGAAGTACCTGAGCAAGGACCTGGCCGGCATCACCGAGCTGCCCGGGACGTTCCGGACGGCCTGGTGGGCGGTTCTCGACGACCCGTCGCCGGCCACCGCCCAGGCGATCATCACCGAGCTGGACGCCATCACGGGCGGCCCGCTGGGCCTGGACGAGACGTTGTCGACCTTCATCGCCGACAACGAGCTGGCCTGGCTGCACGGCACGATCCCACCCGAGTTCTGGTGAGCTGAGCATCGCCGGACCTCAGCCCTTGACCGCTCCGCTGGTCATCCCGGCTACGATCTTGCGGTTGAAGAAGATGTACATGATCAGTGGCGGGATGGTGATCAGCAGGATGTCGGTGAACAGCAGGTTCCACTGGTTCAGCGTCTGGCTCTGGAAGTTGTAGAGCGTCAGCTGGACGGTGACGCCGGCATTGCCCGGCAGGAAGTACAGGGGCCCCTGGAAGTCGTTGAACACCGCGACTGCCTGGACCACGATCACGGTGATCATCACCGGCCGCAGCAGGGGCATGATCACGGTGAAGAACAGCCGCAACGGTCCGGCGCCGTCCACGATGGCCGCCTCGTCCAGCTCCTTGGGGATCGTCGACACGAACGCCCGGAACAGCAGGATGCAGAAGGCGAGGCCGAAGGTGACCTCGATGAAGATCATCCCCGGCATGGTCTTGTAGAGGCCGATGCGCTGCAGCACCCAGACGGTGGGCACCACGGCGGGTGGCACGATCAGCCCGGCCAGCACGAAGAAGTTGACCACCGCGTTGATCCGGGAGCGTCGACGCTGGAGGACGTAGCCGGTCATCGCGGCGAAGACGACCATGATCGCCACACTGACCACGGTCAGGGTCGTGCTGTTGATGAACGCGCGCACGACCACGTAGTCGTAGCCGGTCAGTACGTCGTGGATGTTCTGCAGCAGCATCCACTGGCTCGGCGGGGCCAGCTTGAAGTCGGCGGCCTCGGTGGAGGTCTTGGACGCCATGAAGAGGATGAACACGAACGGGATGATGAAGATCACGATCGAGACGGCGATCGCGATCAGCCCGACGATCCACGCTTTCCTACGCTCGCGCTTCACTGTGCCACCTCCCGCCGGGTCAGCCACCAGTTGAGCGGCACCACGATCGCGGTCACCACGAGGAACAGCACCACGTTGCCCGCGGTGGACAGGCCGTAGAAGCCGGCTTGGTATTGCTTGTAGATCACCGATGCGATCACGTCGCTGCTGAAGCCGGGGCCGCCTCCGGTGGTGGCCCAGATGATGTCGAACGACCGCAGGCCGCCGATCAGGGCGAGCAGGATCACCGTGGCCGTCGCCGGTCGCAGCAGCGGCAGGGTGACGCTCCAGAAGATCTGCCAGTTGCTCGCACCGTCCACTCGGGCCGCCTCGTAGTACTCCGACGGAATCGCCACGATGCCCGCGATGAAGATCAGGGTGGCGATCCCGACCCCCTTCCAGATGTCGATGCCGGCCAGGCTGAACAAAGCGATGTCGGGATTGGTGAGCCACCCGGGCCCCGTGATCCCGATCCTTGCCAGCGCGGCATTGACCGGGCCGTGGAACGGGTTCAGCAGGATCTGGAAGGTGAAGCCGACGCCGATCGCCGAGACCAGCACCGGGAAGAAGATCACTGCACGCAGATAGCCCCTGCCGATCAACGGCGAGGTGAGCAGCACGGCGAGCGCGATCCCGACGACCACCTTGGCGAAGCAGGTGATGAAGGCGTAGATCAGGGTGTGGATGAAGCTGGAGTAGAGCGTCTCCTCACTGAAGAACTGGACGAAGTTGTCCAGTCCGATGAACTGCGTGTTGAACAGGGTCCACCGGGTGAGGCTGAAGTAGAACGACGTGAAGGTCGGCAGCGCGAAGAGCACCAAGAACAAGATCGCGGCCGGGAGATAGAACCAGAGCGGGTAGGAGCTCTTCCTGCGCTTGCGGCTGGAGGCGCGCTCCGTGCTGCGAACGACGGGCTGGCTGGCGGTGGTCGAGGCCATGCGGCACTCCCTACGAATCACGAACGAAACCGGCGCCGCAGGCTGGCGACCGGGTGTGAACGAGTGGCGGAAACAGACCGGGGGACGGCGCTGGTGTCAGCGGCCGTCCCCCGTCACGTGGCTACCAGCCGGGCAGTCCCAGCTGTTGGGCCTGCTTCTTCACATCGGCGTCATAGGACGCCGCGCCCTGTTGAGCGGTCTTGATGCCGGAACCGACCTCGACGGTGATCTGCGACAGGTTCGGGCCCTTGATCGGGGAGATGAACTCCAGGGCCGGGCCGGACTTGCCGTCCTTGAGGTAGACGTCGAGATCCTTGACGGCCTGCGGCACGTCCGTCGGGAGGGTGCAGGTGCTGATCGCATACGGACCGGCTGCCGCTCCGGTGTCGTTCTGGACCTTGCAACCGGCCGGCGAGTTGACCCAGGCCAGGAACTTCTTGGCCGCGTCGAGCTTGGCACCTTCGGTCGTCTTCGGGATGTACAACGCGTTGGGCAGCCAGATCGTCGCCCTGGTGTCGGCGGCGTCTTGCGCGGGCAGGGCGAAGAAGCCGACGTCGTTGATCTCGTCCGGAGAGTTCTGGACGATGGTGGAGAGTGCCCCGGTCAGCATCGGGTAGTGGGCCGCGGTTCCGTCCGCGACCGCCTTCATCGCGGCTTCGAAGGTCGCCGATGCATAGTCCTTGTTGTAGAACCCGTCGTCATGGGCCTGCTGCTGGTTGATGAAGCCCTGCAACGCCGGCTGGTCGACGTACTTCGCCTTGCCGGCGGTGTAGTTCTCGGCGAAGCTCGGATCCTGGGCCGCGACGTTGGCGAAGTCGCCGAGCACGAACAGCTGCGCGGTCCAGGTGAACTGAGAGGAATAGCTCTGGAAGATCGGGGTCACCTTGCCGGCGGTCTTGATCTTCTCGTTGTTCGCCCGGAACTCCGCCCAGCTGGTCGGCACCTTCAAGCCGAGGTCCTCGTACACCTTCCTGTTGTAGAGCACACCGCCGGATGAGGTGGTGCCGATCGGCGCACCATAGGTGCCCTTGTCGGTGCTGACCACGGCCTTCATCTCCGGAGACATGTCCTTGACCCAGGCCTCGTCGGTCACCGGTTGCAGGTTGGTGTCGGGGTTGAGTGCCTGGAACAGCGAGCCCGGGTTGTAGAGGAAGACGTCGGACATCTCACCCGTGGAGAGCTTGGTCTTCGTGAGATTGTCGCCGTCGACGCCACCGGGTTGGGTCTCGGAGGTGATCTTGATGTTCGGGTTCTCCTTCTCGAACCCTTCGATCAGCGCCTTGCCGCGGGCCTGAGTTGCCGCGTCGTTCTGGTACAGGAACGAGATCTCGGTGGTGCCGGCCGAACCGCCGCTGTTGTTGCTGTCGCCTCCGATCGATCCGACCGAGCAGCCGGAGACCACGACGACGAGTGCGGCTGCGGCCGCGAGTGGCCGGGAGAGCCGGCGGGAGCGTGCTGAGAGCACTCTTTACCTCCTTGTAAAGGTGAGTGAGTCCTTGTTGTAACGATTCACGCACGGATTACGCTAAGCGCACCACCCCGGCTCGTCAAGAGAACTCGATGAATTGTGATGGTTCGGAGGTCGCCAGAACGTCGGTCCGTTAGCACCGGTCACCAATCACCGTGTAACGATTCGCAGCAGCTGACGTGTCCGAAGCTGAGAAAACTCGGCACCAGATCGGCGCGGCCCACCCGTTCATGACGTCAGCTCGAGCAGCAGGTCCTCGACGAAATCAACTGTGAAGCGACCGTCATCGTCCGGCACGAGCGACGCGACCTCGCTGCCGTCGGCCGGCCTGAACGCCCGGATCTCGCGCACGTCGGCGGAGGCCTCGAATGTGCACGAGACGGGTCCGATCGACGGGTGGCGACGAGTCCCCTCGGCCGCGTCGGCCAGATAGAGCAGCACTCGCTCGTTGCCGATCGACCCCACGCTGCGCGCGACGGCGACGACAGATCCGTCGACCAGCCGCGGTCCTTCCGCGGGCACCGCCGCGGCGATCCCCCAGCGGTCGCAGGCTGCGCCGAGGAAGCGGGTCCAGCTGCGCAGATCGGTGCCGGCGGCGGGCGATCCGAGCGGCAGCCCGGGCCGGATCGTGAAGTCGATCAGGTCGTAGTGGCAGCCGCTCAGCGCGGCCACCCAGGCCCGCTTGCGGTGGATGGTCCAGCCGAAGTGCTCGGTGTACTGGCTCGCGGTGTTGTCCTCGTCCAGATTGACCGGCTTCGGGCCGGCGGCCGCGGCCGCACAGAAGTCGCGCACCTCGGCCAGGGCGAGGTCGCCGGACATGAATCGGCCCAGCTCGTACGTCCGCCCGCCGAGCGACGTGCCGGGCAGCGGATGGACATTGACGATGTCGACGTCCATCGCCGTCATCGAGCGATCCAGCGGCTGCTCCCACGGCTGATAGCGAAACGCCTCCTGGCCGGCGATCAGGTGGCGGCCGTCGTCGGTGCTGCGAATCCGGGCGATCAGGAGGTCGAGCCAGGCATTCACCTCCGCCTGCGTCACCGCGACCACGGGCGGCTCGACCGGTGCGCCGGCGCCGGGCTCGTTGCACGGCTCGAAGATCACGTTCGGATGATCCCGACACTCGGCGACGATCTTGTCGACCAGCGCGAGCTGGCGCTCCAGACGATCGGGATCACGGGCGGTGATGTGTTCGGTCCAGTGGATCGGGCACAACCCGTTGACATTGTTGGCATGGTGCAACGGATTGAGCTCCCAGATCGCTTCGGCGTAGGTGTTGCTGAACAGGGTCAGCTCGACCGTCACACCGAGCGTCGCGGCCCGTCCGACGAAGTCGTGCAGGCGCTCGAAGAACCGGTCGTCCCAGCGGTCGAGGTCGAAGCGCGGCTGTCCGTCCAGCGCGGTTGGATCGTCGCGGCCGGCGTCGGTCCGAGGATACGGAGCGAGATAGTCGATCGACTCGGGCTTGCAGGTCGAGTACGGGTTGACCGCGCTCTGCAGCTCGCGGAACAGCACGAAGGTCCGGGTGAGGTTGCCGCCCGACCCGGCCAACAGGTCCAGATAGGCCACGTAGTCGAAGGCGCCATTGAGGATCGCGCCGTAGTGCTCGGTCGCCGTGCGCAGCACGACCGGCCGGCCGTCCCGGAGCACCCGGGCCCGGTCGCCGATCATCGCCGTGGACAGTCCACCCATCGGGCACCCTTTCCGGCTCACTTGGTAACGTTTCCACCGTACCGGATCGTCAGGGGTGTGGATGAGTCTTCCGCGGGGTGTTCGCGAACTGTTGCTGCCCGAGCTGCCGCCGGGGGCGGCCGTGACCCTCACCGATCCCGGCGGCGTACGGCCGTTGCTCACCTTCATCGGAGCTGACGGCAGGACCAGAGTCCGGGTGCGGACCCACCGGGCGGGCGACTATTCCGTCGCGGTCCCCGACGGATCCGCGATCGGCTGGCGGGTGGAGCAGAACGAGCATCCGGGTGGCCCGCTGCTCCGACGGTCGGGTCGGCGTCTGGTCGACGAAGAAGGCATCCCGTTCTTCTGGCTCGCCGACACCTGGTGGTTCACGCTGTGCGACCGGGTGTCGACCGACGAGCTGCGCGAGCTCGCCCGGCTTCGGGTCCGGCAGGGCTTCACGGTGGTCCAGGTCGTGGCGGGGCTGCTGCCCGAGGTGGACGCGTTCGACGAGCTGGGCGACCTCGGTGGGCGCTGGCCGTGGACGCCGGAGTTCGGCGACATCGACCCGCGCTGGTGGGACGATGCCGAGCAACGGCTGGCGATCATCGTCGAGGAGGGGCTGACGCCGGCGGTGGTGGGCGGCTGGAGTTACTACCTGCTGGACGCAGGCCCGGAGCGGATGCGGCGGCACTGGCGGGAGGTGCTCGCCCGTTGGGCGGCCTTTCCGGTGGTCTGGTGTGTCGCGGGCGAAGCCGGGCTTCCGCACTACCACCAGCTGGACGAGCCGCGCCTGGACGACGTCGTCGCGGGGCTGAGCGCTGGCTGGCGTGAGATCGCCGCCGAGGTGCGCACCCTGGACGGCTACCGGAGTGTCGTCACCGTCCACCCCTGTCCGGCATTCGCGCACTTCAGCAGTACCGACGCGATCGGCAGCGCGGACGATCTCGACCTGATCTGGCTGCAGACCGGACACGCCGACCGGTCCTCGATCGACGACTCGCTGATCGCCCTCGACCGCGAGCTGGCGGCTCCGCACGGACTACCTGTGATCAACAGCGAGGTCTGCTACGAGGGCATCGCGGCCGGTTCGTCGGCAACCCTGCAACGGTTCCTGTTCTTCAGCCACGTGCTCTCTGGTGCCGCCGGGCACAGCTACGGCGCGCAAGGTCTCTGGGCGTTCCGCCGGTCCGAGGATCCCGGGCCGGGGATCATGTGGGGTGACGCGACCTGGCAGGAGGCGGCCGCGTTGCCGGGTTCGGCGCAGCTCGGGCGCTGCGCGACGTTCCTGCGCAGCTTCGACTGGGCAGCCCTGGTGCCTGCACCGGACGCGCTGTCGGTGCACGCCTCGGATCGGTGCCGGGTGCTTCCCTACGCGGCCCGGGTGGGTGACGCGCTGATCGCGTACGTCCCCGCGGTGAGCCTGCTGCCGGCCGACCGCGGGATCAGCCGGGCACTTCGCGACCTCACCTTCACCGGCCTGAGGCCGGGCAGGTGGCGGGTCGACTACTGGAATCCGCGGCACGAGGACGCGCAGCGCGGATTCGAGAGCGACGTCGGCGACGACGGGCGGCTGCCGTTGCATGCGGCCACCCGGCAGTCGGCCGTGCCGAGCATGGAGGACTGGGTGGTCGTGGTGTCACCGATCGGCTGAGGCCGGGCGCGATCGGCCGTCGGCGATAATGACCGCGATGGCCGGCAGCACGAAGAGCGAGGAGATCGCGCAGGAGATCCGGCGGCGGGTGCTGTCCGGGGACTATCCGCGCGGTGCCAGGCTCCGCCAGGACCGCTTGGCGGCCGACTTCGGGGTCAGCATCACCCCGGTCCGCGAGGCGCTGCGGGTCCTCGAGTCCGAGCGGCTCCTGGTCGCCGAGCCCCATCGCGGCGTCCGGGTGGCCGAACTGATCGACGTCGACACCATCCGGGCGGCCTACGTCGTCCGCCGGCTGACCGAGACCTTCGCCGTTCGCCGGGCCGCGATCCGGCTGTCCCGACACGATCTGGCCGTGCTGCGCGGACTGCTGGACGCCGGCGACCCGGGCGGTGACTCCGCCGACCCGCAGGAGGCGAATCACGCCTTCCACTTCTACTTCTATGCCCGGTGCGGGGTGCCGGGGCTGGCGGACCGGATCGAGCAGCTGTGGGCGACCTTCCCGTGGGACGTCATGCTGTCCGACCCGGGCCGGGCCAGGGCGTCCCACGCCGAGCACCGGCGAATCCTGACCGCTGCCCGCTCCGGCGACGCGGATCGGCTGGTGGCCGCCTTCGAGCGGCACCTGGCCGCCGGCATGGCGGCGCTGGCGATAGCCCTCGGCGCCCCGACCGACGACCCGTTCGACACCGACTGAGCCCCGCCACGGAAGTGGACATTCGGCCCCATCTGATGTGTTGTCCGCGGCGAGTCGCACTCGGATGTGGACACTCGGCCGATTCCGACGAGCGAGGTTTGCCGGGCGAGGCCATCAGCCCTGTCGCCAGCGGGCCTGCCCCTCCAGATAGAGGTCGCCGCCGTACAGGTCGTTCACCACGAACGCGGGGAAGTCGACCACCCGCAGCCGACGTACGGCCTCGGTGCCGAGATCGTCGTAGGCGATCACCTCCGCCGCCGTGATGCACTTCGACAACAACGCGGCCGTGCCCTCCACCGCGCCGAAGTAGACGCAGCCGTGCTGCCGCATGCTCTCCTTGACCGCGTCGGAGCGACGACCCTTGCCGATCATCGCGCGCAGCCCGCGCTCGATCAGCAGCGGCGAGTACGGATCCATCCGGGACGCGGTCGTCGGGCCGGCGGAGCCGATCACGTGACCGGGCCGCGCCGGGGTCGGGCCGACGAAGTAGATCGTCGCACCGGCGACGTCCACGGGCAGCGGCTCGCCGGCGGCGATCGCCCGGGCGAAGCGCTCGTGCGCGGCATCCCGCGCGGTGAGCACTTCGCCGGAGATGAGCACCGCGTCGCCGGATCGCAGCTCGGCGAGCTCGGCCGGGTCGAACGGGGTCGGCAGCCGTCGCGGCCGCCCGACTTCCGGGTCAGCGCCGCTCACAGCACGGCCTCCCCAACCCGGTGCGAGTGACAGTCGAGGTTGATCGCCACCGGGTAGGCGGCGATGTGGGTCGCCATCGTCTCGATGTGGACGGCCAGTGCGGTGACCGTACCGCCGAAACCGGCCGGCCCGATGCCGGTCGCGTTCACGGCGTCCAGCACCCTCCGCTCGAGCTCGGCAATCTCCGGATCGGGGCTCGGTTCGCCCGAGCGCCTGGTCAGCGCCCGCTTCGCCAGCGCCGCGGCACGATCGAACGTGCCGCCCAGCCCGATCCCGATGGTCACCGGCGGGCTCGCACTCGGACCGGCCCGCTCGATCGTCTCGACCACGAAGTCGATCATGGCCGGCGTGCCCTGGGCCGGGGTGAGCATCCGCAGCGCGCTCATGTTGTCGCAGCCGGCACCCTTGATCAACACGGTGATGGTGACGCCCTCCCCCGGCACCAGGGTGAGATCGATCATGGCCGGGGTGTTGTCGCCGGTGTTGACCCGGTCGACCGGGGTGCGCACCAGCGAGGCCCGCAGGTAGCCGTCGCGATAGCCCTGGCCCACTCCCCGGTTCACCGCCTCGCTGAGGCTCCCGCCGACGAAGTGCACGTCCTGCCCGACGCTCAGGTAGACCACCGCATAGCCGGTGTCCTGACAGAACGCGATCCGTTCGGTCCGGGCGACCTCGGCGTTGCGCAGCAGCGAGTCGAGCACCTGGCAGCCGATCGGCGACCGCTCCTCGGCGCGACCGCGACGCAGTGCGGCCAGATGGTCCTCGCGGATCTCCAGGTTTGCCCGGACGCAGAGCTCACGGACGACCTCGGTCACCTCCGCAACGTCGATCTCACGCATCCGCACCTCCGACAGATAATGCATTATTTGAGATGATTGTGCATGATATTGCCATGCTGCTTCCCCTCGACGGTGTTTTGGTGGTCTCCTGTGAACAGGCGGTCGCTGCGCCGCTGGCCAGCCGCCAGCTGGCCGACCTGGGCGCTCGGGTGATCAAGGTCGAGCGTCCCGGCGGTGGGGACTTCGCCCGCCGCTACGACCGCACCGTACGCGGCTTGTCGAGTCACTTCGTCTGGCTGAATCGGTCGAAGGAGTCGATCACGCTCGACCTGAAGGATCCGGCCGACCGGGCGGTGATGCAGGACCTGATCGAGCGCGCCGACGTGTTCCTGCAGAACTACGCCCCGGGCGCCGCGGAACGACTCGGGCTCGGCGCGGACCAGCTCCGCGCCGCCCGGCCCGAACTGATCCACTGCTCGATCTCCGGCTACGGCACATCCGGACCACTGCGCGACGCCAAGGCGTACGACCTGCTGGTCCAGGCCGAGACCGGACTGGTCTCGATCACCGGCAGCGAGGACGCGCCGGCCAAGAGCGGCATCCCGGCGGCCGACATCGCGGCCGGGATGTATGCGTTCTCCGCCGTCCTCGCGGCGCTGTATCAACGCGCGACGACCGGGACGGGAGCGACGCTGCACGTGAACCTCTTCGACTCGCTGCTGGAGTGGATGGGCTATCCCCTGTACTACACCCGGTACGGCGGCACGCAGCCCCGGCGGGCGGGCACCAGCCACGCCGCGATCGCCCCTTACGGCACCTATCGGTCCGGCGACGCGACGGCGGTGGTGCTGTCGGTGCAGAACGAGCGCGAGTGGCAGCGGTTCTGCGAGATCGTGCTGGACCGCCCCGAGCTGATGGCCCGGCCCGACTTCGCTACCCAGGCCGATCGGGTCGCCCATCGGGCCGAGCTGGACGAGCTGATCGACGCGGCGTTGTCCGGACTGGACGGCGGCGAGCTGCTGCGCCGGCTCGACGCGGCCGGGATCGCCAACGCCCGGCAGCGGGAGCTCGCCGACGTGATCGACCACCCGCAGCTCCTCGGCCGGGATCGCTGGACGAGCGTCGACACCCCGGCCGGCGAGGTCCAGGCGCTCCGGCCACCGATCGAGTGGTCCGGTGTCGCGGCCCGAATGGACCCGGTGCCGGCGGCGGGAGAGCACACCCGGTCGATCCTGGCCGAGTTCGGCCACCCCTCGTCTTGACCACCACGACTTCCTTGGTAACGTTTCCAGAAGCCGCACGTCCGCCCGCACCCGCCGCCCGGGCGGGCGCGCGAGAAGATCACCGGGGGCGCACCGATCGGCGAAGGAGGCGATGATGGCCTGGGATCTGGGAGCCGGCCTGGACGGCCGCGTCGTCGTGGTCACCGGTGCGAGCGGTGGCATCGGGTCGGCCACCACCGCTGCGTTCGCCGCCGCCGGCGCCCGGGTCGTGGCGGTCGACCTGGACACCGACCGGATCGGCGCGGCGCTGGCCCGCGAGCAGGTCGAGCCCGCGCTGTCGATCGCGGCGGACCTGAGCCGGATCGACAGCCATGCCGACCTGCTGGAGCAGGTCAGCGCGCTCGGCCCGGTGTACGCACTGGTGCACTGCGCGGCGGTGCTGCGCCGGCGCGCCGACGTCCGCGACATCACCGAGGAGGACTGGGACGTCCAGCTCGACACCAACCTGAAGGCGTCCTTCTTCCTCTGCCGGTCCGTCGCGGAGTCGATGCGAGCGGCGGGGACCCAGGGTCGGATCGTCACGTTCTCCTCCCAGGGATGGTGGACCGGCGGCTTCGGCGGGTCGGTCGTCTATGCGGCCAGCAAGGGCGGGATCGTGTCGATGAGCAGGGGTCTGGCCCGGACGTACGGGCCGTTCGGGATCACCGTGAACACGATCGCACCGGGCCAGGCCAAGACCCACATGCTGCTGGACGGCATCCAGCCCGAGGTGCTCGACCGGATGACCGCGGAGACCCCGCTGGGCCGGATCGGCGAGCCCAGCGAGGTGGCCGGCGTCGCTGTCTTCCTGGCGAGTCAGCACGCTTCCTTCGTCTCCGGCGCCACGCTGAACGTCAGCGGCGGCTTCCTGATGTACTGAGCGGCCCAGCGACCGATGCCCACCACCGTCCTGGAGTCCTTCGCCTCCGCGTTGCGGAGCCGGGCCGCCGAGCCCGCCAGCGGCGACGAGACGCACCGCGCCGCCGTGCTGCTGGCGGACCAGCGGCACTGCCTCGAGACGGCGAGCCCGATCGCATCTGAGCCAGTCTGGTCGGACTCGCCGGTCGAGCGCGCGGCCGACGCCGCGCTCGCCACCCGGCAGACCGACCGCGACGATGTGCACTGGGCCAGCCTGACCCACCCCGGCTCGGTGGTCTGGCCGATCGTCTCCGAGCTCGGCCCGGCCATCGGGTCCTCCGGCCCCCGGCGTCTGGCGGCGGCCCTCACCGGTTATGCGGCGATCGCCGCGCTCGCCGCCGCGCTGGGCCCCGAGCACGGCGCGATCTACCACTCCACCGCCACGGCCGGCACGGTCGGCGCGGCGGCGGCGACGGCCGTCCTGATCGACCTGCCCGGCGACCGCTGGCCGCACGCCCTCGGTCATGCGCTGTCGGTGCTCGGCGGCTCCCGCGGCGCCATGCTCGAATACAGCGGAACGCGCTGTTTCCACAGTGCCCACGCGATCCGCACCGGGATCGCGTCGACCCTGGCCGCGGCCCGCGGGCTGGACGCGACCACTGCAGATCTCGACCGACGGCAGGGCGCGCTGGCCGGCCTCGACCCGGACCGGTTGACCGCCGGCGACCATCGGGCCCTGGTGGAGAGCTCACTGCGCGTGTTCCCCACCTCGGGCTGGAACCAGACGGCCTACGAGGCGGCGCTGGAGGCGGCCAACCGAGTCCGCGGCCGGATCGATGCGGTGATCATCCGCACCCCGGCGGCCGCACCGCCGGCGGTCGCCGAGGCCGTCGCCGCCGCGATCGTCTCCGCGGACGGGCACCGCTCCCCCGCCGACCTGCCGGCCCTGATCGAGCTCCAGCCGGACGCCGGGGTCACCGCGGTCCGGATCGACGCAGCAGAACGGTCCGCCGAGTCGACGGTCGACGTACCGCTCGATCACCCCCGACGCCCGGCCGCCGTGGCTCAGCTCGCCGTGCTGAAGTGGCACCAGGCGCCCGCCGAGGCGGCCGAGCGGATCGCCCGCCTCACCGCCCAGCTCGCCGGAGAGGAGATCGCGTGAAGGTCCGGACCATCGAGGCGATTCCGCTGGCCTACCCGGAGCCGAACGACAACGGCGCGACCCGGCACCTGTGTCTGGTCCGGCTGACCACCGACGACGGGGTGGTCGGCTGGGGCGAGTCGATCACCCAGTGGCCGGAGGCTTCCCGCGCGACCCGCGAGATCATCGACGGGATGGCGCCGCTGGTGATCGGCCGGCCGGTGACCGACGTGATCGGGATCTGGCACACGCTGGTCGACCACGCCTGGTGGTACGGCTGGCGGGGCGGGATCGCCTACAACGCGATCGCCGCGATCGACATCGCGCTGTGGGACGCCAAGGGCCGGACGCTCGGAGCGAGCCTGCTGGAGCTGCTCGGCGGACCGGTTCATGATCGACTACCGGCCATCGCCTCCTGTCACGCGTTCAAGCCCGCGCTGGACGATCTGGTCACCGACATGGGTTCCTGGGTCGCCGCCGGGCTGCACGGGGTGAAGGTCGGCTTCGGCAAGAAGGGCGACTCCCGCCTCGGCTACGGCCACGACCGGGACGTCCGGTTCGTCCGGCTGCTGCGCGAGGCCATCGGCCCCGACGCCGAGCTGATGGTCGATCTCGGGGTGGCCGTCTACTGGGACCCGCCGACAGCGATCTCGCGGGTGCACGCCTTCGCCGAGCACGACCTCAGCTGGATCGAGGAGCCGCTCGGCCCCTGGGATCCGTCAGGCTATGCCCGGCTGCGGGCGGCGACCGATGTCGCGATCGCCTGGGGCGAACGGGAGTGGGACGCTCGCGGCTACGACGAGGTGCTCGGCACCGGCTGCGTGGACGTGGTCGGCGTCGATCCCGGCCGGGTCCGCGGCATCACCGGCTTCCAGCAGATCGCCGCCCGGGTGGAGGCGGCCCGGCGCACGCTCAACGCCCATGCCTGGTCGAGCGCGATCGTCTCCGCGGCCAGCCTCGCGGCGTCGTTCGCCAGCCCGGCCGCGCGGCTGTTCGAGCTGAAGCCGTTGCCGAATCCGATGCAGGACGAGCTGGTCGAGCACCCGATCATCCACCAGGGTGGCTGGATGCTCCCGCCGGCCGGCCCCGGGCTGGGGGTCGAGGTGATCCCGGACGTGGTCGAGCGATACCGGCTCGACCGATGAGGCTCGACCGATGCGATCGATGATGCGGAAGAGGAGTCGACGATGACGAAGATGAGGATGAACAAGGCGATCGCCTCGGCGATCGCCGACGAGATGCGCAGCGACGAACGGGTGCTGCTGCTCGGTGAGGACGTCGGCGCCGCCGAGGGGGTGTTCAAGACCTCGGAGGGGCTGCTGGCCGAGTTCGGCCCGGAGCGGGTCCGGGACACCCCGATCGCCGAAATGGGCTTCCTCGGCCTGGCGGTCGGCGTGGCCGCGGCCGGCTTCCGGCCGGTGGCGGAGATCATGTTCGCCGAGTTCTTGGGCGTCGCCTTGGACCAGGTGGTCACCGAGGCGGCAAAGCTGCGCTATCTGTCCCGCGGCGACTTCCCGGTTCCGCTGGTAGTGCGGGCCTCCTCAGGTCCGGGGCTCGGCTTCGGCGCTCAGCACTCGCAGACCCTGGAGACCTGGTTCGCCAGCACGCCGGGTCTGAAGGTCGTCGTCGCCTCCGGCGCGAACAGTGCGTACGGCCTGCTTCGGGCCGCGATCAGGGACGACGATCCGGTGGTGTTCTTCGAGCCCCGCGCTCTGTACGGCGACCGCGAGGAGGTCGACACCGACCCGTCGGCGCTGCCAGCGCTGGGCCGGATCCGGACCGTCCGGTCGGGCGACGAGGTGACCGTGGTGGCCCTCGGCCAGACGGTGAGGACCGCGCTGGCTGCGGTGGAGTCGGCCGGCCTGGACGCGGAGGTGATCGACCTGTCCACCCTCGTGCCGTGGGACGTCGACGGCGTGCTGGCGTCGGTAGAACGGACGGGCCGGCTGGCCACCGTGGAAGCGAACCCGTACACCGGCGGCTGGGGCACGATCGTGGCCGCCGAGATCGGCAGCCGGGCCTTCGGCCGGCTCCGCGCCCCGATCACCCGGATCACCGCCCCGGACGTACCCGTGCCGTATGCGAAGAACCTCGAGGCCGCGTACGTCCCCGGCCCGGACTACGTCGCCGCCCAGCTGAGCGCGCTGGTGAGCTCGGATCGAACACCGTCGCCGTGGTGGAAGGAGACCGCCGATGTCTGACTCGGATGTCCAGACCGACGGCAATGCCCCTCGACAGGCTCAGGGCACGTCCCGGGACCAGTCGGAGCTCGACCGGCGCGAGCAGCTGTCCGACCCCGTGCAGCGACTGCGCCGGATGATGGAGATCCGGTCGTGCGAGGACCTGATCAAGGGCCTGTTCGCCAGCGGCCTGGTGGCCGGCTCGACCCACACCTGCCAGGGACAGGAGGCGGTGTCGGTCGGCATCGCGGCCAGCGTCCGCCCGAGCGACGCCGTCTGCTGCACCTATCGCGGCCACGGTCACGCAATGGCGCTCGGGATGGCGCCGGAACAGGTGGTTGCCGAGATCCTGGGCCGGACCAGCGGCTGCGTGGGTGGGGTCGGCGGCTCGATGCACCTGTCCAGCAAGGCGATCGGGCTGATGCCGACGATGGCGATCATCGGCGCCGGCATCCCGATCGCGGCCGGGGTGGCCTGGGGCGCGCAGCTTCGCGGTGACGACACCGTCGCGGTGTCGATCTTCGGCGACGGCACCGCCAACATCGGCGCGTTCCACGAGGGGCTCAACATCGCCGCGGTCTGGCGGCTGCCGGTGATCTTCGTCTGCGAGAACAACCTGTACGGCGAGTACAGCCCGCTGGCCAGCACCACCGCGGTGAAGGACATCGCCGAGCGGGCGACGTCGTACGCGATGCCGGCCTCGGTCGTCGACGGCCAGGACCTGGACGCGGTGATCGCGTCGATGGCGATCGCCGTCGACCGGGCCCGCTCCGGCGGCGGCCCGACCCTGCTGGAGATGAAGACGTATCGCTATTCCGGGCACTCCCGCTCCGACCCGGCGAGCTATCGGCCCGAGGGCGAGCTCGACGAGTGGCTGGCCCGGGACCCGATCGACATCTACGCCCGGCGGCTGGAGACCAGCGGGGCGATCGACGCCGACGGCGTCGCGGCCCTCCGGCGCGAGGTCGACGACGCTGTCGACGCCGGCGTCGAAGCGGCCAAGGCCGGCGCCGAGCCCACCACGGCGGACATGTTCGCCCACGTCTACGCGTCGGGTGTGGCGAGATGAGGACGACCCTGACGCTGCCGAAGCTGGCGGAGACGACCGACGTGATCGTGATCGACGAGTGGCTGGTCGCCCCCGGCGACGCCGTCGACGAGGGTCAGGCACTGGCGAACGTGGAGACCGACAAGGCGATCGTCGAGCTGCCGAGCCCGAGCGCCGGCACCGTCGTCGAGCTGCTGGTGCCGGCCGGTGAGGAGGCGAGCACCGGCGACGACATCTGTGTGATCGAGCAGTAGCGGCTGGGTAATGCATTAGGGTCACCCCACGAGACGCCGGTGCATGCGCGCGTCCGGCGGAGAGGAGAGTCGAATGGCGACTGATCCTCCCCCGATCGGCCATCCCGAGGGCCCCGAGGCCAAGGTCACCATGCGCGAGGTGGCGATCCGGGCCGGCGTCGGGCTCGGCTCGGTGTCCCGCGTGCTGAGCGGCCACCCCGCCGTCAGCGAGTCGCTGCGCCAGAAGGTGCTGCAGGCGGTCGCCGAACTCGACTACGAGCCCGACTTCACCGCGATGAGCCTGCGCCGCGGTTCGACCATGACGGTGGCGTTCCTCGTCCGCGACATCGCCAACCCGCTGTTCTCCGACATGGTCAAGGCCGCGGAGGCGATCCTGCACCCGGTCGGCTACTCGGTGCTGCTGCTGAACTCCGACGGCGACCCGGCCCGCGACGCCGCCCACATCCGGTTGTTCGCGCGCCGCCGGGTGGACGGTCTGATCGCCAGCCTGGCGACCGAGGTGCATGCCGAGTCGCTCGCCGCCCTGCGCGCGTTCAAGGCGCCGGTCGTGCTGGTGGACCGGCACGTCCCCGAGATCGAGGCGAGCGTGGTCAGCTCCGACCACTACAGCGGCGTCCGGGCCGCGGTGAAGCACCTGGCCGGGCGCGGCCACCGGCGGATCGGGTTGATCACCGGTCCGCGCGAGGTGCTCGCCTCGCGCGAGCGCACCCGCGGCTACAAGGCAGGCCTGCGCTCCGCCGGGATCCACTACGACGCCGGCCTGCTGCAAACCGGCGCCTACGACGCGGACTTCGGCACCGACAAGACCACCCGGCTGCTCGAGACCGACGATCCGCCGACCGGGATCATCGCCGGCGGGTTGATGGTGGGGTACGGCTCGCTGCGGGCCATCCGGGCGCTCGGGCTGAGCGTCCCCGATCAGGTGGAGCTCGTCCCCTGCGACTCGTGGCCCTTCCCCGAGTTGTTCGCACCGTCGCTGTCCTTCGTCCATCGCGATGCGTCCCTGATGGGTCGGACGGCCGCCGAGCTGTTGCTGGAGAGCATCCAGGACGGCACCAACCGCGAGGTCATGCTGCCGACGGAGTTCGTCACCGCAGACTGATCGGACCCGATCCCGGCCCCGATCCCTTCACCGGCTCGATCCTTGACGCTCGGGCCGATCCGAAGGTAGTTTCATGGAAACGTTACCAAGCTCGCGTGCAGGAGAGGCAGCCTTGACCGTCATCGATGCCATCGAGACCATCCCGATCCGGGTACCGCTGGAGCAGCTCTACCGCGGCAGCTACTACAAGATGCGGAACCGCTGCACGATCATCACCACCGTCCGGACGTCCGACGGCGCGTTCGGCACCGCGTACAACGCCGACTCAGACGAGGAGCAGGACGAGATCGTGGCGATCGTCCAGGACGAGATCGCGCCGCTGGTCAAGGGCCTCGACGTGATGGCGACCGAGCGGGTCTGGGAGGCGATGCTGCCGGTCACCTTCGATCAGCTGCGCGACCGGCGGCTGGCCATGCAGGCGATGGCCTGTGTCGACACCGCGGTCTGGGACTGTGTCGGGCGGATCCTCGGCCAGCCGTTGTGGCGGTTGTGGGGCGGCTACCGCGACCGGATCCCGATGATCGGCATCGGCGGCTACTACGGCACCAGCGAGGCCGACATCGCCAAGGACATGGCGTTCTTCGCCGAAGAGCACGGCATGGTCGGGATGAAGTTCAAGATCGGCGGGAAGCCCCCCGAGACCGACGTCGCCCGGCTGGTCAATGCCCGTTCCTTCGTCGACGACGACTTCGTCTTCGTCGTCGACGCCAACCAGGGCTACACCGTCCGCGAGGCGCTCGACTTCGTCCGCAAGCTGCCCGACGATCTGGAGCTGCGCTGGTTCGAGGAGCCGACCCGCTGGCACTCCGACCTCGCCGGACTCCGGGACGTACGGCTGAAGGGCAATGTCCGGGTCGCGGCCGGGCAGAGCGAGATCTCCCGGGTCGGCATGCGGGCCATGATCACCAGCGGCGCCATCGACGTCTGCAACTACGACGCGTCCTGGGGCGGTGGCCCGACCGAGTGGCGCCGGGTGGCGGCGATGGCACTGACCTACGACGTCGAGCTCGGTCATCACGAGGAGGGCCAGGTGTCCTCCCATCTGCTGGCGTCGGTGCCGAACGGCACCTATGTCGAGGCGTTCACACCGCAACGCGACCCGATCTTCTGGGAGATGGTGACCAACCGCAAGCCGCTCGAGGACGGCAGACTTGTGCTCCCGACCGAGCCCGGGCTCGGCTGGGAACTGGATCCCGAGTTCGTCGAACGCTTCCGCGTCGACCGCTGAGAGGAGAGTCGCTGAGGTGGCCAAGCTGAAGCTCGGCGTGATCGGGGCGGGCTCCTGGGCCGTCGCGTCGCACCTGCCGAACCTCGCGAAGCGTCCGGAGGTCGAGTTCACCGCCGTCTGCCGGCACGGCGCCGAGGCCCTCGACCAGATCAAGCGGGACTGGGGGTTCGCCTACGCGAGCGAGGACTTCACCGTTGTCCTCGACGCCGCGCCGGACATCGTGGTGGTTTCCAGCCCGGGCGCGCTGCACTACACGCACGCCAAGTCGGCGTTGTTCGCCGGGGCGCACGTGATGGTCGAGAAGCCGTTCACCCTGACCGCTGCGCAGGCGTGGGACCTGGTGCATACGGCCGCGGCGATGGACCGCCATATCGTGGTCGCACTCGGTTACAACCACAAACCGATGGTCGCGGCTGCAGCCGCCTTCATGGCCGAGCCGTACGGGGTCGGCCGGGTCGAGCATCTGGCCATCGGCATGTGCTCGGGCACCCGGACGCTGCTGACGGACGCGGGGGCCTATGTCAAGGCCGCCAAGGGCTTCGCCCCGGAGCCGGGCACCTGGACCGACCCGGCGATCTCCGGCGGGGGCTATGCGCAGGCCCAGCTGAGCCACGCACTCGGGATCGCGCTGTATCTGACCGGCCTCAGCGCCCGCGAGGTGTTCGCCCTCACCTATCGCCCCGACGGCGCCCGGGTCGAGATCAACGACGCGGCCGTGATCGGCTACGACGGCGGCGCGATCGGCACCCTGTCGGGCGCCTCCGCTCATCCGGGCTATCTCGCCGAGCGGGACCTCCTGCGGGTCAACATCGTCGGCGACGCGGCGCAGCTGGATCTCGACTTCCAGTCCGACACCGTGTCGTGGCACTCTCCTACCGAGGGCACCCGGCGCGCCGAGCTTCCCCCGGAGGCGGGAAGCTACGACTGCGACGGACCACCGAATCGGCTGGTCGATCTGGCCCTCGGCCGGACCGAACTGAACCCCTCGCCGGGAGAGCTCGGGGCCCGCTCGGTGGAGATCGTGGAGGCGCTGTACACCAGCGCCGCGGAGCGCCGACCGGTCCAGATCGGTCGCCCAGGGAAGGAGACCCGATGAATACGGTCGCGGGCGCTCGGGCCTTCATCGACACCCACGTGCACTTCTGGGACCTGAAGCATCCCGAGCTGACCTACGGTTGGCTCGCCCCGGACGCGATCCACCCGATCCTCGGCAACATCGACCCGATCAAGTCGGTGCGCTTCGACTCCACCGCGCTGTGGGCCGAGGCCCGGTTCACCGGACTGGCCGGAGCCGTTCACGTCCAGGCCGCGGTCGGCACGCCGGACCCGGTGGTGGAGACCGCCTGGTTGTCGGAGCTGGCGGCGACCAGTCCGGTGCCGTTCCTGATCGTCGCCTCACAAGACCTGACCGCGACCGACGTCGAGGCGCAGTTGGACCGGCACCGGGCGTACCCGCTGGTCCGCGGCATCCGCGACTTCGGCACCGGCGACTTCCTGGTCGATCCGGCCTTCGACGCGGGTGTCGGCCTGCTGGCCGAGCGAGAGATGATGCTCGACCTGGACTGCGCCTGGCAGGACATGGGCAAGGCCCGCGAGCTGGCCGGCCGGCACGAAGACGTGGTGATCGTGCTGGAGCACATCGGCTATCCCCGGGACACCACCGATCCGGACTACTTCGCCGGCTGGCGGGAGGGGATCAGCACACTGGCCCAAGCGCCCAACGTGTATTGCAAGATCTCCGGCCTCGGCATGAACCGCGCCGGTTGGACGATCGAGGGGCTGCGCCCGTGGGTTGAACACTGCATCGAGCAGTTCGGGCCGGGGCGATGCCTGTTCGGCACCAATTGGCCGGTGGACCGGCTGTGGGCCTCCTACGGTGACTATGTGGACGCCTTCGAGACCTTGATCGCAGGGTATTCCGCCGACGAGCAGCAGGCGATGCTGATCGACAACGCGCGCGCCGTCTACCGCTGGCCGGCCGGCTGAAGTGGGGCTGACCGCTGCGCCGGGGACCCGGGCGATCATCACCGGCGCGACCGGCACGGTCGGCCGGGCCTGCGCAGCGGCGCTGGGCGCGCGGGGCTGCCGGCTCACGCTGCTCGGCCGCCGTCCCGACGCGCTCGAAGCCGTCGCGGTGGATCTCGCCGCGACCGGGGTCGAGACCGAGACCCTGATCTTCGACCAGCGGACGGACCGGGCGCCGAAAATCCCGCCCCACTGGCGATCCGAGCGACTCGTACTGATCAACGCCGCCGCCGTCTTCGGGCCGCTGACGGCGTTCGCCGACGCCGAGATCGACGCGTGGACGGCCGCAGTCGAGATCGACCTGCTCGGGGCGGCGCGGCTGATCCACGCCGTGCTGCCGATCATGATCGACGCCGGTTGGGGACGCATCGTCCAGGTCAGCTCGGCCGCGGCGCGGGATGTGCCCGGGCCGTTCAACACCGCCTATGTCGTCAGCAAGCTCGGCGTGGACCGTCTGCTGGCCCAGCTCGCGACGGAGCTGGTCGGCACCGGGGTGACGGTCTGTTCGCTGCACCCGGGCGAGATCGCCTCGGCGATGCGCGACGACATCGCCACCCAGGCAGGCGCCGATCGACGGCTCGCCGGCTGGACCGGTTGGGCCGAGCGCACCGCCGACCACGGCGACGATCCCGCCGTCGCGGCGGGGTGGGTCGCCCGGCTGCTGGACGACGAGTTCGCCGCCGAGCTGAACGGCCGATTCGGCTTCCCCCAACACGGCGGTCGAACCGAACCGCTTTAGCGCATCCGTCCTCGCCAGGACTTCGGATCCCCTGTACCGCCTCGGATCCGTTGCAGGGGATCCGACGTCGCGCAGGGGATCCGACGTCGCACAGGGGATCCGAGGTCGCGGCAAGGTCTAGATGCCTGCGCCGGTGGTGGCGAAGTACGTCAGCTGGTCCGCGATGCCGCGGGCGCTGGCGAGGGCCTGCAGCATCCCGTGACCGAAGTCGGTGTCGGGCAGCAGGTACTGGCCCTCGGTCCACTCGTTGAAGCAGCCGACGGTGACGATCCGCTGCCCTGCGGGTCGCTCGTCGACGAACGCCAGTGCGTCCCGGACGAACGCCTCGAAGGCGGCCGGGGTCTCGCCCTGACACAACGGAAAGCCCGGCCACCGGTTCCGGTCGGGCTGCTCGGGCCGCCGGGGCTGCGCCAGCCGGGGCGCGGTGTCCCAGCCGGGCGCCACCGAAGGCCAGTACGGCAGCGGGCTGCCGGCCTGTTGCTCGGCCCAGCCTCGCGACACGACATCGGCGACCACGTCGTCGTAGCGCGGCACCTCCTCGGTGCTGGGCCTGCGGTCGGCCGTGCTCGGGAGCAGGGTGTACGAGCCGAACGAGCTGAACCCCAGCTGCTCCAGCGGGAGATGCACGTCGGCCGAGCCGCCTCCGTCGGGCGGCTCCGGCCGGCCGCCGGACTCACCGCCCAGCGGCGTGTGCAGGTGCAGCCCGGTGTGCCCCATCGCCCGGGCGAGCCGATCCAGCTCCGCGAACAGCCGGCGGACGTTCTCGCCGCCGATCAGTCGCTCCATCCGGCGGACGTCCCAGATGACCAGCACCGGCCTGCCGTCGACCCGCCAATAGTTCGGCTGGTGCAAGTAGCGCGCCAGCAGATAGCTCAGGCTCCGCCACATGTCCTGTGCGGTGTCCGGCGCCGCGAAGGCTTTCGGGAAGCGGGCCGCGCCGTCGGCGAGCGTGGTCGGATAGAGGGTGAGCCAGTGGTGGTTCACCCACATCACGGCGAACGACACGCGGTCGCGATTGGTGGCCGCGAGAAACCCCTGCTCCAGCGCCTCGTGCATGGCGGGCTCGTCGTGATACCAGTACCAGTCCCAGATCAGCGCGTCGATCCCGTGGTCGGCCGCGAGCCGGTTGTAGACCTCCCAGGTCTGCGGCAGCGCCTCGTCCAGTGCGCCGAGCAGCGGATGGCGGGGCTGCCGGTGGCCCGGCCACCAGGGGCGCGCACCACGCATGATCTCGTACTCGGTCCAGCCAGCGGCGTACTGGCGCCGGTAATGCGCCGACGGGTGCCACAACGGACAGGTATAGGCCGCCAGCTGTACGTCGGCACGCGATGTCATTCTCTGCCTCCGGTTCTGAAGCGATTCCATCCTGACCACGGCCAACCCCGATCGAGGTCGAGCATCCGCATCGGGACGGCTCGCTGCCCGGATGCTGCGATCGAGCAAGCACTGTTTCCATTACCACGAAGGGATCCGCACGCCGGGCCGCGGGCACAGCCGACCGTGCGACGAGCTGCCGACCCGTCGCGATTGGAATATTGGAAACGTTACCAAGAATCGTTGACCAAGCACAGAGGGGCGTGGCACATTCGTGTCCAACAAGCCACCCGGATCCAGCGCGAGGTGCTCACATGTCAACCGGTACACCCCTTTCGCCACTCACCGGCTCCCCACTGAGCCGGCGTCGCCTGCTCGGCGTGGGCGCCGCGATCGCCGGGGCCGCTGTCGGCAGCGGCGTGCTCAGCGCGTGCGGCGGGTCGCCCCGGCCGACCGCGGCGTCCAGCTCGAAGAGCGCACCAGCGCTGGTCAAGCCGAACGGCAAGGTCACCCTCACGCTGTGGACCTGGGCCTGGCCCGAGGCACCGGCCGACGCCGAGCTGCAGAAGGCGTTCGAGACAGCGGTGCCCGAGGTCACCCTCTCGGTCAAGAAGTTCCCGTACCCCGACTACACCACCGCACTGCGCACCGGCGTGCCGAACGGGACCGCCGGCGACGTGCTGCATCTCCAGACGGGATCGATGATCAAGCAGTACGCGCAGTATCTGGCGCCGCTGGAGAGCTACACCGCCGAGGCTTTCGGGGAGGACTGGCGATCGCAGTTCCTCTCCGGCTCGGTCGAGGAGATCGAGGCGAGCAAGGTCGGTCTGGTCGCCCTTCCCCAGCAGTTCTCGGTCGGCGGCGTGATGTTCGCGAACAACAAGCTGCTGTCCAGCGTCGGTGGCGCGCTGCCGACCAGCTACGACCAGTACCTGGCACTGAGCCCGAAGCTCGCCCCCAAGAATGCGGTCGCCGCCAGCTGGGGCGCCAAGGACGACTGGCCGAACACCGACTACCTGGTCCAGTTCGCGAGCCAGTGGTCACCGGGCATCGTGGCCAAGGCGGAGGCCGGGGAGGCGAGCTTCGCCGACGACGCGATCGTGCAGGCGATGAAGTTCATGCAGCGCACCCTGAAGGACAAGCTGTGGAACGCCGCACCGTTCGCGACGACCGCCTTCCCAGACGCGTACAACCTCTTCTTCAACGGCAAGGCGGCATCGGCCTCGCTCGGCACCTGGGGCGTCGGTGCGCTGTACGAGGGCAGCCGGCTGGACGACTGGGGCGCCTTCTTGTGGCCCACGCTGCCGGACGCCAACCCGGATCCGTGGCTGCCGGCGGCCAATCCCGAGATGGCCTCGGACACCAGCAAGTCCCCCGTCCGGCCGTGGCGGACGGTGAACGTGGCCACCGCGATGCGCAGCGGGCTGGATCCCGACAAGCAGTGGGCAGCCTGGCAGTTCGTCCGCTGGTCGTGCAGCAAGGAGGGCCAGCAGGCGGGCGCGAAGATCTACTCGCCGTCGCGGGTCGACGTCAAGCCGGAGGGCCTGAACGAGCGCTGGAATGCGCTCTACGACTGGCAGAACTCGTTGTCGAAGTTCGCCGAACGGCGGGAGTTCGACTACCCGGAGACGCGCACCGCGATCCAGACCGCGATCTCGGCCTGCTGTGTGAACAACGCCGATCCCGCAACGGAGCTGAAGCGGGTGGACGCAGCGGCCGAGCGTGCTCGCACGCGCTGAGGCGGGCCTGCGGGTGAGGCCGTCGCACCGGCGGACGCGGGCGACGCGAGCCGGACGGGGGCTGACCGCGGACGCTCGGCCACTGGTCTCACCCGGCTGGTTGTATGTGCTGCCGGCCCTGGTCCTGTTCGGGTTCTTCGTCGCCTATCCGGTGGTCAACACCGTCTATCTCAGCTTCTACGACCTCGACGGCATCTCCGGCTACCAGACGTTCATCGGTCTGGACAACTACCGCGAGATGCTGGGCGGCCTCGACCCGTACTTCTGGCTCGGCGTACGCAACACAGTGCTCTGGACCCTGGTCACCGTCCCGCTCCAGCTGCTGATCGGGCTCTCGCTCGCACTGGTGCTGGACAACGCGGTCCGCGGCCGGACCGCCTACCGGGCCGCGTTCTTCATGCCCGCGGTGCTGTCCTCGGCGGTGATCTCGTTTGCCTGGAGCTGGATCTACAGTCCGCAGGACGGTGGCGCGACCCGGTTCATCCAGGCACTCGGCGGAACCGGGCAGACCTGGCTCGCCGACACGGGGACGGCGATCTGGGCGGCGATCGGGGTGAGCGCGTGGCGCTATTCGGGGCTGATCATGCTGTTCTACCTGGCCGCCATGCAGATGGTGCCCAAGGAGTTGTACGAGGCCGCGGCGATCGACGGCGCGGGCTGGTGGCGCCGGGTCACCAACGTCACGCTGCCGCAGCTGCTGCCGACCACCGTGCTGTTGATCTTGTTCGGGGTGATCGGGGCGCTGCGCGAGTTCGAGGTGATCTATCTGCTCACCCGCGGCGGGCCGGCGCATGCGACCGATCTGATGTCACTGCAGATCTTCGACCAGGCGTTCAACCAGTCCCGGCCGGGCTACGGCGCAACCATCTCCACCGCGCTGCTGCTGTTCACCGCGGTGCTGGCGATCCCGCTGCTCGGCCTGATCGGTTCGGCCCAACGGAGGCGCGGATGAACCCGACCAGCCCGCAGGCGCGCTGGCTGCACCTGTTGCTCCTGCCGCTCGCCGTGATCTGGCTGCTGCCCACGCTGATCTTGATCAACGGCGCGCTGCGCCGGTCGACCGACAGCATCGTCGCGCTCGGACCGAGCACGCTGACCATCGACAACGTGATCGCGGTCTGGCGCGAGACCCCACTGCCCCAGCTGTTCTTGAACAGCGCGATCGTCACCGTCGGCTCCGTGCTGATCGTGGTGATCGTCGCCTCGCTGGCCGGCTTCGGGCTGGTGCACTACCGGTTCCGCGGCTCTGGTCTGGTGATGATCATGCTGTTGTCGGGGATCATGCTGGCGCCGTCGGCGATCATCGTGCCGGAGTACGAGCTGATGGTCCGCTTCCGGCTGCTGAACACCTACGGCGCGCTGATCGGGCCGTACTCCGCCCTCGGCATCGCCGTCTCGATCCTGCTGTTCCGCAACGCGTTCGCCTCGCTGCCACGCGAGCTCGCCGAGTCCGCGCAGATCGACGGCGCATCGAGCTTCGCCATCTATCGCAACGTCTATCTGCCGCTGGCCAGCACTACCACCGTGACGATCGTGATCCTGCAGGGCCTGGCCGCCTGGAACGACTACATCTTCGCCCTGCTGTTCATGACCGACCCGGGCAAGCAGACCGTGCAGCTCGCCTTCATCGCCTTTCAGGGACAGTACTTCTCCTCCCTGCCCAAGCAGTTCGCCGTGATGGCCATGGTCACCGTGCCCGTGGTGATCGTTTTCATCGCCCTCCAACGCGCGTTCGTCAGCGGGCTCACCGCGGGCGCTCTGCGCTGATCGTTCCGACCGAGAGGACTCTCGATGCCCGACGCGCTGGTCCGCCTGCCCCGCGTGCCGCTGACCGACCTCCGCATCGACGACGACGCCGTAACGGTGGTCGTCGCCGGCCGCGAGTTGCGAGATCACCACCCGACCGTGACGGAACTGCCACCGACCGTGCTTCACCTCGGACCGTGGCGGGTCACCCCGGGCGGCGGGCGCGGCGAGCCGGCCGCCACCGAGACCGGCCTGGCCGGCGGCTTCCACCGCAGTGATCACGACGACTCGGCGTGGGCGGTCTGCACGCGGATCAACGAGGTGTCGATCGGGGCGCCCTCATGGGAGAGCGACAGCTTCCGCGGCTGGATCTGGTATCGCGGCGAGTTCGAGGTGCCGGCCGACCGGGCCGGCGCGAACGGCCGGCTGACGCTGGGCTCCCCGACGGAGTGCCGGCGACTCGGCTGGGACGTGTATCTCGACGGCATCCGGCTCACCGACGGGCTGGTCGCGACACCGGTGCTGGACCTGGACATTCCCGCGGCCCAGCTGGGAGCCGGCCTTCATCGGCTCGCCGTGCGCCAGCTGATCGACACCGACGTACCGGCCGATCGCCGCCGAGAACTGGAAGGCTGGCGGCGGATCGACGTCTTCTGCCAGCAGACGCTCACCATCGGTGCCGGCTTCGACCCGGTCGAATTGGTCGAGGCGACACCGACCGACGACGGCGTGAGCCTGTCCGACGCCGCCGGCCGCTGGCGGCTCGACACGCACTACGCGTGCGTTCCCGAGGCAGGAGTGCTGAAGACCTCGACGCTGACCAGGCTCGGCGAGCCGACGATCCTGTCCGACGTCGTGCTCGCCGAGATCGCCGGCGAGCCGACACTCGTTCACCCTGAGGGGTTCTGGGCCGGTCTGACCGACGGCACCGCCGTCGCCGGGGTCGATCCGGCGGCGGTCACCGTGACGTCGGAGCGGGGCATCGCGGTTCGCTGCTGGCCGGGGATTCGGCTCGGCACCGGCGCGTCGCTGGAGCTGCCGGCGGTGTTCCTGGCCGTGGATCCGGACGGGGACCCGCGCGGACCGATCGGCCGGCTGCTCACGCGGCTCGGCCGGCCCCGGGAGGACGTGAGCATCTACGACCCGTACGGCTGGTACCAGATCTCCCACGCCAGCGAGCCGAAGATCGAAATCAGCGACGAGCTGATGGGTCCGATCGGCGACGTGATGGCCCGCGCCCGCGGACTGGGGCTGCGCTTCGACTACGTGTCGCTGGACTGCGGCTGGAACGATCCGGACGACCTGTCCCGGTTCCACCCGGTGAGCTTCCCCGACGGGCCACGATCGGTGCTCGACGCCGTCGCCGCGAACGACACCGCACTGATGCTGTGGGTGTCGCCGAGCGACGGGCCACGCGCCTTCCGGCACGAGCTCGGCCTGGTCAACCCCGGCTTCGACGGCGGCACCAGTCATAATCCCGGACTGCCCTGGCGGCTCTGCCCGAGCTTCGTGCCCTGGCGCGACACGTTCCGCTCGGCACTGCTGCACCTGGTCCAGGCGTACGGCGTCCGGGGCTTCAAGCTGGACGGCACCGAGCTCTACTGCCGGGCCGCCGACCATGATCATCTGCCCGGGCTGTGGAGCGTGTTCGCCAACGTCCGCACGCTGCAGTCGACGCTCGACGCGGTCAGCGAGGCCGGCGCGACGTACCTGATGCTCTATTGGGGGCTCCGATCGCCGTGGTGGCTGCGCTGGGCCAGCACGGTCTGGGAGCGCGGCTATCTGGTCGAGGCGGCTGCGCCGTCCGGACGGGCATCCTGGACGATCCGTGGCTCGGTGATGTCGTCGCAGGACATCGGCACCACGAACGACTGGTGGGCGCTGCCGCCGCACCAGCAGGACTCGCTCGGCGTCTGGGTCAGCGACACCCGCTGGGCCAGCCACCAGGGCCTGGCGGGCTGGGACGACGCAACCGTGATGGACGCCGCCCGCGGCAGCCGCGCGCTGCAGCTGTGGGGCGATCTGCGCCCGCTGGTCGGAGCGGAGTCCGACCGGCTCCGGGAGGTGCACGACCTGCTCCGGGCCAGGACCGCCGAGCTCGACGGCGTCGGCACGCCACTCGGCAGCGCCGAGACCGGCTCCGCGGCCTACGGCTACGGCTGGCGGACGCCGGACTCGGCCTGGATCGTGCTGAGCCAGCCCGGCGACGGCAGCGAGGCGTACGTCCGCTGGACCGACCTGGGCGCGCGGCCCGGGGCCGTCGACTCCGCCCGGCTGGACTACCTGAGCCGAGGCTCCGCGGCCGAGGTCACGCTCGAGCCGGACGGCGTACGGATCCGGCAGACCGGCGGCAGCGTGGTGGCCGTGCTCTGCAGCACCGGGCTGACCGGCCCGACGAGGATCGGGGACCCCGAACGGGCCGGCACGGTGCGGGTCGGCGAGTCGGTGACCATCGAGGAGCCGGCCCCCGACGACCGGCTCGCGCCGGCGTACGTCGGTCGCGTTCCGCACCTGGCCAACTGGATGGCGGGTGACATCGACGCCGTCGCGTTCGACCCGGAGATGCTGGTCGGCACCCCGGCCGAGGACCGCGAGCTGAGCCGACGGTCGCAGGCCTGGGCGGTGAGGGTGCAAGCCGAGCGGCCCGCCGAGCTCGCCGTGGTCGTCCGCTTCGCCCGGGACGGGTCGGCCTGGCATCACGACCTGCTGCACGAGATCGCCTCGATCTCGGTGCTGATCGACGGCGAGCCGGCGACGGGAGAGAGCTATCCGACGTTCCGGCACGAGCAGGCCGGCAGCTGGTCCTGGCTGCGCTGGACGAGCCGGCTGGACGCCGGGGCGCACGAGCTGCGGGTGAGCCTCGACGCCACCTGCCCGCGCGACCTCGATACCACCCTCGACGTCTGGCTCCGCTGAATCTCCGGAGTCGGCCACATCTCCGGAGTCGTCAGCGAGCGTCGAGGATCCGGCGGGCGCGTTCGACCACCGGGCGGTCGACCATCCGACCGCCGATCTGCACGGCCCCGCCCTGAACGTCGCCGCCCTCGGCCCCGATCACGGCCCGGGCCCACTCGATCTCGGCAGCGGTCGGCGCGAATCCGGCCCGCACCGCCGGCAGTTGGGCGGGGTGGATGCACAGCATGCCGCCGAACCCCGCCGAGCGGGACTCACGCGCCGCCGCCAGCACCCGCTCGAGATCGCGTACGTCGGTGCACGGCGAGTCCAGCGGCGCCGGGACGCCGGCGGCGCGCGAGCCGATCACCAGCTGCGCTCGGGCCTGCCCGACGGCGGCCGAGTCCAGGTCGGCGGCGACGTCGAGGGTGAAGTCGAGGGCGCCGAAGGCGAGCCGGGTCACTCCCGGCACCGACGCCAGCTCGAACGCCCGGACCACGCCGAGGGCCGACTCGACCAGCGGGATCACCGCGAGCGCCGAGCCGGGCCGAGCGAGGGCTGCTATCAGGCTCGCCAGCGCGGCCGGATCCTCCGCCTTGGGCAGCAGCACGCCGAGCAGACCGTGACCTGGCCGTGCGGCCAGCTCGGCGACGGCGCCCACCTCCCGGTCGTACGTCGCGGTGCCGGCGGCGTTCAACCGAACCAGGGCGCGCAGTCCGGCATCGGGCGACAGGGCCGCCAGCACGGCCGCCAGCGCGGCCTCCTTCGCTCCGGGCGGGACGGCGTCCTCCAAGTCGATGACGACCACGTCCGGGCCGGCCGCGGCCGCCTTGGCGAACCGGTCGGGCCGGTCCCCGGGCACGAACAATGCGGTGACCGCGCTCGCCGGGTGTGCCACCCGCCCACTCTATGGGTGGTGCGCTCACTCGACCGGAGTGATGCCGCCGAAGGGGCGTCGATATATCGTGCTGCAGGCGGGTGGTGACCAGTGCCGGCCCGCTGGCGGCGCTGCCGCCGGAACTGCGTGGAAGGACGGATGCACATGGCAACACTCACCGCCTGGGTCTTCCCGGGCGTGGCGGACGCGGATCGGGCCGTCGAGACGCTGAAGGGTCTGCAGTCCCAGCAGCTGATCAACGTCCAGGACGCCGCGGTCGTGAGCTGGGAACCGGGCAAGAAGAAGCCCAAGACCCGCCAGCTCAACAACATGACCGGCGTCGGCGCGATGGGCGGCGCCTTCTGGGGCATGCTGTTCGGCCTGATCTTCTTCGTGCCGCTGCTCGGTGCCGCGGTCGGTGCGGCGGTCGGTGCGCTCACCGGCTCGATGACCGACGTCGGCATCAACGACGACTTCATCAACGCGGTGAAGCAGAAGGTGACCCCGGGCACCTCCGCCCTGTTCGCGCTCACCTCCGACGCGGTCCAGGACCGGGTGTTCGAGGCGTTCAAGGGCTTCGACGCCGAGCTCGTGGCCAGCAACCTGTCGGCCGACGAGGAGGCCAAGCTCCGCGAGGTGTTCTCCGAGCACGACTGAGTCACCACCGAGTTCTGCCGAACTCCACATCCGACAGCCCCCGGCCACCGGCCGGGGGCTGTCGTGCGTTTGATGCCGGCCAGGATGCACCCGGTTCGAGCGCCGAGCAGTCCCCTGCCGCACGCGTGCCTGGATGAGTCGTCGGCACTGGTTCGTCAGCGCCTGACCTGCGGCGATCCGGGCGCCCGGCCGGCGTCACGCCGCGGTGCCTGGAACCGCTCCCGGTATTGGCTCGGCCGGACGCCGTAGAGCAGCCGGAAGCGCCGGCTCATGTAGTTCGGGTCCTCCCAGCCCACCCGTCGGCCGATCTCGGCGACGGGGACGTCGGTCTGGGCGAGCAGCGTGGCGGCTCGCTCGCCGCGCAGCCGGCGGAGCCACTCCATCGGCGACTGGCCGACCTGGGTGCGGAACTGGCGCTGCAGGCTGGAGGCGGACACCATGGCCAGGGCGGCCAGCTCGGTCAGCGTCCAGGGATGTTCGGGCCGGTCCTCCAACACCGCCATCGTGCCGCGTACCGCAGGCGTCAGCGAGGCGGCCGGGGTGGATGTCGCGGTGAACTCCGCGTCGGCCAGCTCGCCGAGAGCGCAGGTCGCCAGCCCGAGCTGGACTGCCGGTGTCACTGCGGTGCCGAGCCGTTCGAGCTGATCCAGCCAGCCGACGCTGCGGACGAGAGACTGCTCGCCGATCGCGGCGAAGGCGACGCCGGCCCGCAGCAGCCCGGCGACCAACGGCGGATAGTCCAAGAGCCAGCTCAGCTCGCGATGGAGCAGCGCAGGCCGGACGTACGCGTTCGTCACCCGCAGCCCGTCCAGCCGGTCGTACGCGTGCCAGCTGCCCGGTCGCACGATCACCACGTCCCCGCGCTCGACCCGGCGGGCGCCGGCCGAGGACGAGTGCCGGGCGCGGCCGCCGACGACGAACGCGATCTCGATGAACGCGTGAGTATGCCCCGGCACGTCCGCGGTCACATCCAGGGTCGCCGACCCGACCTGCTGCCCGCCGCCGGCGAGCACCTCCTCGATCCCGAACTCGAGCACCCGTCCTCCCCTGGATTGACGCGATCGTGCTAGTGGTCGGTGCGCTCGTCCTAGTGCCGACGCCGTCGATCGACCGATGATGGCAGTGACCATTGTGAAGCCTCCTTGGAAGGACCATCCAGCCATGGCCAGCACCGCAGTCGAACCGACCATCATCCGGCTCGACGAGGACACCGTTTCGTCCTATCGCCGCAACGGCTTCGTGCATGTCCCGTCCGTGCTCACCGCCGACGAGGTGGCCCGCTATCGGGAGGCCGCCGAACGGGTGCATGCCGAGCGCGACGGGCTCGCCTACGCGGGCGCGATCTTCAAGCAGATCATCCAGCTCTGGACGTTCGACGACGTGCTGGGCGAGCTGACCAGGCATCCTGCGCTGGCCTCGCTGGCTACCCAGCTCTCCGGGATCCCGATGCGGATCTGGCACGACCAGCTGCTGGTCAAGGCTCCGCACAACGGCGCTCGGACCGAGTTCCACCAAGATCAGCCGTACTGGCCGCACCACTCGCGGCACAGCCTGTCGGCCTGGATCGCGCTGACCGACGTACCGGTCGAGCGGGGGTGCATGACCTTCATCCCCGGCCAGCAGGAACGCGCCGACATTCGCCCGGTCGACCTGACCAGCGACACGGACATGTTCGCCGCCGCGCCGGATCTGACCTGGCGGCCGCGGGTCACCATTCCGCTGCGGGCCGGGGACGTGACGTTCCACAACGGCTACACGCCGCACACCGCGAACGCGAACGACACCGACGAGTACCGCTGGGCCCAGGTGAACATCTACATCGATCGCGAGACGACGTACAGCGGCACGGCGCATGTCGTCACCGACCCGCTCGGGCTCGAGGTCGGCGACCGGCTGCCGGACGCGGAGTTCCCGCCCGTCGGCTGACCCTCGGTCCACCGCGCCCTGCTTCACACCTCGTGCTGCCGCCTCACACCTCAGGTGGAGGGTGTGCGGCGACATCGGGAGGTGTGAAGCGTGTCGGGGCGGAGCTCTCGGCCAGGCCGACCCTGGACAGCACCGACTCCTCACCGCCGAGCCGGACGCCGAGGCCGGCTGCCGCGCCCAGCGGCAGCTTGCCCGAGATGACGCCGAGCACGGCCTTCGGCGGTCCGCTGATCACCAGATCGGGATTCGGGTCGTCCGCGTCGCGGCCGGTTCGGGCGTGGACCGCGCCACCGGCCACCTCGATCAGCACCGGTTCGTCGCCGGTGCGCAGTTCGATGCTGACGCCGGGCTCGGCCGGTCGCCGGTCGGCGAGCATCGCCTCGGCCGGAAGCACCAGCCACCGGCTGCGGAACTCGCCGTCGGCCGGTGCCGCCGGCACGGCGCCGCCGCCCCAGATTGCCAGCGCCTCGACGGCGGGGCGGAGCTCGGCGCCGCGCTCGGTCAGCCGGAAGACCGGCGTGGCGACCGGCGGGCGCGGCTCCTCCCGGCGAACTACGCCCGCGGCCTCCAGGTCGCGCAGACGGTCGGCAAGCAGGTTCGTGGCGATCCCGGGCAGGCCGTCGCGCAGATCGGTGTAGCGCGCACCGGCCGGCCGGACCAGCAGCTCACGGACGATCAGCAGGCTCCACCGGTCGCCGACCAGATCAAGCGCGAGTGCCAGCCCGCAGAGCTGACCGTACGTCCGGGCCACCATGCACCTCCCCAGTCGTTATGCCCACTCCGATTGACCGAATAACGTCAATGCTTTAGTTTCTCAAGTATGCACGATCCGATCGAGACTTTCACCTCCGTCACCGCCGCCGTGGCCGACATCGTCACCACCGAGCCCGATCCACTGGCGCCGACGCCGTGCCCGGATTGGAACTACGCCCAACTCCTGGGCCACGTCGTGGGCGGCGATCGCCTGTTCGCCCGCATCCTGACCGGACAGGGCGGGCCGCCGCCGAAGGGCGCGCGGATGGCGCCCGATCCGGACCGGCCGGCGCCGAGCCCCGCCGACTACGCGGCGTCCAGCGGCCGCCTCGCCGAGTTGTTGTCCGACGAGACGATCCGCGGCGGTGTCTACCAGGTGCCGGTGGGCACGCTGCCGGGTACGCAGGTGGTGGTGCTCCGCACGGTCGAGCACTTCCTGCACGGGTGGGATCTGGCGAAGGCGGCCGGTGCCCCGACCGGCGCGCTGGCACGGCTGGCCGACCAGGTCGACGGGCCCGCGCACGGGCTGCTGGCGGCGGTCGGCGACAAAACCCTGGGTGAGCGGCGTCCGTTCGGCCCGCCGGTCGAGCTCGACCCTGTGCCGGCGGGGTCGGAGGAGTCCGAGGGGGCAGACGCGGCCTCGAGTGGATCCGGTGCCGGCGGTCCCGCGCTCGATCGGCTGGTGGCCGCGTTCGGCCGCGACCCCCGATGGCAGCCGGACCCGGACTCCGGCTATGCCCGGGTGAAGGAGCAGTTCCTCGGCCGGGACGACGTGGAGCTGCCGGACGGGACGCGTCGA
The DNA here is from genome assembly GCF_039537205.1 of Microlunatus ginsengisoli. NCBI lineage: Bacteria > Bacillati > Actinomycetota > Actinomycetes > Propionibacteriales > Propionibacteriaceae > Microlunatus > Microlunatus ginsengisoli. Next base: position 179,605 of record NZ_BAABAB010000014.1, on the reverse strand, counting down.
GGATTCGGCGCCGACGGGATGCGGATCGGCGGTTCGGTCTTCGCCTGCTCCCACCGGGGCAGGCTGATGCTCAAGCTGCCCGAGGAGGAGGTGAACGGCCTGATCGGCGCCGGGTTGGGGCTGCCGCTGGCCAAGCCCGGCCAGCGCCCCATGCGGGAGTGGGTGCTGGTCCCCTTCGACGGCGCCGCCGGCCGTCGAGCCGAGCGGGCCTACGCCTTCGCCCACGGCAATCGCGCGAGTTGTCAGGTTCTCAGCGCGCTATAGCGCGCTGAGAACCTGACAACTCGGGAGCGACGGCGAGATCCTGGGCGGATGCGGACCACCTATGGGCCGGACCCGAGCCAGTTCGGCGACCTCTCGGTGCCGGCCGGCTCCGGTCCGTGGCCGGTGGTGGTGGTGATCCACGGCGGCTTCTGGCGGGCCCGGTACGACCTCACGCTCGGCCAGCCGCTGGCCGCCGACCTGGTTCGCCGCGGATTCGCCGCGTGGAACATCGAGTACCGCCGGGTGGGCAACGGTGGCGGCTGGCCGGCGACCCTGCTGGACGTGGCGGCGGCGGTCGATCGGCTCGCGGACCTGGCCGGTGCGGCCGGGCCGGACGGGGAAGCGCTCGACCTCAGGCGGGTGATAGCGCTCGGCCACTCCGCGGGCGGTCACCTCGCGGCCTGGCTCGCCGCCCGGCCGCGGCTTCCCGCGCCCTTCGGACCGGCAGCCGTCCGGGTCACCGGGGTGGTCAGCCAGGCCGGGGTGCTGGACCTGGAGGCGGCCCGCGCGGACCGGCTCGGCGACGGCGCGATCGACGCGTTCATGGCCGGTGCGGCCAAGCCGGATTGGGCGTCCGCCTCGCCGATCCGGCTGCTGCCGGTGGGCGTCCCGGTCGTCTGCGTGCACGGTGACGCCGACGACACGGTGCCGGTCGCTCAGTCGGAGCGGTTCGTCGCGGCAGCCCGCGCTGCCGGCGATCCCGCGCGGTCGATGATCATCCCCGGCGGCGATCACTTCGGGGTGATCACACCGGGCGACCCGGGTTGGGCGGCCTGCGCTCAGGCCGTCGAGGAGCTGGCCGGCGGGAGCTGAGCGAGCTCGTCCCTGATCACCGCCAGGCCGGCGAGCACCTCGGCGAAGGACGTACTCAGCGGGCTCAGCCCGAGTCGAAGTCCTTGCGGAGCACGGAAGTCGGGGATCACGCCGCGCGCCCACAGCCGGTCGAGCAGCGCTCGGAAGGCCGGGTGCTCGACCGTCACGTGGCCGCCGCGGCGGGCCGGGTCGGTAGGGCTGGCCAGTTCCACGCCGAGCGGTTCCAGCCAGGCCCGGTGCAGATCGATCGCGAACTCGGTGAGCACGATCGACTTCTCCCGGAGTGCCGGCATCCCGGCCTCGGCGATCAGGTCGAGGCTGTCCTGCACCGCCAGCATGCCGAGGATCGCCGGCGTGCCGCTGAGCAGCCGCCGGACGCCCTCGGCCGGCTCGTAGCCGGGGCCCATCTCGAACGCGTCCGCACGTCCCATCCATCCCCAGACCGGTTGCCGGAACAGCTGCTGATGATCATGACGGAGGTAGCCGAAGGCCGGCGAGCCCGGCCCGCCGTTGAGGTACTTGTAGGAGCAGCCCACGGCCAGGTCCACGCCCCAGTCGTCGAGCGCGATCGGCACCGAGCCGGCCGAGTGGCAGAGGTCCCACAAGATCAGCGCGCCGGCGTCGTGGGCCTGGCGGGTGATCGTCGCCGCATCGGCGAGGTGCCCGGAGCGATAGGCGACGTGGCTGAGCACCACCAGCGCCGTCCGTTCGGTCAGCACCGGCTCGAGCAGCCCGGGCTCGATCCCGCCGCGCGGATCGGTCCGGACCCAGGCCACGCTCAGCCCGAGCTCGGTGGCGATGCCCTCGACGACGTACCGGTCGGTGGGGAAGTTGTCGGTGTCGATCACGATCTCGCTGCGCCCGGGCCGCAGCTCGACCGCGCCCCGGATCAGCTTGTAGAGCAGCACTGTCGTCGAGTCGCCGATCGTGCTCTGGCCGGGCGCGGCGCCGAGCACCGTCTCGCCGAGCCGATCGCCGATCCGCAGCGGCAGGTCCAGCCACTCCTCGTCCCAGCCGCGGATCAGCCGCCCGGCCCAGGCTTTGGTGACGAAGTCGTTCAGCCGTCCGGCGCTCGCCCGCAGCGGCCGGCCGAGCGAGTTGCCGTCAAGGTAGGCGACGACGTCGTCGTCGGTCGCGACCAGGAACCGGTCCCGGTACGTCCGCAGCGGGTCCGCCGCGTCCAGCTCCGCCGCCCGGAGCGCCCAGTCGTCGGTGTCCATGCTGCTCAGGCTCCGATCTCCGTGCGGACGGCGAACAGCTCGGGGAAGAAGGTCAGCTCCAGCGCCCGCTGCAGGAAGCCGGTGCCCGAGGAGCCGCCGGTCCCCCGCTTGGTCCCGATGGTGCGCAGCACGGTGCGCAGGTGCCGGAACCGCCAGACCTGGAAGTTGTCCTCGAGGTCCACCAGCTCCTCGCATGCCTCGTACGCCCGCCAGTGGGTCTCCGCGCCCTCGTAGATCTCCTTCACCAGCGGGACCAGCTCCGGGTTGAACCGGTACGGCGCGGAGACGTCGCGCTCCAGCGCCGAGGCCGGCACGGCGTATCCGTGCCGGGCGAGGCTGCGCCAGAACTCGTCGTAGAGGGTCGGCGTGACGAGCAGCTCGTGCAGCAGGTCGTACGCGGCCGGGTCGGAGCGGAACACCTCCAGCATGGCCGCGTTCTTGTTGCCCAGCACGAACTCGACCGCGCGGTACTGGAAGGACTGGAAGCCCGACGCGTTGCCGAGGAACCCCCGGAACTGGGCGTATTCGGTCGGGGTCAGCGTGGCCAGCACCGACCACTGCTCGGTGACCACGCGCTGGATGTTCTTCACCCGGGCCACGTTCTTCAGCGCGTGGCCGATCTGGTCGTCCGCGAACGAGCGCCGGGCGGCCTCCAGCTCGTGCAGCATCAGCTTGAACCACAGCTCCGTGGTCTGGTGCTGGACGATGAACAGCAGCTCGTCGTGGTGTTCGGGCCTGCTCACCGGGTGCTGGGCCGCGAGCAGGGTGTCGAGGTCGAGGTATTCCGCGTAACTCATCCGGGCGGAGAAGTCCCGCACGATGTCGCGCTCGACCTCGCGGACGTTCGACCGTTCCGGGCCGCCGGCGCTGGAGGAGGTCACCCCAGAAGCATGGCAGGCCGGGCGCGCGGGCGCCTCAGCGGCGACTCCGCCACCTCCCGGCCGAGGAAGCGCGTCAGCGTGTCGCGGGGGTCGACGAGCCGGAACCGGACGGCGCCGGCGGCGGTCTCCTGCTCGGGCTCCGCCGGGTCGCAGCCGAGCACGAGCAGCGAGTCGAGCACGCGTACGTCGCCGAGCAGGCCGGGTCGGTCGCGGTCGGCCGGGTCGAGCCACAGCTCCTCGTGTAGCACCGGACGGCCGGCCCGCCGGACCAGCGAGGTCGTCCGCAGCCGGCCGCCGCGCTCGGCGCTGCGACCCAGCACGAGCGTCTCCCGCAGGACCGCCGTCGCATCGTCGGCCAGCTCGACGGACGTACGGCGGGTGACATCGGCACCGTCGGCGATCACGAACGGTTCGCCGGCCCAGACCAGCCGCGCACCCGCCTCGAGCCGGATCGTCGTGGTCCAGCCCGCCGCCGCCCCGCGACCGTCGTAGGCCACCGTCGCGGCGACCTCGCTCAGCTCCAGGGTCGCGCCGGGGCCGACCGCGATCTGCAGCTCCACCTCGTCGCCGCCGAGCAGCAGCGCCGTCTGTCCGACCAGCGCGACCCGGGCCAGCTCCGGCGGCCCGTGCAGCCGCTGGGCCCGGAGCAGCCCGTGCCGCATCCGGACCCGGTGCCGGCCGTCGACGCAGTCGACGGCCAGCGATGTCGTCACCATCGAGGGCACCGGCTCAGTGCGTGTGGGCGCGGTCGCCGCCCGCGTGCGTGTGCACGGCCGTGGTCTGCCCCGTCTGATCCGCGTGCACGTGCGGCGCCATCGGACCGGGATCGGTGGGCTCGTGGCTGCCGCCGCGGAAAGCGGCCAGCGTCGCCAGCACCCAGGCCCGGACCCGGGCGACCGCCGCCGGGTCGGTCCGGGACAGCGCGATCACCGGCCGGCCGTCGCGGGCCGACTCGGCGTCGCGGACCATCTGCGCGACGTCCACCCCGACGTAGGGCGCCAGGTCGGTCTTGTTGACGATCAGCACGTCGGCGCCGGCAATGCCCGGGCCACCCTTGCGGGCCACGTCTCCCCCGCCGGCCACGTCGAGCACGAAGAACTGGGCGTCGACCAGCGCCGGCGAGAAGGTGGCGGTCAGATTGTCGCCGCCGGACTCCACCAGCACCACGTCCAGCGGCGCGTAGTCGTGCTCCAGGTCCTCGACGGCGATCAGGTTCTGGGTCACGTCGTCCCGGATCGCGGTGTGCGGGCAGGCGCCGGTCTCGACCGCCCTGATCCGCTCCGGATCGAGCACCCCGGCCGAGCGCAGGAACCGGGCGTCCTCGTCGGTGTAGATGTCGTTGGTGACCACACCGAGGCTGAGCTCGCCGCCGAGCTCGCGGCAGAGGAGCGCGATCAACGAGCTCTTCCCGGTGCCGACCGGACCGGCCACGCCGAGCCGGAGCGCACGATGATCATGGTCGGAACTGGTCGAGTCAGGCACGGAACAACCGCCTCTCGCTGTGTTTGTGCAATTGAGCCCAGTGCTCGAGCTGCGGGGCCGCCGTTGCGGGGATTGCTTCCACCGTGGCGATCCCGGCCACCCGCTCGACCATCGCCTCCACATCGGCACCGGCCGCCACCGCCCAGCTGACGCCCTGCACCGGATCGAACGGCTTCAGCTTCAGCGCCGCGGCGACGGCGGCCTGGACGTCCTCGAAGCCGACGAGGCGGGCCGTCTGCCGAGGATCGAGACCCGCTTGGGCGGCCAGCACGCCGAGCACCACCGGCCGGCACCAGGTACGTCCGCCGAGCGCCCGCAGGTCCCACAGCCGGGCGCCGAGCCGGAGGTAGCCGCGGCCGAGCAGGTCGGAGGCGTCCCGCAGCGCGTCGGACGCCGTGCGTACCCGCCAGGCTCGGTCGACCTCGACCAGCAAAGACACGCGGGCGGTGGAGTCGTCCAGCCACACCTGCCGGGCCATCACCGCGGTGGCGGCCTCGACCTCGGTCACCGTGCGCAGCCGGACGGCGAGGTAGTCCGGCAGCCGATCCAGCGTCATCCCGTTCTGGAACGCCGGTTCGACCCCGGCCGACTGGGTGTGCGCGCCGACGGGTAGCCGGCCGTCGGCGAGCAGCAGGCCGAGATACTCCGCGGACGAACTCATCGCCGTCCGGCTCAGAACAGCTTGTAGAGCTGGGCCAGCGGGAGCCGCTCGGCCGGCACGGGTGTGATCAGGTCACCGTCCACCGTGATCGCGTGCGTCTCCGGGTCGATCTCGATCACCGGCAGCGCGTCGTTGTTGATCATCTGCGCCTTACCGACGTCGCGGGTGGGCCGGATCGCGACCAGCTCACGAGTCAGCCCGAGCCTCGACGCGAGACCGGCTTCCAGGGCGGCGGGGGCGACGTAGGACTGGGACAGGTGGGGCGCGCCCGGGCCGTAGAGGGCGGGGCGCATCAGGATCGGTTGTGGGGTGGGGATCGAGGCGTTGGGATCCCCCAGCGCGCCGACCACGATGCCGCCGCCCTTGATCACCACGCTCGGGCTGACGCCGAAGAACTTCGGCTCCCACAGCACCAGATCGGCCAGCTTGCCGACCTCGATCGAGCCGATCTCGTGATCGACGCCGTGCGAGATCGCGGGATTGACGGTGTATTTCGCGACGTAGCGCCGGGCCCGGAAGTTGTCCGCCGGCAACCCGCCGGCGAGGTCGCCGCGGACGTGCTTCATCAGGTGGGCGACCTGCCAGGTGCGGGTGATCACCTCACCGATCCGGCCCATCGCCTGGGCGTCGGAGGAGGTGATGGAGATGGCGCCCAGGTCGTGCAGATGATCTTCGGCCGCGATCGTGGTGGCCCGGATCCGGGACTCGGCGAACGCCAGGTCCTCCGGCACCGCCGGGTTCAGGTGATGGCAGACCATCAGCATGTCGAGGTGCTCCGCGACCGTGTTCACCGTGTGCGGCAGGGTCGGGTTGGTCGACCCGGGCAGCACGTTCGGCAGTCCGGCGATGGTCAGGATGTCCGGCGCGTGGCCGCCGCCGGCACCCTCGACGTGGAAAGCGGAGATGCTGCGGCCCTTGAACGCGGCGATCGTGCTCGCCACGAAGCCTGCCTCGTTCAGCGAGTCCGAGTGCAGTGCGACCTGGAGCCCCCACCGCTCGGCGCCGGTCAGGGCGGCGTCGATCGCGGCCGGGGTCGAGCCCCAGTCCTCGTGCACCTTGTAGCCGCCGGCCCCGGCCAAGGCCTGCTCCTCGAACGCGGCCTCGGACACGGTGTTTCCCTTGCCGAGCACCAGCAGGTTCACCGGGAACGCGTCCAGCGAGCGGTGGAACTGCTCGAGGTGCCACGCGCCGGGCGTGACCGTGGTCGCCTTCGAGCCCTCCGACGGGCCGGTCCCGCCGCCGCCGAGGGTGGTCAGCCCGGCGGCCAGCGCCTCGGTGATCTGGGACGGGGACAGGAAGTGGACGTGCGAGTCGAACCCGCCGGCGGTGAGGATCTTGCCCTCGCCGGAGATCACGTCGGTGCCGGGCCCGATCACCAGGGCCGGGTCGACCCCGTCGGCGATATCGGGGTTGCCGCTGCGCCCGATGCCGACGATCCGGCCGGCCCGGATCCCGACGTCGGCCCGGACGATCCCCCAGTGGTCGAGGATGATCGCGTTGGTGATCACCGTGTCCGGCGCGCCGTCGGCGGAGGACGCGAGCGACTGGTTCATCGACTCCCGGATCGACTTCCCGCCACCGAAGACCGACTCCTCGCCACCGACGGTCAGGTCCTGCTCGATCTCGATCCACAAGTCGGTGTCGCCGAGCCGGATCTGGTCGCCGGCCGTCGGACCGAAGATCGCCGCATAGTCGTCGCGGCCGATCCTCACCGGTCACCGCCCTTCAGCTGCAGGCCCGGCACCGACCGGCGGCCGCGCAGTGCGACGATGCCGACCGTACGGGAGACGCCCGGCTCGAACCGCACCGACGTACCGGCGGGGATGTCCAGCCGGAAGCCCGCCGCCGCGGCCCGGTCGAACTCCAGCCCCGGGTTCACGTCCGGCAGGTGGATGTGCGACCCGATCTGGATCGGCCGGTCGGCGGTGTTCACGAACCGCAGCTCGCCGCGCTCGTCCGGCCCGCGATCCGCGTTGAGCTCGAGCTCGCCCGGTGCCACCCGGATCGCGCCCGGGCCCGTCGATGATGCCCCCGCCATCTCTGCCTCCTCCGCCGTCGGTTCACCCGTCCCGCGAAACTGTGCGGCTGTTGCCATCTCCGTCGGCGTGTCGCCGCAACAGCCGCACAGTTTTCCGGGGCGTTACTGGATGGGTTGGTGCAGGGTGACCAGCTTGCGGCCGTCGGGGAAGGTGGCCTCGACCTGGACGTCGGTGATCATCTCCGCGACGCCGTCCATCACCTCGTCGCGGCCGAGCACCTCGCGGCCCTCGGCCATCAGGTCCTCGACCCGGGAGCCCTCGCGGGCGCGCTCGATCACCCAGGTGCTGAGCAGCGCGACCGACTCCGGATAGTTCAGTTTGACGCCACGATCGCGCCGGTCCCTGGCGACGATGCCCGCCACGGCCAGCAGCAGCTTCTCGGCATCGGAAGGAGCCAGGTTCATGGGCACATCCGTTCGTCGGCGCTGCTGGTCGCTGGTCACCGTACCTCCGGATTGTTTCGCCCGCATTGCGAGCCTCGGCCGACTTCTGCCGAGTTGTCAGGTTCTCAGCGCGCTATAGCGCGCTGAGAACCTGACAACTCGGCTGGGGGGAGTTGCGGCGGCGCCTAGAGCAGGTCGACGAGGTACGCCGCGGCCCGGGCCGCGCCGTCGGTCTCCACCGGTCGGTACGCGACGGGTCGGTCCAGCCGATCGAGCATCGCGGCCACCAGGGCGTCCGGGTCGCACGCGAGGTCGTAGTCGATGCGGGTGCCGGCGTGGTAGCGGTCGAGCCGGGAGCGGACGTGGAAGTTCTGCTCGAAGTGGTGGCGCAGCGGGACGTACAGGAAGGGGCGGGCGGCCGCGGTCAGCTCCATGCAGGTGCTGAGGCCGCCCTGCACCACCGCCAGGTCGCAGGCCACGATGTGCTCGTCCAGGTCCGGCAGATAGCCCGTCACCGTCGCACCCGTCGGCGTCGGCAGCCCGGCCGGGTCGATCCGTGGCCCGGCGACGATGACGAACCGCAGCTCGGGGGCCCGGCGACGGGCCAGCGGCACCGCGGCGAGAACGCGGCGCAGCAGCGCGTCGCCGACGCCGGAGCCGCCGACCGAGACCAGGCAGACCCGCTCGTCGTCGGCGTACCCGTGCTTGGCGCGCAGCGCCGCCCGTTCATCCGGGCCGACCGGCCCGCGGTCGGTGATGTAGCCGGTGAAGTCGAAGTTCGCCCGGGTCCAGTCCCTGATCGCGGGCAGCCCCGGTCCGAAGGCGTCCGGCACGATGTCGGCCGGCTGGCCGACGAACAACGACCGGTCGCGAAGCCGGCGAAAGCGCGCCCGCTGCTCGATCATCTCGGCGTTGTAGTCCGCGGTCAGGGCGGCCTCGGCCGCGCCGCCGTCGGGCATCGGCAGCCAGCCGACGAAGTCGGTGAACCAGGCGTACGCGAACCGCTTCCGGTCGGGATTCTCGTGCAGGAAGTAGTCCACGTCCCACGCCTCGTCGCCGACCACAAGGTCGTACTCCCCGTCCGCGACGACGTCGTCGAAGACCATGAAGTTGTTGATCAGGATCTCGTCCATCCGCCGCAGGGCACCGAAGGCGTGCAGGTCGTGGTCGAGGGACTCCGCCTCGATGTGCGCCGACTCGTTGGCCAACCAGCGCGACGCCGGGTGCACCGCCTCGCCGCGATCGGCCAGCACCCGGGTCACCGGATGCTGCGCCAGCCAGTCCACCGCGACGTCCGGCCGCAGCCGGCGCAGCTCGTCCGCGACGGCCAGGTCACGCCGGGCGTGACCGAGACCGATCGGTGAGCTCAGGTAGAGCACCCGCGTGGGCCGGCCCAGCGCCCGGCGCCAGGAGCGCTCGACGGTCGGCGGCCAGATCCGCTCGGTGAACCGGCGCAGCTCGGTGTTGACCAGCACCGGGTGGCGGGCCTGCGGGCCGTGGCCGACCCCGTCCAGCCGCAGCAGCTCCCCGCCGGTCAGCTCGGCCAGCCGGGCACCCACCTCGAACGGGACGATCCGGTCGTCGGTGCCGTGGATGACCAGAACCGGGCAGCGCACCCGCGCACAGAGCGGCTCGATCGGGGTCCGGACGGCACCCCGGGCGCCCACCCGGCCGTCCCGGCTGGCCGCCGTGGCCTCCCAGCCGGTGTCGAGTGCCCAGCCGATCCCGTCCTCGATCTGCTTCGTCGAGTGCGGCTCGCAGAAAAGCTGACCGAAGAAGTACGGCACGAACTCGGTGAAACCGCCGCGCTGCCAGAAGGCACGGCTGTAGGTCTGCCAACCGGTCGGGTGCTCCGGATCCTCCTCCCACCAGCTGCGGCTGCGCTCCGGGTGAGCGCTGTCGTCGAACAGGCACGACGGCGCGATCGCGACCAGTCCGGCCACCCGCTCCGGCCAACCGGCGGCCAGATGCACAGCCCAGCTGCCGCCGCTGGAGAAGCCAACGACGACGGCCCGTCGCACGCCGGCGGCGTCGAGCACGGCGACCGCGTCGGCCGCGAACTGCTCGTCGACATAGTCGGCCGGGTCCCGCGGCACGTCGGAGAGCCCGCAGCCGCGGCCGTCGAAGGTGATCACCCGAACGTGTCTGGCCAGATAGCCGACCTGGGCCTTCCATACCCGGGAGTCCACGATCGACCAGGTCGGCAGCAACAGGATCGTGGCCGGGCCGGAACCGTAGGACGACCAGGCCAGCTTGACCCCGTCGCGAACCGCCCAGCCCTCGGCGTCGGGGAGCCGGGCGCGACCGCTGCGGCGGTCCCGTGCTGGGACCGCCGCAGCCGACTCCGACAACGTCACTTGCGCACCTCGAAGACATTGTTGAACGGAGTGCTGGCGACCGTCGAGAACCGGGAGAAACCGGCCGCGAGCGTCACGTCCCGGATCCGGGCCGGGCCGGCCTGGGTGCCCAGGGCCAGACCCGGGCTCTGGGAGAGCGAGGCCGGCGTGCAGAGCAGGGTCGAGAAGCCGTAGTAGACCCGGCCGACCGGGTTGAGGTTGTCCTCGACCCGGTCGCCGGCGATCGGCTCGACGATCATCCAGGTGCCGTCGTCGGCCAGCGCGTCGAAGACCCGGCGAGCCGCGCCGACCGGGTCGCCCATGTCGTGCAGGGCGTCGAACGTGGTCACCAGGTCGAAGTCCTGCCCGGTGAAGGCGGTCGCGGTGGCGACCTCGAACCGGGTCCGGTCTCCGACACCGGCCTCGGCCGCCCGCCTGCGGGCCGTCTCGATCGACGCCTCGTGGTAGTCCGAGCCGACGACCCGGGCACCCGGGAACGCCTGGGCGATCAGCACGCTCGACGCTCCGTAACCACAGCCGATGTCGGCCACCGAGCCACCGTCGTGCAACTTCTCCACCACGCCGTCCAGGGCCGGCAACCAGTTCGGTACGAGGTTGGCCAGGTAGCCCGGTCGGAAGAACCGTTCGCACCCGTCGTGGACCTCGGTGCTGTGCTCGTGCCAGCCGAGCCCGTCGCCGCTTCGGGCGAGCTCGATGATGCGGGGCGCGTCGATCACCGACCCGAAGGCGGTCTGGAACAGTCCGGGCAAGAAGGCCGGACTCGACTCGTCGGTCAGCGCGATCGCATGCTCGGCACACAGCGCGTACGTCCCACTCGCCGGGTCGTAGTCCACGTAGCCGCCCGCCGCCTGCGCGTTCAGCCACTCGCGGGCGTACTTGTCCCCGGTCGAGCTGATCTCGGCGAGCCGGGTTGCGGTCAGCGGTCCGTGCTCGGCCAACGCGCGGTAGTAGCCGAGCCTGTCGCCCATCACCACCAGCGCGGAGTTGAGCGTCGCGCCGACCTCGTCCACGGCGCGGAACACGAACCCCATCAGCTTGTCGGGGTCGATCGTGACGGGCGGGGTCTGCTCGTCGATGGTCATCTGAGATGTCCTCCCTGTCCTGCGGCAGTGCAGCCGAGTGCTGCTGGATGGTGTGCGCCGCGCCTGCAACACTCGGTCCCGGCGACGCCGGGTCGCATCAGGTGGGGCACCTGGTTCCCGGTGCCCGGGCACCCTGGTCAGGCTCGCCGGCACCCGGCCGACCGGCGCCGGGAACCCGCATTGGTCAATCTGATTGACTATCGCGCGATCGCGCACTATGGTCAATCCAGTTGACTAATTCCCGAGGAGACCCCATGAGCGTGATCACTGCACCGACCGAGCCGACCCACGACCTGGGTGACACCCGCTTCACGTCGCTGGCCACCCCGAGCCTCGGCAGCACGGACACCGCGGTCTGGATCGCCGAGCTCGATCCGGGGGTCGAGGCCGTCCCGCACTCGCTGACCCGGGAGGAGATCTTCGTGGTGCTCGCGGGGCGCGCCGGCGTCCGCCTCGACGGCACCGAGCTGATCGCCGGGCGCGCCGACGCGATCGTCGTCCCGCCGGGCGTCGAGCTCGTGCTCCGCAACCTCTCCGAGGACCCGCTGAAGCTGTTGTGCTGCATGCCGGTCGGCGGTGAGGCCCTGATGGCCGACGGATCGCGGCTGAGCCCGCCCTGGTCGCGGTGAGCGACGCCGACGGACGGCCGCCGCTGGCGCGGCTGTTCGCCATCGCGTACCGGCAACTCGTCGACGACCTGCACCGCCGGCTGCGGCAGCGCGGTTGGCACGACGTCCGTCCCGCGTACGGCTTCGTGCTGCTCGCCGCCCGCGACGCGCCGGTGACCGTGACCGGTCTGGTCGAGCTGCTCGGGATGACCAAACAGGCCGCCTCCAAGCTCGCGGATGCCATGGTGTCGGGCGGCTACCTGCAACGTGGCGGGGCCGGCGAGGACGCGCGGGTACGTCCGTTCGAGCTCAGCGATCACGGCCGGCGACTGCTGCACGACGTCGAGCAGATCTATGCCGAGCTCGACGCGCTCTGGGCGGCCCGGATCGGGGCTGATCGCCTCGAGCAGCTGCGGGCCGATCTGCGCGCTGCGGTCGCGGGGCCGGACGGCGCGCTCCCCGCGGTCCGGCCGTTGTGGTGAGTCGGGCGACGCGGCTCTCGGGGTAGATTGTCGCCGCACGCGCCGGTCGCGGAGGAGCCACGGGGATGCTGGTCGGTCGGGACGCCGAGCGTCGCCGGATCGACGCCCTGCTCGCCGAGGCCAGGCTCGGCCAGGGTGGCGCGCTGGTGATCAGCGGCGAGGCGGGGATCGGCAAGACGACACTGCTGGAGGACGCCCGAGCCCGGGCCACCGGCATCCGCGTCCACACCGTGACCGGAACGGTGACCGAGCGTGACCTCCCGTTCGCCGGGCTGGCCCAGCTGCTCCGGATCCAGACGTCCGACCTCGATCGGCTTCCGGCCCCGCAGGCGGAGGCGCTCGGGGTCGCCCTCGCGCTCCGGCAGGGCGGCGGTGTCGATCGCTTCGCCGTCGGTGCCGGGTTGCTCAGCCTGCTGGCACAGCAGAGCGAGGAGACACCCCTCTGCCTGCTCGTCGACGACGCGCACCAGCTCGACCTGCCGTCTCAGGATGCGCTGCTGTTCGTGGCGCGGCGGCTGCTCGCCGACAGCATCTGCCTGCTGATCGCCTACCGGTCGGGCGAACCGTGCCGGCTCGCGGATCCCGGCCTGCCGACGATGACGCTGTCCGGCATCGACGAGAGCGCCACGCGAGAACTCGTCCGGGCGGAGGGTGGCGGCCGGGCCGGGCGGATCGTGGACCAGGTCATCGCGCTGGCGCTGGGCAACCCGCTCGCGATCCGGGAACTGGTCGCCGATCCCGACGCCCTGGTCGACCAGCCGATCGGCTTCCCCAGGACGCTTCCGACCACGTTGACCGATGCCTACGCGCGCCGGGCCGCCGAGCTCAGCCCGGACGGCCTGCTCTCCGCGCGGTGCGCTGCCGTCGCCGGTGAGGATCTCGCCGTGATCGCCCAGATGTGCCACGGGCTCGGCGTCTCGGTGTCCACCCTCGACGAGGCCGAGACCGCGGGCCTGCTCCGGACCGACGGCGGTCACGTCCGGTTCCGGCACCCGCTGATCCGGTCGGCCCTGTATGCCGACGCCCCGGGCACGCTTCGGCGGCAGCTGCACGCCGCGGCCGCACGCGCCATCGGCGACGGCGACCCGGACCGCAGCGCCTGGCACGCCAGCGAGGCGACGCTCGGCCCGGATCGGGCGGTCGCCGAGCAGATGGACGAGGTCGCGATCCGGGCAGCGCGGCGCAGCGCGTACGCCACCGCCGCGCATGCCGCCGAGCGGGCCGCAGAGCTGTCCGCAGCCGGTGCCGAGCGAGGTCGACGGATGGTGCTGGCGGGCACCTGGGCCTGGCGTGCCGGGGACGTCGAGCGAGCGTCCCGGCTGTTGCGGGATGCCCTTGCCCAGCAGCCGGCGGCCGACGTCCACGCTCGCGCGCTGCGCGCGCTCGGCGTCATCGCGGCCCGCAGCGGCGCCATCGACCACGCCCGGGACACTCTGGTCCGGGCCGCGGAGGTCGCACCGGATGCGACCGACGCCCTGGTCGATCTGGCGGAGGCGGTCGACGCCTGCTTCTATCTGGGTGACTCGGTGACGGCCGTCGCCCTGGCCGAGCGGATCGAGCGGATCCTGACCGGCACCGACGTCGATCCGGACGCCCGCGCGCAGGGTTCGATCGCGGCCGGCTGCGCCCGTGTGCTGGTGGGACAGGACGGCACCGGGCTGATCCGCGACGGGCTGCGGCGGATCACGGTCGACGACCCCGACCATGACCCGGCGCTCGCGACGTGGGCGGTGCTGGGGGTGCTCTTCGTCCGCGACACCCGGACCGGACGCGAGCTGATCCAGCGGATCGTCGACGGCCGGCGAGCCAGGTCGGCGGTGGGCGAACTGCCGCACCTGCTGTTCCACGTCGCCCGGGACGAGGCCACCCGCGATCAATGGGATCGGGCCGAGGCCGACTACGGCGAGGCGATCGCGCTGGCCCGCGAGCTCGGCCAGAGCACCGAGCTCGCGGCGTCGCTCGCCGGCCTGGCCTGGCTCGAGGCACGCCGCGGACGGGCCGCCGAGACGACCGCCTACGCGGAGGAGTCGCTCGCGCTGTGCGCGGAGCACCGGATCCGTGCGATGGAGGTCTGGGCTCGGCTGGCACTGGCCGACCTGGCCCACGCGCGGGGCGAGATCGAGACGGCGCTGGATCGCTATCTGCGGCTCGCGGCGCTGCTGGACCGGTGGGAGATCGGAGACCCCGATCTGTCGCCGGCTCCCGAGATCGTCGAGTGCCGGCTCCGGCTCGGTCGAGCCGGTCCGGCGGTGGAGCAGACGGCGGCGGCCTATGCCTCGGCGGCCGCGGCCAAGGGACAACCGTGGGCGCTCGCCCGAGCGGCCAGGACGACCGCTCTGCTGGCCGGCGACGACGAGATCGATGCCGCCTTCACGCGGGCGTTGGGCTTTCACTCCTCGACCCTGGACCAGTTCGAGCGGGCCCGGACTCACCTCGCCTACGGCGGCCGGCTCCGCCGGTCACGGCGCCGGATCGACGCCCGGGCCCAGCTCGAGCCGGCGCTGGAGAGCTTCATTCGGCTCGGGGCGCGACCCTGGGCCGATCTCGCGGCAGACGAGCTGGCAGCCACCGGGGCGACCGTGACCCGTCCGGACGACAGCCCGACGTCCCGGCTCACGCCGCGCGAACTACAGATCGCGATGCTGCTGACCGAGGGGCGGACCACCAAGGAGACGGCCGGCGCGCTGTTCCTGAGCCCGAAGACGGTCGAGTACCACCTGCGCAACATCTACACCAAGCTCGACATCTCCTCCCGGGTCGAGCTCGCCGCGCTCATCTCGTCCGCTCCGTGAGCGCCGTCTTTGCCGAGCCGCCGGCAACTCCGACGGGTCGGGACGGCGGGGATCACCAGGCCGGCGGCAGCGGCGCCCAGTGCTCGGCCGGCACGATCTCCGCCGGACGTGGCGCGCCGGGCGGGGTGCCGTCGCCGAACGGACGGCCCCCCAGCTGCTCGCGGTAGTGCGGGCTCAGCCAGTTGGCCAGGTCCGGGCCGGCCGGCACGATCCGGGTCGGGTTCACGCCGGTGTGCACGACGTAGTAGTGCCGCTTGATCTGGGCGAAGTCGACGGTGTCGCCGAACCCGGGGGTCTGGAACAAGTCCCGCGCGTACGCCCACAGCACCGGCAGCTCCGACAGCTTCTGCCGGTTGCACTTGAAGTGGCCGTGGTAGACCGGGTCGAACCGGGCGAGTGTGGTGAACAGCCGGACGTCGGCCTCGGTGATCGCCTCGCCCATCAGATAGCGCTGGTCGGCCAGCCGGTTCTCCAGCCAGTCCAACCGCTCCCACAGCCGGGCGTAAGCATGGTCGTACGACCGCTGGGACCCGGCGAAGCCGCAGCGGTAGACGCCGTTGTTGACGTCGCGGTAGACGGCGACCATCAGTTCGTCCATCTCCCCGCGCAACCGCTCCGGATACAGCTCGGGCGCGCCGTGACGGTGGAACTCGGCCCACTCGGTGGAGAAGTCGAGGGTCAGCTGGGCGTAGTCGTTGGTGGCGACCGCCCTGCTCGGGACGTCAACCAGCGCCGGAACGGTGATCCCTCTCGGATAGTCCGGGAACCGGGCAAAGTACGCCTGCTGCAGCCGCTCGTAACCGAGCACCGGATCGACCCCACCCGGGTCCAGATCGAACGTCCAGCTGCGCTCGTCGTGGGTCGGTCCGCACAACCCCATCGAGATCGCGTCCTCCAGCCCGAGCAACCGGCGGACGATGATGGCCCGGTTGGCCCACGGGCAGGCTCGGGCGGCGATCAGCCGGTAGCGGCCGGCCTCGACCGGATAGCCGTCCCGGCCGTCGCGGGTGACCCGGCTCGTGATGTAGCGGGTGTCCCGGACGAACTCGCGGTCGTCGGTCTCGGCTGTGCTGGTGTCGGTGTCGCTCACCGAAGAAACCTACCCAGCCGGCGCGATCCTCCCCCGCGCTCAGGGGGTGCCGGTGGTCGGCTCGGTCGCGCTCGGCGTCGAGTCGCTGGGGCCCGGCGACGGCTGGCTGACCGGCAACGTCACCTTGGCCGCCGCGGACGTCACCGCGTTCCCGCTCGGATCGAGTGCGGTGACCGTGTAGCTCACCGACCGGTCGGAGCCGCTCAGTCCGGCGGCGGGATCGGTGTCGACGGTGCTCAGCGTCGGCCGATTCCAGTAGGTCGAGTCCGCCGACTGGGTCGCGATCACCACGCCGTTGCGTCGGAGCTGGTAGGACAGCCGGAGGTCGTCGCGATCCCAGTTTGCCTTCCAGCTCAGCGCAACCGACCCGTCGGACTGGAGCGTCGCGGTCGGCAGCGTGGCCAGACTGGTCACCTGCGGACCGACCTTGTTCGGCGCCTTGCTCGGCACCGCGAACCGGACCAGACCCTGCTGCGCGACCCCGTTCACCGTCGGGAACTCCCCGCCGAGCGAGATGTAGGTGCCGTTGCCGACCACGCTCCAGGCTGCCTGCTTCTGGCCCGTGTAGGACCCGTCGGCGAGGTTCGGGAACCAGGTGTACAGCGCCGGCGCCGGCTGGCCGACGAAGTTCCCGTACGACTGCGAGCCGGCCCTGGCCTGAGCGTTCGGCGCGACCACACCGGCCGCGGACTTGCTGACGGCGAGGGCGCGGTTCCAGATCGTGCGGGGATTGGTGTCGGGAAAGCCGCCGATGTTGGCGCAGTAGTGCGCATGACCGACCGAGTAGACGTAGTCGCCGATCGGGGCGACGTCGTAGGTGTCCCCGTGGCAGTCCTGGATCCAGCGGACCGATCCGTCGCCGGCAGAAGCGGCGAAGACACCCTCGAAGTTGCCGGAGCCGTAGGCGTAGCCAGTGCCGTAGACGGTGGTCCCGTCGGTTTTCAGGCTCCAGATCGCGGACTTGGCGCCGGAGTTCTTCACCACCTTGTTGATCTTCCAGGTGTGCGTCCCGCCGGTCTTGGCGTCGAGCGAGCCCATCCCCGTCGCCGCGGTCTTGTTCAGCTTGGTGAAGCGACCGCCGGCGATCACCCGCTTGCCGTCAGCGGTGGCGACCAGGGCGAGCACGGTGTCGTTCGCGGTCGGCCGCCAGCCGGTCACCTTGCCGGTGCTCGCGTTCACGGCGGCCAGCCGGGCACGCTTCGCCGAGCCGACCTTGCTGAACATCCCGCCGACGTAGACCGTGCTTCCCTTCACCGCGAGCGCGTTGACCTGGCGGTCGAACTTCGGCGCCTGCTTGCGCAGCGAGCCGGTCTTGGCGTCGACCGCGGCGAAGCGGCCGCGGGCGGACGAGCCGACCTTGGTGAACGCGCCACCGACGTACAGCGTCTTCTTGTCGGCGGACACCGCCAGCGTCTTGACGGCCTTGTCGAATGCCCCGGGGCGGAAGGTCGTGACGAGCTTCCCGGTGGTGATGTCGTAGGCGAGCAGGTTCTTCCGGGCGACCTCGTTCTTGCCCTTGGCAGACCCGGCCGGCCGCGCGGAGGTGAACTCGCCCCCGGCGTAGACGATGTTGCCGATCATCACCTGGGTCCAGACGACGCCGTTGATCTGCACGGTGGGCAGCGCGTCGGCCGTGACTCCGGTGGTCGCCCGCGCCCGCAGGGTCGGCACGGCGGCGCTCGCGGTGGTGGGACTGACCAACGCCGCGACCAGGAGCAGGCAACCCACCGCGGCGACGATCCGACGCATGACGACGACGGGCGCGCCGGACGACAAAGGCGACGACGCCTGCGAACGCAACTGCACGATGTGACTTCCCCCCGAAAGTCGGCATCGCCGCGGCCCCACCCGGCAACGACGCCAGAAATCCCCAAATCCCCAGCTTCATTGTACGGCCCGAGGCCGTCCGCCGTGGTCCGTTCGAGCACTCCGTCGCACCGGAGGAGATCGGCGTCACAATGAGAACCATGCGCTTCCTGACCGGCTCTCCGAACTACGACCTGACCTACTCCGACGTGTTCATGGTCCCGCGCCGATCGGCCGTCTCCTCCCGCCTCGATGTCGACCTGACCAGTGCGGACGGCGTCGGCACCACGTTGCCGCTGGTGGTCGCCAACATGACGGCGATCTCCGGCCGGCGGATGGCCGAGACGGTCGCGCGCCGCGGCGGGGTGGCGATCATCCCGCAGGACATCCCCACCGACGTGGTCGCCAACTCGGTCCGCAAGGTCAAGGCCTCGCACCCCGTGTTCGACACCCCGGTCTCGGTCTCGCCGCACACCACGGTCGGGGAGGCGATGTCGCTGCTGCCGAAGCGCGCGCACGGCCTCGTCGTCGTGGTCGACGACGGACGCCCGGTCGGCACGGTCAGCGAGGCCGAGGCGAGCGGCGTCGACCGGTTCGCACAGGTGCACGAAGTGATGTCCGCCGACCTGCTGACGGTCTCGCCCGACGGCTCGCCGCGGGAGATCTTCGACCAGCTGGCGGCCCACCACCTCGACGTGGCGCTGGTGGTCGCCGACGACCGCCTGATCGGCGTGATGACGCCGAAGCACGCGCTGCGCTCGACCCTGTATCGACCCGCGCTCGATCCGGACGGGAGGCTCATCGTCGGCGCCGCCGTCGGGGTCAACGGCGACGTGGCCGGGCGGGCGGAGCAGCTGCTGCGGGGCGGCATCGACGTCCTCGTGGTGGACACCGCACACGGCCACCAGGAGAAGATGGTGATCGCGCTGAAGGCGGTCCGTGAGGTCCGCGACCACTGGGCCGACACGTCCGGCCGGCGGGTGCCCCTGGTCGCCGGCAACGTGGTGTCGGCCGACGGCGTCACGGATCTGATCGAGGCCGGCGCCGACGTGGCCAAGGTCGGGGTCGGTCCGGGCGCGATGTGCACGACCCGGATGATGACCGGGGTCGGGCGGCCTCAGTTCAGCGCGGTGCTGGAGTGCGCGGCCGCAGCCCAGGAACTGGGCAAGACGATCTGGGCCGACGGCGGGGTGCGCTACCCCCGCGATGTCGCGCTGGCGTTGGCGGCGGGGGCGGGCTCGGTGATGATCGGCTCGTGGTTCGCCGGAACGTACGAGAGCACGGGCAACCTGCTCACCGACGCGCAGGGCCGGATGTACAAGGAGTCGTACGGAATGGCCTCGGCGCGGGCGGTGAAGATGCGGACCAAGGACTCCAGCGGCTACGACCGGGCCAGGGCGGCCCTGTTCGAGGAGGGCATCTCCTCCTCCCGGATGTATCTGGATCCGGAGCGGCCGAGCGTGGAGGACTTGATCGACGCGATCGTGGCCGGCGTGCGGAGCAGCTTCACCTACGCGGGGGCGACGAGCCTGGCGGAGTTCCACGAGCTGGCGCTGGTCGGCGTGCAGTCGGGGTCGGGGTATGAGGAGGGGCGCCCGCTGCACGCGAGCTGGTGAGCCCATCCGTCACAGCGGTCACAGAATTCTCACAAAGTCGCTCGGCGTGTCTATCGCCGCCCTGAGGCCCTGCGTTAGGTTGCTGACGTAAACTTGGCGGCCCTCCGGTTGGTGGGGCCCTGAGGAAGGGCTCCCCCCCATGCCGCTGAAGGGTCGTCGCCGTCGCTCTCGCAGACGCCTGCTTCTCCTCCTCGTCGCCTATCTGATCGCCGTCGTGGGATTCGGCGCACCGACCGTGGCGTACGCCGAGCCCACGCCGAGTGCATCCGACACCGCCGCGCCGGACGCCACGAAGGCGGCCGCGCCGTCGGCCGAGAAGGCGGATCCATCAGCCAGCCCGACGGCCGCGCCGTCGGCGGACCCGACGAAGAGCGCAGAGTCCAGCGCGACGCCGTCGGAGGAGCCCACCAGCGCGAGCCCGGCCCCGAAGGACGAGGCGTCCGCCGAGCCGTCGGACTCGGAGAGCACGTCGCCGTCGGCAACGCCGGACAAGGCGGCCACGAAGACGCCGGCGCAGGACGAGGAGCCGGGACGCGTCGCTCCTCGGGTCGTGCCCGGGGCGCAGGGCGACGTTGCGGTCATCACGGTCAAGGTGGCGGGCAACCGAACCTCACTCAACGCTATCGGCGGGCTGGCCGGTGTTCAGCTCGGCTTCTATGACACTCAGACCGGGACGACACCGGCGTTCACCTGCACCTCCGACGCAGACGGCGACTGCTCGATCTCGGTGCCGAACACCGGCGGGACCAGTCAAAATCCCCAGGCAAACCGCGACCGGCGGTTCTGGGTGCGCCAGATCTCCACGGCCTCCGGGTACTACCAGAACTCCCAGCTCGGCACCGGCGAGACCGTCGCGGCGAACCCGTATCGGTTCCAGACCGGAACCGAGTTGCGCGCCGGCCAGACCTACTTCTCCACCGACGACTTCATGATCGGCACCGGCAACAGCAACAACAACGCCTCGAGCGGCCTCTGGCAGAACTCCCTCGACAACCCCGAGTTCCCGGCGAAGTGCGGGATCAACGTGGCCCTCGTGCTGGACCTGTCTGGTTCGGTCGGCAGCGATCTCGGCAACCTGAAAACCGCCGCACGAACGTTCGTGAACAGCCTGCAGGGCACACCATCGGCCGTCGGCGTGTTCACGTTCGCCAGCGCCGCCCCGGCGAACGGCTCCGCGAACACGACGCTCGCCCTGACCCCGGTCTCCACCGCAGCCGGCGCGACGACGGTGAACACCAAGATCAACGGGCTCACCCTCGGCACCGGTCAGGGCGCCGGCACCAACTGGGATCGGGGGATCTACCAGGTGGCCCAGTCGTCGTCCGACTTCGACGTCGCGGTCGTCATCACCGACGGCAACCCGACGTTCTACGGCGCGACCAACGACAACGGCAGCGCCCAGGGGCCGGGTAGCCGGACCCGCTTCCGCGAGGTGGAGAACGGCATCTACTCCGCCAACGCGGTCAAGGCCGAGAACACCAAGGTGATCGCCTTCGGGGTGGGCAGCGGCATCAACAACGCCGGCAGCGGTCTCAACCTGCGCGCGATCTCCGGCGAGACCCTCAACGACGACTAC
This sequence comes from Microlunatus ginsengisoli, assembly GCF_039537205.1. Classification (NCBI taxonomy): domain Bacteria; kingdom Bacillati; phylum Actinomycetota; class Actinomycetes; order Propionibacteriales; family Propionibacteriaceae; genus Microlunatus; species Microlunatus ginsengisoli. The sequence continues at coordinate 158,453 of NZ_BAABAB010000014.1, read as the reverse complement.
TACCAGACGTCGGACTACCAGGCGGCCGGCGACCAGCTGAAGGCCCTGGCGCTCGGCAACTGCACCGGCTCCATCACGGTCGTCAAGGAGGTCGTCCCGTCGGACACCCCGGCCAACTCGACGGCCGGCGCCACGCCGCAGGGTGGCTGGACCTTCACCGGCACCACCAGCGCCGCCGGCGTCGGTTTCGACGACCCGAATGTCCGCCAGACGGCCAGCGGCACCGGTGCCGCGAACTTCCCGCTGACGTTCAGCGGCGGCGCCACCACCGGGGATGTCACCCTGACCGAGACCCAGCAGGCCGGCTATACCCTGCACCCGATCGACGGCAACAACGCCACCTGCACCCGTGTCGACACCGGCGCCACCGTTCCTTCCAGCAACAGCAACGACACCGGCTTCACCGTCCAGGCGGACTCAGGGTTCCCGATCAGCTGCACGGTCTACAACCAGGCACCGCAGCCGCTCGCCTCCGTCGTCCTGCACAAGCGGTGGTCGATCAACGGCCTGCCGTCGGTGCCGGACGGGTCGCAGCCCGATGCCCTGGTCGCCACCGCGACCCTGGATGGCGACAACGCGCCGTGGGAGCAGGAACAGACCGGCTACCGGTCCGGCCAGTCGATCTCGGTCGGCGAGGCGACCGACATCAGCGGTCTGCCACTGTGCACGCTGACGAGCGCCCTGTTGACCGACGCGAACGGAACCACTGTCAGCCTCGGACTCCCCAGCTCGCAGACCCTGCAGGGCGGGGTGAACAACTACACGATCACCAACGCGGTCAGCTGCGACACCAGACTCAAGCTGACCAAGACTGTCGACGGCGGCGTGAACCCGCCGCCGGCGTCGGATTGGACCCTGTTCGCGACCACGCGAACCGGAGCCGCAGGTCCCAGCGGAACGACCGGAGTGAACGGCAGCGTCACCCCGCTCGCGACGTACACCCTGAGCGAGAACAACCCCCACCCCGAGTATCTCCAGTTCGTCGACCCGAACGCCGAGCTGGCCCAGGGCTCCTCCGGATCGTGGAACTGTCAGCAGGTCGAGGAGGACGGCGAAACGGTCATTCCCGGCTTCCAGGACGGCCTGAACGGCAACGTCAACGTCCCGTTCGGGACGTACGTCCGCTGCAACGCGGTGAACCAGACCGCGGTCCTCGGCATGATCAAGGAGGTCGACAACAACTTCGGCGGCACCGCGGAACCGTCGGACTGGACGCTGCACGCCACGCCGACCGGCGACATCCCGGCGGGCCTCCAACCGGTGACCCAGACCGGCACCGACGCAGCCAACGTGGTGTACGTGAACGTCAGGCCGAGGACCACCTACCTGCTGACCGAGACGCCCGTGGTCGTCCCCGGCTACCGGCTGGTGAGCACCCAGTGCTCGTACGAGGGACGGCAGCGCTCTCCCATCACCGATGTCTTCCTCCAGCCCGGCTTCACCGCGACCTGTTGGTTCACCAACCAGGACCAGCCGTCGCACCTGAGCTTGGTCAAGCACGTCGAGAACGACGACACCGGCGGCACGCTCGGGTCGAGCGACTTCATCCTGAGCGCCATCGGGCCCAGCACCGTGATCGGTCCGGGCAACAGCGGCGCGGTCACCGACCAGCAGGTGCTGCCGGGCGACTACGACCTGAGCGAGGTGGGCGTCGCCGGTTACACCGCCAGCGACTGGACCTGCACGGGCGGCACCCTGACCGGCAGCAGCGTCAACGTGCCGCTCGGGGGCGACGTCACCTGCGAGATCACCAATACCGCGCAGCAGGCGCACCTGACCCTGGTCAAGACGGTCACCAACGACAACGGCGGCACCGCTGAGGCCACCGACTGGACGTTGAGCGCGACGGGTGGTCCGACGGGCAGCATCAGCGGGCCGACCGGTGACACGGCGGTGACCGACGTGCCGGTGGCTCCCGGCGCGTACGACCTGGCCGAGTCCGGAGGCCCGGCGGGGTATGCCGCGGGCGAATGGTCATGTGTGGGCGGAGAGCAGGACGGTGCCTCGGTGCAGGTGCGCCTCGGCGATGACGTCACCTGCACGATCAACAACGACGACACGGCCGCGCTGCTGACGCTGGTGAAGGTGGTCGACAACGGCGACACCGGAGCGACGTACGAGCCGGCGGACTGGACGCTGACGGCGACCGGAGCGACGACGGTCACCGGACCGGGCAACTCGCCCGCGGTCACCGGCCAGCCGGTCGGCGCGGGGACGTACGCGCTGGCGGAGTCCGGTGGCCCGGACGGCTACACCGCGAGCGACTGGTCCTGCACCGGCGGCGAGCTGACCGGCACCAGCGTGGTCGTGCCGAACGGCGGTGACGTCACGTGCACGATCACCAACACTGCTCAGCCGGCGACCCTGACCCTGGTCAAGGTGGTCGACAACGGCGACACCGGGGCGGCCGCGGCGCCGGCCGACTGGACGCTCAGCGCCGCCGGACCGGACACCGTCACCGGCGACGGCAACTCGCCCGAGGTCACCGACCAGACCGTGCAGGTGGGCGACTACGACCTGTCCGAGGCCGGCGGGCCAGACGGGTACACCGCGAGCGACTGGGTCTGCACCGGCGCGGACGTCTCCGCGGCCACCAGTGTCACCGTCGCGCCCGGGGACGACGTCACCTGCACGATCACCAACACCGCGATCGCCCCGACCCTGACCCTGATCAAGGTCGTCGACAACGGCGACACCGGCGCGACCACCGAGGCGACCGCCTGGACGCTGACCGCCGTCAACGGCGCGTCGACGATCAGCGGCGTCACCGGCAACGGCGACGTCACCGGCGCCGCGGCGATCGTGGGGACGTACGACCTGTCCGAGTCCGGACCGCCCGGGTACGACGCCTCCGACTGGGTCTGCACCGGCGGCCAGTCCAGCAGCGCGACGTCGGTCACGCTCGGCTTGGACGACGACGCCACCTGCACGATCACGAACACGGCAGGTCAACCACGCCTGACGCTGATCAAGACGGTCACCAACGACGACGGCGGCACGGCCGAACCGACCGACTGGACGTTGTCGGCCACCGGTCCGACGCCCGACGTGGTCGGCCGGGTTGGCGACGACAGCGTCACCAACGTCCCCGTCGAGGCCGGCACCTACCTGCTGGGCGAGGGAGAGGGCCCGGCCGGCTACACCCCCGGTGACTGGAGCTGCACGGGTGGCAGCCTGGACGGGTCCGTGGTGTCGATCGCGCTGGGCGACGACGTGACCTGCACGATCAACAACGACGACCAGCCGGCCAAGCTGACGCTGAGAAAGGTCGTCGACAACGGTGACACGGGGGCCACGCACGGGGCCACCGACTGGACGCTCACGGCGAGCGGACCGACGCCGGGGATCTCGGGGTCGATGGGCGACCCCGCGGTGACCGGCGCGACGGTGGACGCCGGCGACTACACGCTGTCGGAGTCCGGGCCGAGCGGCTACACGGCCGGCGCGTGGTCCTGCGGCGAAGGTGCCCAGGTGACCGACGGGGTGGTCACCGTTCCGCTCGGCGGCGACGTCACCTGCGCGATCCTCAATACGGCCCAGCCCGGCGTCTGGCGGCTGGCCAAGACCAGCGATCCGGCCACCGGCTCCACCGTGGATCCGGGCGACGAGATCACCTACACCGTCACCGCGACCAAGGTCAGCGGCGTCGACCCGACCGATCTGACGGTCACCGACGACCTGAGCGACGTGGTGAACCATGCCGTGCTGGTCTCGGGGCCGACCGCCAGCACCGGAACCGCGGTGGTCTCGGGCACGACCATGACCTGGTCGATCCCCACGCTGTCGGACGAGGCGACGTTGACCTACACGGTGCGGGTGAACGACGACGCGTACGGCGTCGAGCTCGCCAACGTGGTCACCGGCAGCGGGTCCGAGACGTGCGCGGAGCCGGGCGACGGCGGCCGGGCGGCGGCCGTGCAGGGCCGCGCCGCCGGCGTCGCCGCGGACGACGAGGAGTGCGAGACCCATCACGACACCCCGCCACCGCCGAACGAGCCGAACCTGCCGAACACCGGCGGCCCGGGGCTGGCCGTGGTCGGGATCGGTTCGGCCCTCGTGATCGGCGGCGGCGGCCTGATGCTGTGGACCCGACGTCGCAGGACCGACTGAGCTCGTCCGAGCAGTCCGGGGTCGGCGACCAGCACGCCGTGATGCGGTCGTCCGGCGTCCGTCCCGTGCTGCCGGCGGCACCGTCACTCCTGGTCAGGACCGGTTCGAGAAGTTGCTCGGCGTGTCTTCCGCGCGCATGACAGATGCGTTAGGTTGCTGCCGTAAACTCGACTGCCCACCGGGGGGGCGGGCTCTGAGGGGGCTCGCCCATGCCGTTCAACGACGGTCGGCAGAAGCCGCGCGCGCGGCTGCCGTTCCTCGTGGTGGCCTTCCTGATCGCCGTTCTGAGCTTCGGCCAGCCGGTTGCCGCGTACGCCGACCCGACGCCGTCGACATCGCAGAGCGCGAGCGCGGACACCGCGAAGGCCGACGAGGCGTCCACACCGTCGGCGACACCCTCGGGCACGCCCAGTAGCACTCCCGCCGGCGACGGCGCGTCGACGAAACCCACCGAGACGCCGGCCCAGACCCCGTCGGCCGACGCATCGACGGCCGAGCCGAGCAGGACACCGAGCGACGCGCCGACCAGCGAGAAGCCGTCCAGCGAGCCTCCTTCGCCCGAGCTGTCGTCGAGCGAACCGTCCACCCCGAGCACCTCCACCACTTCCCCGTCACCGAGCAAGACCAGCCGACCGGCACCCGCCTCCGGGGACGGCGGCGTCACCGCCAAGGTGGTCCCGCCCGCCACCGGCAACAATGCGGTGATCACGGTGAAGGTCGGCGGGAACCGCACGTCGCAGACCGCGGTCGGCAATCTGGCCGGAGTTCAACTGGGCTTCTACGCAGCCCAGACCGGCGGCACAGCACTATTCATCTGCACCTCGGACTCCGACGGTGACTGTTCGATCACGGTCCCCAACACGCAGTCCGGCGGTGCCAATCGCGACGCGCGCTATTGGGTGCGGCAGATTTCGACCGCATCCGGCTACTACACGAATCCCAACCTCGGCACCGGCACCACCGTGGCCTCCGACGCGTACACCTTCCAGACCGGCAACCAGCTGCGCAACGGCACGACCTACTCCTCGACCGTCGACTTCATGATCTCCACCGGCAGCACCAACAACGAGGCGTCCGGCGGCATCTGGCAGAACTCGCTGGTCAACCCGACCTTCCCGGCCAAGTGCGGGATCAACGTCGGCGTCCTGGTCGACCTGTCGAACTCCGTCAGTAGCGACCTACCGAACCTCAAGACAGCGGCCAAGACCTTCGTCAGTGCCCTCGGAGGTACGCCGTCACAGGTCGGGCTGTTCACGTTCGCCACATCCGCACCCGCCGCGGGCTCGGCCAACGCGACGCTGCCGCTGACCCCGGTTTCGACCACTGCTGGCGTCAACACCGTGAACGCCAGGATCGACGGGCTCGCCCTTCCCGGCGGAAACGACGGTGGCACGAACTGGGACACGGGGATCTATCAGGTGGCCCAGTCGGCATCGGCATTCGACGTGCTGGTCATCATCACCGACGGCAATCCGACCTTCTACGGCAGTCCGGCTCAAGGACCCGGCAACCGAACCCGGTTCCGAGAGGTCGAGAACGGAATCTTCTCGGCCAATGCGGTCAAGGCCGAGGGCACCAAGGTCATCGCGTTCGGCGTTGGTAGCGGAATCGAGAACGCGGGCAGCGGCCTCAATCTGCGCTCCATCTCCGGAACGACTGCGGGGACCGACTACTACCAGACCGCCGACTACACGGCCGCGGGCAACCAGCTCAAAGCCCTCGCTCTCGGCAACTGCCTCGGCTCTGTCACCGTCGTCAAGCAAGTTGTGCCCTCGACAACGGCGACGGGGAGTACCGCCGGCGCGCAGCCGCAGGGCGGCTGGACCTTCACGGGCTCGGCAACGAACTCGATCAGCGTCGGCAACTCACCGGGCACAACCGCCACCGTCACCGGCGCGGTGAACTTCCCACTCACCTTCCCGGGCGGGACGTCCTCGGGCACGGCGACGTTCACCGAGACGCTGCAGTCGGGTTACAGCTTGCACCAAGGTGTCGCCGGCCAGAACGCCGTCTGTACGCGGACGGACACAGGCGCCACCATCGTCCCGGGCAACGCCACCAACGGGTTCACCGTGGCGGTCAACTCGGCCTATCCGGTCAGCTGCATCGTGTACAACAAGGCACCCGTGCCGCTGGCGTCGGTCGTCGTCAACAAGCAGTGGCGGATCAACGGCACGGACTACCCCGACGGCAGCCAGCCGACCAACTTCGTCGCAGGTGCCACGATCGCCGGAACGGCCCAGGGGTGGGGGGTCGAACGGACCGGCTTCCGGCAGGGCGACACCCCGGCCATCAACGAGTCGATCAGCAACATCCCGATCCAGTGCACGCTGACGTCCAATCAGGTGGTGCTGGCCAACGGAGCGACGGTCACCCAGAACCTGCCCTACACCCCGACGCTGATCGCCGGGCAGAACACGTACACGATCCGGAACGTCGTCACCTGCCAGACGAAGCTCACGCTGACCAAGACAGTGCAGGGCGGCACCGAACCGCTGGCGAGCTGGACGCTGGATGCCGTGGCGCCGAGCGGCGCGCTCGCCGGCCCGAACGGGACCAGCGGCTCGGCGGGTGCCACCGGAGCCGCCGTCACGCCGGGCGTCACCTATCCGCTGGCCGAGATCGGCAACGGTGGAAGCACCCTCAACTACGTCCAGTTCGTCAACCCGAACGCAACCTTGATCGACGGGTCGACCGGCAGCTGGACGTGCCAGGAGGTCGGCACCGACGGAACGACCGTCATTCCGGGCTTTGCCGATGGGCTGAACGGTGGGGTGACCGTCCCACTCGGCAAATGGGTCCGCTGCAACGCGATCAATCAGACCGCCACCGCAATACTGAGAAAGGTCGTCCAGAACACGCACGGCGGCACGGCGGTGCCGGCGAACTGGACGCTGACCGCTACCCCGACCGGGACCTTCCCCGCGGGCCTGCCGTCGCATACCGTGACGGGGTCGACGGCGGGGTCCTCGTTCAACGTGCGGCCGGGCACCACCTACACGATCAGTGAGTCCACGGGGCCCTCGGGATACACGCTCGACTCCGTGACCTGCGACGTCTTGCCGGGGCAGACCAGGGCCACCCAGATCGGGCTCAACCCGCTCGACACCGCGACCTGCACCTTCACCAACGTCGACCAGCCGGCGACCCTGACGCTGCAAAAGACCGTGACCAACGACAACGGCGGCACGGCGACCGCGGGCCAGTGGACCCTCTCGGCCAGCGGGCCGACGCCGATCTCGGGCGCCACCGGCACCACGCCCGTCACGAACGCCGCCGTGAGCGCCGGGACGTACGCGCTGTCCGAGACCGGACCGTCCGGCTACACGGCAGGCGCCTGGTCCTGCACCGGTGGAACCGTGACCGGCAGCAGTGTGGCCGTCACCAACGGCGCCAACGTCACCTGCACGATCAACAACAACGACCAGCAGCCCCGGCTCACCCTGCGCAAGACCGTCACCAACGACAACGGCGGCACCGCATCCCCGCTCGCCTGGACCCTTGCCGCCGCCGGCCCGACCCCGATCATGGGCGTCGACGGCGTGACGTCCTTGGTCAACTCGGGGACGTACACGCTGTCGGAGTCGGGCGGGCCCACCGGCTACACGGCCGGGAACTGGTCCTGCACCGCCGGCACGCTGACCGGCGCCAGTCTGGTCCTGACGCCTGGCGTCACCGCGGTCTGCACCATCAACAACAACGACAATCCGGCGACGCTGACGCTGCGCAAGACCGTCACCAACGACAACGGCGGCACCGCGGTCCCGACCGCCTGGACCCTCGCCGCCGCGGGCCCGACCCCGATCTCCGGTGGCAGCGGGACCACCCCGGTCACCAACGCCACGGTCAACGCCGGCAGCTATACCCTGTCGGAGTCCGGCGGGCCTCCCGGCTACGCGGCCGGTTCCTGGTCCTGCACGGGTGGCAGTGTCACCGGCAGCAACGTCACCGTGACGATCGGCGCGAACGTCGTCTGCACGATCAACAACGACGACCAGGCGGCGCACCTCACGCTCGTCAAGACGGTCACCAACAACAGCGGCGGAACCGCGGTCATCACCGACTGGACTCTGACCGCATCGGGTCCGACGAGCATCAGCGGCGTCACCGGTGCCGGCTCGGTCACGAACGCCCCGGTCAGTGCGGGCACGTACACCCTGAGCGAGTCGGGTCCGCCGGGCTATGCCGCCGGCACCTGGTCGTGCAGCGCGGGCACCCTGACCAACAACAGCCTGGTGCTCCCGCTGAACACCAGTGCCACCTGCACCATCAACAACGACGACCAGCCGTCGACGCTGACCCTGCGCAAGACCGTCACCAACGACAGCGGCGGCACCGCGATTCCGACCGCCTGGACACTGACCGCGACCGGTCCGACGACCATCTCGGGCGCGACCGGCAGCGGGACGGTGACCAACGCGACCGTCGACGCCGGCACCTACACGCTGTCCGAGTCCGGCGGTCCCACCGGCTACACGGCCGGCGCCTGGTCGTGCGACGCGGGCACCCTGACCGGAGCCACTCTGGTCCTGCCGCTGAACACCAGCGCGATCTGCACGATCGACAACGACGACCAGCCGGGCACGCTCACGCTGGTCAAGAACGTGAACAACGGCACCAGCGGCGCCACCGCCGCCCCGGCCGACTGGACCCTCACCGCCGACGGCCCGGTCACCGTGACCGGTCCCGGCAACTCGGGCGCCGTCACCGGTCAGACGGTGCCGGCGGGCAGCTTCCAGCTCTCGGAGTCCGGCGGCCCGGCCGGCTACACCGCCGGCACCTGGTCGTGCACGGGTGGCGCCCTGACCGGAACGTCGGTCGCGGTGCCGAACGGCGGCACTGTCCGGTGTGAGATCACCAACACCGCCGTGGCGCCGACCCTGACCCTGGTCAAGACGGTCGATCCCGCCGGCAGCGGTTCGACCGATCCGGCCACGGCCTGGACCTTGTCCGCGATCGGAGCAGCGAGCATCAGCGGGCCCACCGGCTCGGACACCGTGACCGGCGCGACCGTGCCGGTCGGCCAGTACGACCTCGGCGAGTCCGGACCGGCCGGCTACACCGCCTCCGACTGGGTCTGCATCGGAGGTGCCGCGACGACGGCCACCACGGTCACCCTGACTGCCGGCAGCAACGCCACCTGCACCATCATCAATACCGCGATCCGGCCGACCCTGACGCTGCGGAAGGTCGTCGACAACGGCGACACCGGGGCGACCACTCCGGCCACGGCGTGGACCCTGATCGCGGTGAACGGCGGTTCGACCATCCTCGGCGCCACCGGCAGCGACGCGGCAACCGGCGCACCGGCGACGGTCGGCACCTACCACCTGTCCGAGAGCACCATCCCCGGCTACGACGCGTCGGCCTGGGTCTGCACCGGCGGCACCGCGACCACGGCAACCTCGGTCACGTTGGCGCTGAACCAGAACGCCACCTGCACGATCACGAACACCGCCCGGCAGCCGACGCTGACCCTGGTCAAGCAGGTCGTCAACGACAACGGCGGCACCCGGGTGCCGACCGACTGGACCCTGACCGCGGACGGGCCGACGAGCGGTATCAGTGGCCCCACCGGCGACCCAGCGGTGACCGGCGTGCCGGTCCAGGTCGGGTCGTACGTCCTCGACGAGAACGCGCTGCTGACCGGATACACCGCCTCCGCCTGGTCCTGCGACGCGGGCGACCTGGCGGAATCCACCGTCACCATCGGGCTTGGCGAGAACGTCACCTGCACCATCGTCAACAACGACCAGCCCGCGCACCTCACGCTCCGCAAGACCGTCACGAACGGCACGACCGGCGGCGAGGCCGAGCCGACCGACTGGGTGCTGACCGCGGCCGGGCCCGCCACCACGATCTCCGGCGCGACCGGCGACGCGACCGTCACCCGTGCGACCGTGCCCGCCGGTGACTACACGCTGAGCGAGTCCGGGCCGGACGGCTACACCGCCGGAGCCTGGTCCTGCGGCAACGGAGCCCAGGTGAACGGGGACGTCGTCACCGTGCCGAACGGTGGCGACGTGACCTGCACGATCCACAACACCGCCGAGCAAGCGCATCTGACCCTGGTCAAGAACGTCCGCAACCTCAGCGGCGGCACGGCGGTCGCCACCGACTGGACCCTGTCGGCCACCGGTCCGACCCTGGGCGTGCTCGGCCGGTCCGGAGACGACGAGGTGACGAACGTGCCGGTGCAGACCGGGACGTACGAGCTGGCCGAGTCCGGCGGCCCGGCCGGCTACACCGCGAGCGGCTGGTTCTGCGATGCCGGCACCCAGAGCGGCAGCAGCGTGACGCTCGACCTGGGCGAGGACGTCACCTGCACGATCACCAACACCGACTCGCCGGCGGAATGGACGCTGGCCAAGACCAGCGACCCGGCCAGCGGGTCGACGGTCGAGCCGGGCGACCTGATCACCTACACGGTCACGGCCACCCGGACCGGCGGGATCAACCAGACGAACATCGTGATCGAGGACGACCTGTCGGACGTGCTGAGCAACGCCACCGTGGTCGGGGACCCAGATCCGAGCACGGGCACCGCGAGCATCACCGGAACGACCATGACCTGGTCGATCCCGCTGCTGTCGAGCACCGCGACCGTGACCTATCAGGTGCGGGTGAACGCGGGCGCCTTCGGCGTCACGCTGGCCAATGCGGTCACCTCCGAGCAGAGCGTCCAGTGCCCGCCCCAGTCGCCCGGGCCCGAGTGCCGGACGACCCACGTCACCCCGCACTTCACCCTCAGCAAGACCTCCGATCCGGCGACCGGCGCCACCGTGCAGCCCGGGGACACGATCAGCTACACGCTGACCGCGACCAACGACTCCGACGGCGTGCTCACCGGCGCGACCGTCGCCGACGACCTGTCCGGGGTGCTGGCGAACGCCGCCCTTGGTACGGTCGGATCCGGCGGCACGGTCAGCGGGACCACCCTGACCTGGGACGTGCCCTCGCTCCAGCCCGGTGACGAGGCGACCCTGACCTACACGGTCACGGTGAACGCCGACGCGTTCGGCGTCGCGCTGGCCAACGTCGCGACGCCGGGCGAGGGCGGCGACTGCGTGCCGCCGGGCTGCGCCACCACGCACCCGACACCGCACTACACGCTGACCAAGTCCTCGGATCCCTCGACCGGTTCGACCGTGCTGCCCGGTGACACGATCACCTACACCCTGACGGTGAGCAACGACTCCGACGGCGTCGTCACCGGCGCGCAGGTGAGCGACGACCTGTCCGACGTGCTCGACAACGCCGCGATCGGCACGATCGGCACCGGCGGCTCCCTCACCGGCACGACCCTGACCTGGACGGTGCCGACCGTTCGGCCGGGAGACAGTGCGACCCTGAGCTACACGGTCACGGTGAACGCCGGCGCGTACAACGAGAGGCTCGCCAACGTCGCCACCCCGGGCCCGGGCGGTGAGTGCGAGGCGGCCGCCGACTGCACGACGACGCACCCGACCCCGCACTACACCCTGGCGAAGAGCAGCGATCCGGCGACCGGGTCGACGGTACTGCCGGGTGACACCATCACGTACACCCTGAGCGTCACCAACGACTCCGACGGAATCGTCTCCGGCGCCATCGTCACCGACGACCTCAGCGACGTCCTCGACAACGCGACGGTCGGCACGATCGGCACCGGCGCCGCGGTCGTCGGCGACACACTGACCTGGCAGGTGCCCGACGTCCGGCCCGGCGATACCGCCACTCTCACCTACACCATCACCGTCAACGCAGGAGCGTACGACCAGGCCCTCGGCAACGTCGCCACACCCGGACCGGGCGGCGAGTGCGAGACGGCAGCCGACTGCACGACGACCCACCCCACCCCGCACTACACGCTCACCAAGTCGTCCAACCCGGCGTCGGGATCGACGGTGCTCCCCGGCGACACGATCACCTACACCCTGACCGTCAGCAACGACTCCGCCGGCATCGTCACCGGCGCGCAGGTGACCGACGACCTGTCCGACGTCCTCGCCAACGCCACCCTCGGCACCGTCGGCAGCGGCGGCTCCGTCACCGGCACAACCCTGACCTGGACCGTGCCCACGCTCCAGCCCGGCAACACCGCCACCCTCAGCTACACCGTGACCGTGAATCCCGACACTTACAACGAGACGTTGGCCAACGTCGCCACCCCCGGACCTGGCGGGACCTGCGACGAACCGGTCGAGTGCACGACCACTCACCCGACCCCGCACTACACGTTGACCAAGAACAGCGACCCGGGCTCCGGAGCGACGGTCAATCCCGGTGACGTGATCGACTACACGCTGCTCGTCAGCAACGACTCCGACGGCGTGGTGTCCGGCGCCATCGTCACCGACGACCTGTCCGATGTCCTAGCACACGCCACCCTCAACAGTGTCGGCGAAGGCGGGTCGGTCACCGGGAGCACTCTGACCTGGACCGTGCCCGACGTGCAGCCCGGGGAGATCGCCACCCTGGACTACAGCGTCATCGTCAACGACGACGCCTTCGACCAGACCCTGACCAACGTCGCCACCCCCGGACCCGGCGGCGAGTGCATTCAACCGCAGGACTGCACGACCAGCAATCCGACGCCGCACTACACACTCACCAAGACGTCCCACCCGGCCTCGGGGTCGACAGTGCTGCCCGGCGACACCGTCAGCTACACCCTGACGATGACCAACGACTCCGCCGGCGTGGTCAGCGACGCCGTCGTCACCGACGACCTGTCCGGCGTGCTCGACAACGCCACCCTCCAGCAGCCGCTGCCCGCCGGCGCAACGCTGAACGGCACCACTCTCACCTGGACCGTGAACCAGCTCGACCCGGGCCTGACCGCCACGGTGACGTACGTCGTCACCGTCGACCCGGGCGCCTACGACCGGACCCTCGCCAATGTCGCCACACCCGGACCGGGCGGTGAGTGCGAGACGGCGTGCGCGACGACGCATCCGACCCCGCACTACACCCTGACCAAGTCCAGCGACCCGGCGACCGGTTCGACCGTGCTCCCCGGTGACACGATCACGTACACACTCACGGTCATGAACGACTCCGCCGGCGTGGTGTCCGGCGCGGTCGTCACGGACGACCTGTCCGACGTCCTGGACAACGCCACCCTCGGCACCGTCGGCAGCGGCGGATCGGTCAGCGGCACCACCCTGAGCTGGGCGGTGCCGACCATCCAGCCCGACGACACCGCCACTCTCACCTACACCGTCACCGTCAACGCAGGAGCGTACGACCAGACCCTCGGCAACGTCGCCACACCCGGACCGGGCGGCGAGTGCGAGACGGCAGCCGACTGCACGACGACCCACCCCACCCCGCACTACACGCTCACCAAGTCGTCCAACCCGGCGTCGGGATCGACGGTGCTCCCCGGCGACACGATCACCTACACCCTGACAGTCAGCAACGACTCCGCCGGCATCGTCACCGGCGCGCAGGTGACCGACGACCTGTCCGACGTCCTCGCCAACGCCACCCTCGGCACCGTCGGCAGCGGCGGCTCCGTCACCGGCACAACCCTCACCTGGACCGTGCCCACGCTCCAGCCCGGCAACACCGCCACCCTCAGTTACACCGTCACGGTGAACGCGGGGGCGTACGGCCAGATGCTGGCCAACGTCGCCGCCCCCGGACCCGGCGGCGAGTGCACCGAGCCCGACGACTGCACCACCACGCACCCGACCCCGCACTACGTCCTGGAGAAGTCCTCCGACCCGCCGACCGGATCCGATGTGCAGCCCGGCGACACGATCACGTACACGCTGAGGATGACCAACGACTCCGCCGGCGTGGTCAGCGACGCCGTCGTCACCGACGACCTGTCCGGCGTCCTCGACGACGCCACCCTGGAACAGCCGCTGCCCGCCGGCGTGACGCTCGACGGCACCACCCTCACCTGGACCGTGAACCGGCTCGACCCGGGGCTCGTCTCCACGGTGTCCTACACCGTCACCGTGAAGGAGGACGCGCACGGCGTGGTCCTCCGCAACGTCGCGACGCCCGGACCGGGCGGCGAGTGCTCCGGCGCGTGCTCGACCACCCACGCGACGCCGCACTACACCCTGGCCAAGTCCTCCCAGCCGGCCGACGGCGCGGACGTCCAGCCAGGGTCCACCATCACCTACACGCTCACCGTCGCCAATGACTCGCAAGCGACGGTCACCGGGGCCACCGTCACCGACGACCTGTCGGACGTCCTCGACGACGCGATCGTGTCCTCGGTCGGCGGCGGTGCGGCGATCTCAGGGACGAGCCTGACCTGGGCGGTGCCCGACGTTGCGCCCGGGGCGTCGGCCCGACTCGAGTACAGCGTCATCGTGAAGAGCGACGCCTGGAATGCCACCTTGCGGAACGTGGCGACTCCCGACTCGACAGGCGGCTGCGTCGGATCCTGCTCGACGACGCACCACACCTCGCACTTCACCCTCACCAAGTCCTCCGACCCGGCCTCGGGTGCGACCGTCGAGCCGGGAGACACCGTCACCTACACGCTGACCGTGCACAACGACTCGCAGGCCACCGTGACCGGAGCGGTCGTCAGCGACGACCTGACCGACGTGTTGGACAACGCCGCACTGACCGGCGTGCCGGACGGGGCCGCGGTCAGCGGCACCACCCTGACCTGGCCCGTCCCCGACCTGGCGCCGGGCGACGACGTGTCGCTGTCGTACGCGGTGACGGTGAACCCGGACCAGTGGGGCGTGACGATCCGCAACCTGGCCACGCCCGGACCGGGCGGTGACTGCCCCGCATCGTGCTCGACGGACGCGTTCACGCCCCGCTGGCTACTCGCCAAGTCGAGCGACCCGGCCTCGGCCTCGACGGTCGAGCCGGGCTCGAAGGTGACCTACACACTGACCGCCCGGAACGTCTCGGCGGTGATCATCAGCAACGCGGTGGCCACCGACGACCTGTCCGACGTGCTGGACAACGCCACGCTCGACGCCGTGCCGGACGGTGCGACGCTGTCCGGGACCATGCTGACCTGGAACGTGCCGACGATGGCACCGGACGCGATCGAGACGCTGGCCTACACCGTGACGGTGAACGACGACGCGCTCGGCCAGACGCTCCGCAACCTGGCCGCGCCGAACCCGTCGGGCGAGTGCGTACCCGCGGGCGACCTGCGCAACCTGCGGGCAGCGGTGGTCGGCGATGTCCGCGCGGCGGCCGATCCGGAGGTCTGCAGCACCAGCCACTACACCCCGGAGTGGACACTCGCCAAGACCAGCGATCCCGCGTCGGGCTCCACCGTGAATCCCGGCAGCACCGTCGCGTACACCCTGACCGCGACCAACACCTCGGATGCGGTGGTGAGAGGTGCGACGGCGACCGACGATCTGTCCGCGGTGCTGAACCACGCCACGCTGGAGCAGCAACTGCCGGGCGGTGCAACGCTCAGCGGGACGACGCTGACCTGGGCGATCCCGGATCTGGCCGCGGGTGAGTCGACGACCCTCACCTATCGGATCACGCTCGCCGAGGATGCCTACGACACCACGATCGAGAACGTCGTGACGCCGGGTCGGAACGGGCACTGCGCCGAGTCCTGCAGCACCGAACACGACACGCCGCCGACGCCCGTCCCCCCGACACCGACGCCCACACCTCCGCCGCACCAGACGGACCTGCCGAACACCGGCGGGCCGGAACTGGCAACGGTCGGAGTCGGGCTCGCGCTCCTGGTCGCTGGTGGCACCTTGCTGCTGTGGAACCGCCGCCGGCGGCGGACGCACTGAGCGGGCATTCAGGCGATCGGGCCGGCGTGTCCGCGAACTCGGACGCCGGGCTCACCGCGGACCAGCTCGACCGTGAGCTCGCTGGACCGGCCCATGTCCTCGCCCTGCCGGATGGTGAACGTCGCCGGCACCTCGATCAGGCCAAGCTCGCGCAGATAGCCGCCGAACGCCGCGGCCGCCGCCCCGGTCGCCGGGTCCTCGACCACTCCCCCGGGCGGGAACGGGTCGCGGGCGTGAAACAGCAGGGCTGATTCCGGCCAGACCAGCTGCAGGGTGACCAGGTCGTGCTCGCGCATCAGGGCCGCGAGCACACCGAAGTCGTACGCCAGCTCGGCCAGCCGGCGTCGGGTCCGGACCACGAGGATCAGATGAGCGGCGCCGGCGTCGGCGATCATGACGGGATACGCCGGATCCAGCTCGTCAGCGGTCCAGTGCAGCGCGCCCAAGGCGGCGTCGACGAGCTCTGGATCGGGCTGCCGAACGGTCGGCTCGACGCTGGTCAGCTCGGCGATCGGGCCGTCGACGTCGCTCGACGTGCGGACCCCGACCAGTCCCGCCGGCGTCCGGAACGCCAGGTCCGCCGGTGCGCCGCGCTCGGCCAGGGCGACCGCCGACGCGATCGTCGCGTGACCGCAGAACGGCACCTCCCGCTCCGGCGCGAAGTAGCGGACGTCGTACGTCCCCGACTCCGCCCGGGCGGTCAGGAAGGCGGTCTCGGAGTAGCCGACCTCGGCGGCAACGGCCAGCATCTCCGTCTCGGACATGCCGTCGGCATCGAGAACGATGCCCGCTGGATTGCCGCCGTCACCCCCCACGGTGAACGCGGCGTACCGGAGGACTTCGCGAGCCGTCATGGCCTCAGGCGGTGGCGTAGCGCTTCTCGGCCCGAGCACGCGCCTTGATCGCCTCTTCCTCGCGATTCTTCGGCGGGGCGGAGGTGGTCAGGTGGTCGAGCAGGTGCTGGGTGGCGTGCGCGATCGCGTGTACGGCCTCGTCGAACGCCGCCTGATTGGACTGAGACGGCTTCGTCGTCCCCGCGACCTTGCGGACGTACTGCAGCGCGGCATCGTGCACCTCCCGGCTGGTGGCCGGCGGCTCGAAGTTGTGGAGCTGACGAATGTTGCGGCACATGCCGACCATTGTGCCCGCCGGAACCGGCCGGGCCGCTGCTCGCCGCCTCGCGATCTGCCGTAGGTGATGGTTCGTTGCTTATTGACCGTCTAGTCAATATTATTGACTGCATGGTCAACAGCATCGAAACCAGCTCGTCCGTCCGGCTGCTGAGCGGTCTGGTCACCGGGTACGTCGCCGTCGTCGCCGGTACGATCGCCGCGCTCGTCGTGCTGACCGCGGTCGGCTCGCCGCGGGCGACGACCGAGGCCTGGGTACATGCCGCCATCGTGGCCGTCTTCGCGATCTTGCTGCCCCTCCGATTGCGAGCCGCTCGCCAGGGTTCGCGAGGCGCTCTGCGGGCCGTCGGCATCATCGCGGGAGTATTGGCGGTCGTGAACGTCGTCGAATCATTGATCCCCGGTCTGTTTCCCGGCTGGATGCGAGTCGAGATGATCGGCATCGCCGTGCTGATGGGGCTGGTGGTGCTCGCGGTGGTCCGGGTCGCGCGACACGGATGAGCGATCCGGTCCCCCAGCCCCGCCGGCGCCTCGGTGCCGAGGAACGTCGTGACCAGCTGGTCTCGGCGGCGGTCGCCGTGCTCGCCGCGCAGGGCTACCGCGGGGCGACCGCGGACGCGATCGTCCAGCAGGCAGGAGTGTCCAAGGGACTGCTCTGGCACTACTTCGCCGACCTCGACGACCTGATGGTGCAGACGGCGCGACGGACCGTGATGGCTATCGCGCGTTCCATCGGCGGTCGCCTCGACCTCACGGCGCCCGCCCCCGTAGTGATTCGCGATGCCATCCGGGCGGCCACCCGGATCCTGACCGAGCATCGGGCCGAGCGGCGCGCGGTGCAGGAGATCATCGCGAACCTGCGCACCCCCGACGGGTCACAACGGCTCAGCCTCGCCGACTACGAGGACATGTTCGCCGCCCAGGAGGCGATCTTCCGACGCGGCCAACGCGAGGGAGACATCAACCCGTCGCTCGACCCCCGGATCCTGGCCGTCAGCTACCAGGCGGCGGTCGACGGCATGCTCGACTACCTCGAGGAACACCCCGACCTCGACAAGGACCGCTACGCCGCCGACCTCGCCACCATCCTCCTCGACGGCGCCCGCAGTCCTCATCCCCGGTGAGCTCGGGTGAGCGCCGCCCTTCGACAGAGCCTGCCTGAGCTTGTCGAAGGGCTCAGGGAACGTTAGCGGCCGAGCGGACAGAGGGGCGAACGTCAGAGGCAGCGTCCTGCACCGAGCGCAAGCCGACGGCGAAACGAGCGGAGGACGGCGCCGCGGCGAGTGAGGAGGGATCCGCACGACAACGCTCTTCCGTCGTGCGCATCCTGACGAATCGAGTCGCGTTCAGCGCCGCCGGAGCGAGTGAGCCCAAAGGCTAGTGCGCGTGGTCTCCGCGGTAGAACTCGTACACCCAGCCGGTCAGCGCCACGCCGCCGAGCCCGAGGCCGAGCAGCAGCAGCCACCAACCGAACACCGGGCCCAGCACCGCCAGCACCACGGTCCCGGCGAGCAGCAGCGGCCAGGCCGACCGAGGCGGGAAGAAGCCCAGCTCCCCCGCACCCTCGGCGATCTCGCCGTCCTTGCGATCCTCCGGCCGCTCGTCGATCCGCCGGGCGACCAGGGTCA
Organism: Microlunatus ginsengisoli; assembly: GCF_039537205.1. NCBI lineage: Bacteria > Bacillati > Actinomycetota > Actinomycetes > Propionibacteriales > Propionibacteriaceae > Microlunatus > Microlunatus ginsengisoli. The sequence goes on along the minus strand of NZ_BAABAB010000014.1, from coordinate 139,850 downwards.
GGAACAACGAGAGCATCAAGCAGAGGAAGAAGGTCAGCGTGAGCGCGACCGCGCCGGTGATCTCGTGGCTGATGAACCAGTAGATCGGGGTGACCAGCAGGAAGAAGATCGTCAGGATGATGAAGATCCGGGCCTCGATCCTCACGGGCGTTCTCCCTCACCGGGCTCGGGCGACTGACTGGGATGATCCGCCTCGTAGGCGACCGCCGGATCGTCGGACTTGCCCTGCGCCCGGGCGACGAGCTCCTCGGCCCTTCCGGTGTCGTCACCGGCGTCGACCAGCTTGCCCGACGGGGTCAGGTTGTCGGCGTACTCGGCCGCGGCGACCTCGGGATGGTGCAGGTCGAAGGCCGGCGACTCCGACCGGATCCGCGGCAGCGAGGTGAAGTTGTGCCGCGGCGGCGGGCAGGAGGTGGCCCACTCCAGCGACCGGCCCCAGCCCCACGGATCGTCGGTGTTCACCAGCGGGTTCTTCCGCGACTTGATCACGTTCCAGAAGAAGGGGATCACGGACGCGCCGAGCAGGAACGCGCCGGCGGAGGAGATCTCGTTCAGCGTGGTGAAGCCCTCGTTCGGCAGATAGTCGGCATAGCGACGCGGCATGCCCTCGACGCCGAGCCAGTGCTGCACCAAGAAGGTGGTGTGGAAGCCGATGAACAGCATCCAGAAGTGGACCTTGCCGAGGTTCTCGTCCAGCATCCGGCCGGTGAACTTCGGCCACCAGAAGTAGTAGCCGGCGAACATGGCGAACACGACCGTGCCGAAGACCACGTAGTGGAAGTGCGCGACCACGAAGTAGGAGTCGGACAGCTGGAAGTCCAGCGGCGGGCTGGCCAGGATGACGCCGGTGATGCCGCCGAACAGGAACGTGGTGAGGAACCCGACGGCCCACAGCATGGGCGTCTGCATGGATATGTTCCCGCCCCACATCGTGCCGATCCAGTTGAAGAACTTCACCCCGGTCGGTACGGCGATGAGGAAGGTCATGAACGAGAAGAAGGGCAGGTTGACCGCGCCGGTGACGTACATGTGGTGCGCCCACACCGCCATCGACAACGCCGCGATCATCAGCGTCGCACCGACCAGACCGACGTAGCCGAAGATCGGCTTCTTGGAGAAGACGGGCAGGACTTCGGTGATGATGCCGAAGAACGGCAACGCGATGATGTACACCTCGGGGTGGCCGAAGAACCAGAACAGGTGCTGCCACAGGATCGGTCCGCCGTTGGCGGCGTCCAGCACGTGCGCGCCGAGGCGCCGATCGGCTTCCAGCACCAACAGCGCAGCCCCGAACACCGGGAACACCATCAGCACCAGGATCGAGGTGACGAAGATGTTCCAAGTGAAGATCGGCATCCGGAACATGGTCAGGCCCGGAGCCCGCATGGTGAGGATCGTGGTGACGAAGTTGACCGCGCCGAGGATGGTGCCGAGGCCGGCGATGTAGAAGCCCATGATCCACAGGTCGGAGCCGGCGCCGGGCGAGTTCACGGCGTCGTTCAGCGGTGCGTACGCGAACCAGCCGAAGCTCGCTGCGCCGGACGGCATCAAGAAGCCGGAGCAGGCCATCAGGCCGCCGAACAGGTACAGCCAGTAGGAGAACATGTTCAGCCGCGGGAACGCGACGTCGGGCGAGCCGATCTGCAGCGGCATGATCGCGTTCGCGAAGCCCGCGAACAGCGGGGTCGCGAACAGCAGCAGCATGATCGCGCCGTGCATGGTGAAGAACTGGTTGTAGACCTCGTAGGAGAGGAACTGCAGCCCGGGATGCGCAAGCTCGGCTCGGATGCCGAGGGCGAGCACGCCGCCGAACAGGAAGAAGCCCATCGAGGTGGCGAAGTAGAGGTTACCGATCACCTTGTGGTCGGTGGTGGTCAGCCAGCCCCAGATCCTCGTTCCGAGGGCTCGGGTCGGCTGGGCGATCTCAGCCGGCGTTGCGGTGCGCTCGAGGGTGGTCATCCCTCTCCCTCCTCGCTCTTCGGCGTGGCTTCAGGAGTCGGGTTCACCGGCGAGTTCGCGTTCGCCGGGCCCTTGGCCTCCCCGACCTGACCCTTGGCGATCAGCGTCTTCAGGTAGGCGTTGTATTCGTCGACGCTGACGATGTGCACGTTGAAGATCATCGCCGAGTGGTACGTCCCACACAGCTCCGCGCACTTGCCCGGGAAGGTGCCCTCGGTCGTCGGCGTCGTGTAGAAGTGGTTGTCCCGGCCGGGGACGACGTCCAGCTTGGTGTAGAACGACGGGATCCAGAACGAGTGGATGACGTCCGGTGAGGAGAGGTTGAACCGGATCGACTGGCCGACCGGCAGGTAGAGGTCGGGCGAGGTGTTGATCGTTCCGGACTCGTAGACGTCCTGCCCGACCGCCGGGTTGTCCTTCTCCTTGTAGTTGAACGTCCAGGACCACTTCTGGCCCACCACGTCGATCGTGTGATCCGGATTCGGCACCGTCGCGAGCACCTTGTTCTGGGTCACCACGGTGTAGTAGAAGAGCACCCCGATGATGATGAACGGCACGATCGTGTACATGATCTCCATCGGGAGGTTGTACCGATTCTGCTTCGGGATGTAGCTCGGGTCCTTGCGCTTGTAGCGCCGCGATGCCCAGCCGATCAAGCCCCAGACCAGAACGCCGACGAACGCCGCCGCGATCCAGGCGCCGATCCACAAATGCTCGATATAGGAGGTGTGGTTCCCCGACGGCGCTGGCAGGCCGAGCCGCTTCCACTGCTGGATGTCGGCCTCCGTGCACCCGGAGAGCGCCAGGACACCGAGGGACAGCCCGGCCAGCAGCAGCCGGCGTGCGGACCGCGATGTGATGCCACCCACGTCGAGCCTTTCTGGTTCACCGTCTGGTCGAACTGCAGCGCGACGCACGGCCGGACGATCATGAAACCGACCGACGTCGTAGGCACACACTAACGCAGGCCGACGCGGGCGACATCGCTTGGTCTGGCGTAAGTTTCGGGTGTGCCGCCGCTGGGAAGACCTGTGTATCTGGACGGGTCCTCCGCCGAGCCGCTGCTGCCGGAGGCGAGGGACGCCTGGCTGGCCGGCCAGCAGGCAGGCTGGGGCGACCCGCTGCGGCTGCACCGACCCGGGCGGCTGGCCGCGCAGGCGCTCGACCGGGCGCGCGAGGTGGTGGCCGCCGCGGTCGGCGCCCGCCCCGACGAGGTGGTCTTCACCGGCTCCGGAGTGCAGTCGAGTTATGCCGCGGTCGCCGGCCTGGCGCGCGGACGGCGCCGGGTCGGGACGCGGATCGTGACGTCCGCGATCGAGCACTCCTCGGTGCTGGCGGCCGCCGGCGGCCACGGTCGGCCGGTGAGCGTTCCGGTGGACGGGCAGGGGCATCTCGACCTCGACCGCTGGCGCGCGGCGCTCGCCGAGGGCGAGGTCGCCGCCGCCGCCCTCCAGGTCGCCAACCACGAAGTCGGCACCGTGCAGCCCTATCCGGCGGCGGCGCAGCTGTGCCGGGCGGCGGACGTACCACTGCTGCTCGACGCGACATCCGCCCTGGGCCGGCTCGACCTGACCTCACCGGAGGCCGGTTGGTCGGTGCTGACCGGCGCCGCGGCAGCGTTCGGCGGGCCGGCGTCGGTCGGGATCCTGGTGATCCGGCGAGGGGTCCGGTGGCGGGCGCCGTACCCGGTCGACGACTACCAGAACGGGCGGTGGCCGGGCGCGCCGGACGTACCGGCGATCGTGGCGGCGGCGGTCGCGCTGGAGACCTGGCTGGCAGACCGCGCGCGGCTGGCAGCGCACCAGCACGCGCTGGTCGGGCGGCTGCGCCACGGCATCGGGGAGCGGGTGCCGGACGTGGACGTGGTCGGCGATCCCGACGCTCGGGTGCCTCATCTGCTCACCTGCTCGGTGCTGTACGTCGACGGCGAGACCCTGACCCTCGAGCTGGACCGGGCCGGTTTCGCGGTCGCCAGCGGGTCGGCCTGCAGCGCGAGCAGCGAGACCCCGTCGCACGTGCTGGCGGCGATGGGCGCGCTGACCCACGGCAACATCCGGATCGGGCTGACCCGGACCACCACGGCCGCCGACGTGGACGCCCTGCTCGACGCCCTGCCGCCGATCGTGAGCCGGATCCGCGCGGATCTCGGGGCGCCGTGAGCGGGCCCGCGGTGACGCTGGACTGCCGCGGGATGGCCTGCCCGCGCCCGATCATCGAGCTGGCCCGGCGGATCGGCGAGATCGAGATCGGCGCCGAGCTTGAGCTGCTGGCCGACGACCCTGCCGCCCACGCCGACCTGATCGCCTGGTGCCGGATGCGCGGCCATACCCTGGTCGTCGCCGACCCGCCGCGGTTCGTGGTCAGGCGCGTTGGGCCGCCGACCACGCGGGCAGCTGCTGCAGGGTGAAACGGTTGCCGTCCAGGTCGCGGAACCGGACGAACCGGCCCCAGGGCTGATCGTCCACCGCGTCCGCGTCGACGCCCTGCTCGGTCAGCAGCGCGTGCGCGGCGTCCGCGTCGGCGATGACCAGCTGGACCGCGTCGAGCGAGCCCGGCTCCATCGGGCTGATCCCCTTGCCGAGCGCGATCGAGCAGGCCGAGCCCGGCGGGGTGATCTGGACGAACCTGATCTCCTCGCTCACCGTGTTGTCGTAGTCGACGTGCCAGCCGAGCCCGGCCCAGAAGTCACGCGCCCGGTCGATATCGGTCACCGGCACCGCGATCAACTCGATCTTCCAGTCCATCCCGCCTCCTGAAGTCATCGTCCGCCTCGTCGAGGGTATGGCCGGCCGCTGACAGTTCCGCCGCCCGCGACTCCCGAGAACACGAAACTCCCTGCCCCGGGACTCGGTCGGGGCAGGGAGTTTCGCGAGATTCGGTTGCGGCCTGAGCCTCAGTGGAAGCTGTCGCCGCAGGCGCAGGAGCCGGTGGCGTTAGGGTTGTCGATGGTGAACCCCTGCTTCTCGATCGTGTCGACGAAATCGATGGTCGCACCCATCAGATACGGCGCGCTCATCCGGTCGGTCACCACGTTCACGCCGCCGAACTCCTTGACGATGTCGCCGTCCAGGCTCCGCTCGTCGAAGAACAGCTGGTAGCGCAGACCCGAGCAGCCACCCGGCTGCACGGCCACCCGCAGCGACAGGTCGTCTCGGCCCTCGCCGTCGAGCAGCGCCTTCACCTTGCCGGCGGCGCCGTCGGTGAGGATGATGCCGTCGAGCGCCGGGCCGGCGCTCGTGCCCTGATCCGTTGCCGTCATATCTGTCTCCTGAACTGGGTGGACGCGACTTGCTCCGAAACGCAACCGACATACGGCGTCGGCTATTCCGCTCGCACTCAGTCTAGACGGTGCAGGCGCTCGCCTTACCAGGTCCAGGTACGGGCGACGCGCCGGGACAGGTCGGCGAGCGCGGCTTCGCTCGGGGACCAGCCCGGGTCGTGCGGCGCAACGCCGGCTCGCCCGGTGCGGCTGTCCCCACGGACGGCGTACGACGCCTCGATGCCCATCGCGCGCTGCTCACGCGAGCCGACGAACACCTCCCCGGCGAGCAGGACGCAGGGAACGAGCAACGAGGTGGCCAGCCGCGCCGCCGCGCCGACCACCTCGCCGCCGCGGTGGGCGAAGTCGAACACCGAGCAGCCCGTCAGCACCAGGTCCGGCCTGGGCTCCTCGTCGGTTGTGGTCAAAGTCACGCTCGGTCCAGTCGCCAGCCGTCCGCCAAGCGCCAGCAGCGCAAGGCCGAGCCCACCGCAGGCGCCCGACCCGGCCGCCGCGGCCAGCCCGGGTGCGACCACGCCCGCGAAGCGCTCCAGCGCCGCGTCGGCCGCCAACATCCGGGCGGGATCCTCGCCGTATTCTCGTCCGCGCCGCGACGTGATGCCGCGCAGCCCGAGCAGCAGGGCCGCCGGCTCACCCTCGGGCACGACCCCGATCAGTTCGGTCTTCCCGACCGCTGTGCGCACCGCGTCGAGGTCGAGCGTGCTCAATCGAGCCAGCGGCTCGACTCCGCCGTCGAGCGGAACGTCCGCCCGCGCACCCAGGGCGGCCAGCAGGCCGGCGCCCGCGTCGTGCACGTCCGGTCCGGCGAGATCGACGAAGACCCTGGACGCACCGCCGGCCAGCGCCGACCGGAGCGCGGTGCCCAGCGGCGCGGAACTCACCCCGTACGGCAGCTCGGCGGCGGGGGCGGCCGCCGGCTCCCAGCCGACCGCCCAGCCAGCGGTCGACCGCACGGTCGTCGCCACACCGTCGGGGCCGGCGGCGCGCTCGGCCTCGACGCCGATCGCGGCCGCGTACGCCTCGATGAAGCCGGCTCCGGCCGCACCGACGGGCATGACGCGGGTCGCCGCCTCCGGCCAGCCGGCGGCGATCAGACGTCCGGCGCGCAGCGAGCTCGCCGAGCCGATCCGGTCGCTGGCTACCAGGATGCGCACCGCGCCCATGCTGCCAGTCGATCCCGCTCTGCCTCCGACGGTCCCGGGCGATCCGGCCGAATCGCAGAGCTGTCAGTGCCGACTGCAAACCTGGGCACATGGTGCAGAGTCCCTCCCCCATCAACTGGAACGCCGAGCTGCTCGACCAGCTCGGCTGGCACTGGACGGCCCAGGCCCGACCGCGATTGGACGGTCTGGTCAACGAGGAGTACTTCTGGGAGCCCGTCGACGGTGCCTGGAATGTCCGAGCGCGGGCCGCGGCCGAAGCCGGGCCCGGCGGGAACGACTACGTGATCGACTGGGCCTTTCCACCGCCGGAACCGCCGCCGGTGACGACCATCGCCTGGCGGCTGACCCACCTGATCGTCGGCGTCTTCGGTGACCGGAACGCACGCTACTTCGGTGGACCGGCGGTCTCGTACGACTCGGAGCTGCCCGGCTCGGCGGACGAGGCGCTCCGCCGGCTGGACGAGGGCTACCGGGTCTGGACCGAGGGCGTGCGCGGTCTCGGCGAGGCCGGGCTGGCCGGTCGGTGTCGGGAGCAGGGCCGCGAGCAGCTGAGCATGGCCGCCTTGGTTCTGCACATCCACCGCGAGTGCATCCACCACCTCGCGGAGGTCGCGCTGCTCCGCGATCTGTGGGCGGTCATCCCCGGATGGGCACCCCTGCAGCGGCTACCCTGATCGAATGACCACCACCTCGCCCGAGCTGCCGACGGCACCGGGCAAGCGGAGCCTCTCGCTCTACATTCTGGGCACCCAGTCGGACCTGCACTCCGAGCGCGGGGTGGAGTGCCCCGGCGACCTGCCGCCGGCGTCGGATCCGGGCCTGGTCGAGCGGGCGCGGCGGGCCAAGGAGGCGCTCGGCAGCCGGGTGTTCGTGCTGGGCCACCACTACCAGCGCGACGAGGTCATCCAGTTCGCCGACGTCACCGGCGACTCGTTCAAGCTCGCCAAGGACGCGGCCGCCCGGCCGGACGCCGAGTACATCGTGTTCTGCGGCGTCCATTTCATGGCCGAGTCCGCCGACATCCTCACCGCGCCGGAGCAGAAGGTGATCCTGCCCGACCTGGCCGCGGGCTGCTCGATGGCCGACATGGCCCGGCTGGCGCAGGTCGAGGACGCCTGGGACACCCTGGCCGACGCCGGGATCGCGGACGTGACCGTGCCGGTCACCTACATGAACTCCTCCGCCGACATCAAGGCGTTCTGCGGCCGCAACGGCGGCGTCGTCTGCACGTCCTCGAATGCCCAGGCCGTGCTGGAGTGGGCCTTCCGCCGGGGCCAGAAGGTCTTGTTCCTGCCCGACCAGCATCTCGGTCGCAACACCGCCGTGCTCCAGCTCGGGTTGGGGCTCGACGACTGCGTTGTCTATGACCCGCGCCGCCCCGGCGGCGGCGTCAGCCCCGAGCAGCTCCGGGCCGCCACGATGATCCTCTGGAAGGGCCACTGCTCGGTGCACGGGCGCTTCACTCCCGAGGCCGTGGACGAGGTGCGGGGCCGGATCCCGGGGGTCCAGGTCATGGTCCATCCGGAGTGCCAGCACGAGGTGGTGCTCAAGGCCGACCAGATCGGGTCCACCGAGTTCATCATCCGCACCATCGAGCAGGCCCCCGCGGGCTCGTCCTGGGCGATCGGGACCGAGCTGAATCTGGTCAAGCGGCTCGCCGCGAATCATCCGGACAAGCAGATCTCGTTCCTGGAGCAGCACGTCTGCTACTGCGCGACGATGAACCGGATCGACCTGCCGCACCTGGTGTGGGCTCTGGAGAGCCTGGTCGCGGGCGAGGTGGTCAACCAGATCACCGTGGACGCGGAGACCGAGCGCTATGCCAAGGAGGCGCTGCAGCGGATGCTCGACCTGCCGGGCGAGACCTCGCGCGACTGAGCACCCGGCGCGAACCGATTCCGTTCAGCGCCGTTCCGGCGCCGGTGATCGCGGCGGCAGATAGCAGTCGTACGTCTCGTGGCGGAGGATCCGGCCGTCTCGCACGGTCACGAACGCTCCGATCTCGGCCATGAGTCGAGTGCCGGCCGCGAGCGGCCCGCGATCGTGAGCCGTGACGCCGGACCAGGTCGCCTGCAACGCCACCCGGTCCTCGTCGACCATCAGCGCCGTGATCACGAACGACTGCTCGGCGAGCAGCTCCCGCCCGGCACGGAGCGCGGCCAGCGCACCGGCCCGGTCGGTGCGAGACCCGGTGGGTGAGATCGGGTTCGGGTGCTCGACCAGTTCCAGCTCGGGGTCGAGCAGCTCGGCCACCTCTGCCTCGTCGACGCCGAGGTCGGCGACGGCGGCGACGTACCGGCGAACCAGTTCTTCAACCTTGGTTGTGGACATGCTCGACCATATCCACAACTATGGTTGTGTGTCTACGCCCGATCTGTCCTTCGTCGTGCTGCTGTCGCTGCTCGGCCCCGCCGTCGACGAGTACGTCCTCTCCACGCTCGCCGGCGACGGGCTGACCGAGCTCAGGGTCAGCCACGGGTACGTGGTGCAGCGGCTGATCGACGGCCCGCGTTCGATCGGCGACATCGCGGGCGAGCTCGGGATCACCCAGCAGGCGGTCTCGAAGTCGGTGGGTCAGCTCGTCACTGCCGGCTACGCGGCCTTGTCGTCCGATCCGGCCGACGGCCGCCGGCGGCTGGTCTCGCTCACCGACCGCGGCCACACGACGGTCTCCCGCGCTCGCGCCGCCCGGTCGGACCTCACCGAGCGGCTGGGCCGACGAGTCGGCGCGGCCGATCTTGCGACCGCGGGCCGCGTGGCTTCTGCGGTCGCCGAGGAACTGGGCGTGGCCGACGACCTGCGTCACCGTAGCGTGCGGCCACCACGGGAAATGTCGGCATGACCGCCCGCGAATCGTTCCGCGGAACTGAACCTGTTCCGGTCATCCGCACCGACGCATTGCCGGAACGGCGCAGGTGTCCGAGAGCCTCAGCCCGGGATCAGGCCCTCGCCGGTCGGGTTCAGCAGAGCTCGCACGTCGACCACCGTCGCGTCGGCGCCCGGCAGGATCAGGTCGGAGTCGCGCAGGTCGTCGTCCGACAGCGCGGTGCCGGCGCTGCGGACCTCGCCCAGCAGCCGGCTCAGCGCCGCCGTCAACTCCTCCTGGTCGTCGGCGGCGACGGCACGCTCGACCTCGGCGTCCAGGTCGTTCAGATCCGAGACCGCGGCGTCGCCCACCTCCCACTGGCCTTCACCGAGGATGCGAACGATCACCGCAGCTCCCCCGCGTTCGGCTGCGTCTGCTGCGGGTCGTACTGCTGGGGCTGTTGATAGCCGCCCGGCTGACCCTGACCCGGAAGCTGCGGGGGCGACTGTTGCGGGGCCGCCTGCTGGGACGCCTGCGGCACGCCCTGACCCGGCATCACCTGCCCGGTCGGCTGGCCCTCGATCGCCGGCGCCGACGCACTCGATCCGGCGCCGAGCGACGCCTTCATCCGAGCCAGCTCGTTCTCCACGTCGGAGCTCGACGCGAGTTGCTCCAGCTCCAGGGTGATGTCGTCCTTCGCCATCCCGGTCGGATCCTCCAGCGCACCGCTGGCGAGCAGCTCGTCGATCGCGCCGGCCCGCGCCTGCATCTGTGCCGTCTTGTCCTCGGCCCGCTGGATCGCGAGACCGACGTCGCCCATCTCCTCGCTGATCCCGGAGAACGCCTCGTTGATCCGGGTCTGCGCCTCGGCCGCCGAGTACGTCGCTTTGATCGTCTCCTTGCGGGTCCGGAACGCGTCGACCTTGGCCTGCAGCCGCTGGCTGGCCCGGGTCAGCTTCTCCTCCTCCCCCTGCAGCTGCGCGTGCTGCTGCTGCAGGTCGGCGAGCTGTTGCTGCAGACCGGACCGGCGGGTCAGCGCTTCGCGCGCCAGGTCCTCGCGACCGACCTCCAGCGCCTTCTGCGCCTGCTGGGTCAGCTTGTCGATCTGCAGGTTGAGCTGGTTCGCCTGGATCTCCACCCGCTTGCGGCTGGTCGCGACGTCGGCCACCCCCCGGCGCACCTTCTGGAGCAGTTCCAGCTGCCGCTGGTAGGAGTAGTCGAGCGTCTCGCGTGGATCCTCGAGCTTGTCCAAGGCCTTGTCGGTCTTCGCGCGGAAGATCGTCGACATGCGCTGAAAGATGCCCATGAGCTGTGGCTGGTCCTTCCGGTCACGAGTGCGCGGCTCTCCGACAAGCCGTACGCTCCCGGCCGGCCACGCGACATCACAGGCTTCCAGCGTATGCCCGACCCGAAACCACGACACAGCGCGTCACAGGGAGTAGTTTCGTTTTGGGTCGACCCCCTGAGAGAATTCCGGGGTTCGGCGGTCCGACCCTGACCCGCGGCAGTAGCGCCGCAGTCGGATCCGCTGCTTCGAGGAGAGGACATCGTGGCACTGTTCGGGCGAAAGCCGGCCTCCGAGGAGGAGCCGGAGACTCCCCCGCCGCTGGTGCAGGAGGTCGGACTCGGCGGCCAGACGCCGAAGAAGGGTCGCCCCACGCCCAGCCGCAAGGAGGCCGAGGACGCCCGGCGCCAGCGGGTCACCCGCACCATGACGAAGAAGGAGGCCCGGGCCGAGTCCTCCCGGCAGAACCGGATCGAGCGGGCGAAGTCGATGAGCGCTCGCGAGGCGGTGCCGGAGAAGGCACTGATGCGCGACTACGTCGACTCGCGGTTCAGCATCGGCGAGTTCCTGCTGCCCGCGCTGGTGGTCATCCTCGCGCTGACCTTCCTCAGCACCACCATCCCGAAGATCGCCCTGATCAGCACCGTCGTGATGTACGCCTTCATCCTGCTCGTGCTGCTGGACTGCTTCTTGATGTGGCGCGGGTTCAAGAAGGTGCTCGCTGAGCGACTGCCGAAGGCCTCGACCAAGGGCCTGCTGATGTACGGCATGAACCGCTCGATCCAGATCCGTCGGTTCCGGATGCCCGCCCCGCGGCTCAAGCGCGGCGAAGAGTACTGAGTTTTGATTGCTCCGCTCGGCAAGCCTCGCTCTCGCGCTCCGCTGCGCTCCAGGCCGGCTCGTTCGTCGG
>NZ_BAABAB010000014.1:72835-128382 GCF_039537205.1 Microlunatus ginsengisoli | reverse complement strand
AACGCACCTTCCTGTTCGATCCTCGCTCTCGCGCTCCGCTGCGCGCTCTTGACGGCTCCGCTCGGCAAGCCTCGCTCCGCGCTCCGCTGCGCTCCAGGCCGGCTCGTTCGTCGGTTCTGGTGAAACGAAAAGACGTGTTTCACCGAACGCTCCTGCACTCCCCGGCGCGCAGCGCGCGCTTGATTGCTCCGCTCGGCAAGCCTCGCTCCGCGCTCCGCTGCCCTCCAGGCCGGCTCGTTCGTCGGTTCTGGTGAAACGAAAAGACGTGTTTCACCGAACGCTCCTGCACTCCCCGGCGCGCAGCGTCGGTGCAACTCACCTTCCTGCCTGAAGCTCGCCCCCGCCGCGCCCGGGGCGACTTCGCGCGGTTTGGTGCTACTGCGCTCGTCGTCCTCGACGAGCGAAGTAGCACGAAGGCGAGCGAAGTAGCACGAAGGCGCGCGAAGTTGATCTCCCTGCTCGCTGACCGCGGCCACGACGGGCGGGCGCGGCGGTCAGCCGGCTTCGATCCGGAGCAGCTTCGGGTGGCCGTGGACGACCCGGCCCTCGGCGTTCCAGCCCTTGGTGTGCACGTCGTCGTAGGGGAACGCATAGCCGGCGCCGCCGATGCTGTTGCGATGGACCAGCCGGGCGTAGTGATTGGTCCGCGAGGTGGTGTAGAAGTGCCGCGGCGAGGTGTCCGGCTGATGCGGGTTGGCCAGCAGCGAGGTCCGGTTCAAGGCAGCGGCCAGCCGCGCACTGAGGTTGCCCATCACGTCGTTGGACGTGTGGAACGGCGCGACGCTGCAGTTCAAGATGGCGTACGTCGACGGCCGGGCGAAGCTTCCCGCACCGCCGAAGACGAGCCGTCCGTCCGAGGAGACCCGGCCCTTCAACCGGCCCCAGCGGGCCTGCGTATCGACCACCAGGGTGTGCGAGCGGTAGTGCCGCCACACGTCGGCCACATAGCGATCGAGGTAGCCGGCCACCGGGCTGGCGCCGCCGTGCAGGTCGGCGGCCAGGTTCGGGCTGAGGATCCGGAGCTCTCGACCGCCACGCCGGACCACGAGCCGATCCCAGCCGGAGCCGTCCCTGTCCGACTGGGCCCGCAGCCCGGCCGCGAGCTTGGCCACGCCGCCGTGCCGCAACCCGCCGACGTACTGGCTCGCGCCGGACGTCGCCAATCGCATCGACAGCGGCAGCCCGACGAAGTCGACGAAGCTCAGGTTGGCATACACGCCGTTGCGGTCCAGGGTCAGCTCGAAGAAGCCCCAGTCGATCGCCGCGCCGGGGTCGGAGGGGCTCGCCGCCGACGGCATCGCAATGCCGCCGCCGGGGGTGACGGCGAACCGCAGCGGGCGGTCGAGGGAGAGGAACACCCGCCCGCTCAGCATCCGGGGCAACCGGAGCCGGCGGATCCGGCCGCTGCTGGACAACGGAATCGCCACGTCGGACGACACGGTCGCGCTCGCCGACCCGGACGCCTTCGGGAAGATCTTCGATCCCTTCGCGGACAGGAAGAACCACCGTCCGGTGGCCGGATCGACGCCACAGACGGTGGCGAACATCTTCCGGCCGTGGCGGCGGTTGACGAGGTCGAGCGGGAGCGTGGCCGGCGCCGCCTCTGCGATCGGCGAGCCGAGTACGGCCGGGCCGGCGACGGCGCCGGCTCCCAGGGTAAGGGCGGTGCTGGACAAGAACGTACGTCGGGTGAGCATGGACATCTCCTCCCAGCCGCGACCGGGACGGTCGCGACGGTGAGTTGATCGTGCGGGGGAACGGCCCCTCCGAGCGGCACCTACGTCGGCAACCGGAGACCTGATGAAGGCTCGATGCTGCCACAGTGCAGGTGAGCGCGACGTTTCGTCCGCGTTACTGTGCAAGACGGCCCGCGCGGCGCAGCCGGGCCACGCGACACACATCACACGACCTGGAGGCAACGTCCATGGAGTTCCGCTACCTCGGCAACAGCGGCCTGAAGGTGTCGGCGATCAGCTACGGCAACTGGGTCACGCACGGATCGCAGGTCGAGGCGGACCGCGCGACCGAGTGCGTCCGGGCCGCACTGGACGCCGGGATCACCACCTTCGACACCGCCGACGTGTACGCGAACGGCAAGGCGGAGTCGATCCTCGGCGACGCGCTGGCCGGCGAGCGGCGGGAGGGCCTGGAGATCTTCACCAAGGTCTACTTCCCGACCGGTGAGAAGACGCACAACGACACCGGACTGTCCCGCAAGCACATCCACGAGTCCATCAACAACTCACTGAAGCGGCTGCGGACCGACTACGTCGATCTCTATCAGGCGCATCGCTACGACCACTTCACCCCGCTGGAGGAGACGATGGAGGCGTTCGCCGACGTCGTCCGGTCCGGCAAGGCGCTCTACATCGGGGTGAGCGAGTGGACCCCGGACCAGCTGCGCGCCGGGCACGCCCTGGCCCGCGAGCTGCGGATCCCGTTCGTCTCGAACCAGCCGCAGTACAACGCGCTGTACCGGATCATCGAGCCCGAGGTCGTACCCACCTCTCGCGAGCTCGGCATCAGCCAGATCGTCTTCTCCCCGATCGCCCAGGGCGTGCTCACCGGGAAGTACCAGCCCGGCCAGCCGCCGCCGGCCGGCTCCCGGGCCACCGACGAGTCCGGTGGTGCGGGGTTCATCAAGAACCTGGTGGAGAACGACGACCTGCTCGGCCGGGTGCAGCAGCTGGCCCCGCTCGCCGAGGCCGAGGGACTCACCATGGCCCAGCTCGCGGTCGCCTGGGTCCTGCAGAACGACAACATCGCGTCGGCGATCACCGGCGGCTCCCGCCCCGAGCAGGTCAAGGCGAATGCGGAGGCCGCCGGAAAGACGCTGTCGGCGGAGACGATGGCGGGCATCGACGAGGCACTCGGCGATGCGGTCCAGCGCGACGGATCGCTGGTGGGCAAGGCGTCCCCGGGCCGGCGGCTGGTCTGATGAGCTGGCACTGGAAGGGCGAGCCGGCCGTCCGCGACACCGGCCTGGACAAGACGTTCCCGACCCAGGGCGAGGCCGAGACCTGGCTCGGCGAGTGCTATCCGGACCTGCTCGACGCCGGCGTCCGCGCCGTCACCCTGTACGAGGCCGACCGGCTGGTCTACGGCCCGATGCGGCTCGACCCCGAGGTCTAGCCGGTCCCGCCGCTACTCCCGGTCCCCGACCCGCCGGTTCCCGCTGAAACTGTGCGGCTGTTGCAGCGACACGCCGGTGCTCACTGCGACAACAGCACAGTTTCCGCGAGGCGCGGCGAGTGGACGAGGTGACGGGGACAGACTGGGGGCGTGCCGACACCGCGATACATCCTCGACCTGCGCGAGCACGTCGGGCACGCGCTGCTCCATCTCCCCGGCGTCTCCGGCGTGGTGCTACGCGGCCAGCCGTCGAACGCCGAGCTGCTGCTGGTGAAGCGCGCCGACAACGGGCGGTGGTCGCTGCCGGCCGGGATCGTCGAGCCCGGGGAGCAGCCGGGCACATGCATCCGGCGGGAGGTCTGGGAGGAGGCGTCGGTCGAGGTCAGCGTCGACCGGCTGGCAATGCTGCGCACGGACCCGCCGAAGACGTACCCCAACGGCGATCGCTGTCAGTTCTTCTCGATGACGTTTCGGTGCTCCTACGTCGGTGGTGAGGCCGCGGTCGGCGACGACGAGTCCACCGCGGTCGGCTGGTTCGCCCTCGACGCCCTGCCGGACCTGGGCGAGCGGGATCGCGAGCGGATCGAGGTGGCCCTGCCCGAGCGCGGCGAGACGGTCTTCCTGCTCACCTGAGCCCGCCCCGCCCCACGCCGGATCCCGTTGTGACGGCTCGGATCCGCTACAACGGATCCGAACCGCACCAGGGGATCCGAGAGCGCGGCAGCGTTGGTCAGTCGGCGGTGGCGCCCGCGGCCTCGCGGCGGCGGGAGGAGCCGACCAGCAGGGCGACGCCGAAACCGGCGACGGCCAGGCCGATCACCACGACGATCGGCTTCGCCGCGTTCGCGGCGGCCACCCGTTTCTCGTACGTCTCCATCGCCGACCCGTCGGCCTTTGCGCAGGTCTGGCCCGGGCCCATCGGCACCCCCCGGCAATCGACCTCCGGCGAGGCGCCCAGGGTGAACGGATACAGCGCGATCAACAGCCCGGCCACGATCAGCCCGACCTGGGCGAGCCGCGACCTCACGACTCACGCACCCGCGGGCTGACGAACGGCGGCTTGGTGACCACGAAGTCCTCCCGGCGGCCGCGGATGTCGACCTGGACCACGTCGTCCAGCCCGACCGAGGAGTCGATCAGCGCCAGCGCGACGCCGATCCGCAAGCTCGGCGAGTACGTCCCCGAGGTGACCGCTCCCAGCTCTTCGCCGCCCGCGCCGAGAACCGTCATCCCGGGTCGGGCGATGCCGCGCCGGACCGCCTTCAGCCCCCGCAGTGTGCGGGCCGGTCCGGCCGCCTTCTCCGCTCGCAACGCGGCGTCGCCGAAGAACCGCTCCTTCCCCCAGCCGACCGCCCAGCCGAGCCGGGCCTGGACCGGGGTGATCGAGGGCGAGATGTCCTGGCCGTGCAGCGGATAGCCCATCTCGGTCCGGAGCGTGTCGCGCGCACCGAGCCCGGCCGGCTGCAGGCCGTACGGCTCACCGGCGGCCGTCAACGCGTCCCAGACCGAGCCGGCCGCGGCCGCGGGCAGCACCAGCTCGTAGCCGCGCTCGCCGGTGTAGCCGGTCCGGCACACAGTCACCGCGACGCGCCCCTGCCCGTTCACCTCGCGGTCGACCTCGACGAAGCTCATGTAGTCGTGCCCGGCCGGGAACCCGGCCGCGGTCAGCACCTCGTCGGACTCGGTGCCCTGCACCGCGATCAGCGCGAAGTCCGGGTGCCGATCCGCGATCTCGACGCCGGCCGGCGCGGCCTCGGCCAGGATGCGGACGACCGTGGCGCAGTTCGCCGCGTTCGGCACCAGCAGCAGGTCGTCGTCGCTGCGCCGGTAGACGATCAGGTCGTCGACCACCCCGCCGTCGGCCGCGCACAGCAGCGTGTACTGCGCCTGGCCCGGCCCGATCTTGTCCAGGTCGGCGGTCAGGCAGGCGTTCAGGTACGCGGCCGCACCCGGTCCGCGGACCGTCGCCTTGCCGAGGTGGCTGACGTCGAAGATGCCGACCGCCGAGCGCACCGCGGTGTGCTCGGCGAGGACTCCCCCGCCGGCGTACTCCAGCGGCATCGTCCACCCGCCGAACGGGGCGAACTTCGCGCCGAGGGCGACGTGCCGATCGTGCAGCGGCGAGGTCTGCAGCGCCGTCCCGGACGGCCGGTCGTCCTCGCTCACCGCCATCGCCTCCCCTGGCCGCCGAACCGTCTCGATCGCCCGGCAAACCCGGGTCCGGACAAGGGCGAACCTACCGCAGCCACGCCAGGAGCCGACGGGCTAGCCTGGAGCCGACCGACAGCGGCGGCCAGTCCAGCTTGCCCGCTTCCGCCCGGAAGGATCGCCTGTGCCCACACCGACCCAGCCTCCGCTCGCCGTCGCGCAGACAGCTCCCCGAGGCGCCGACGTGCTCGTGGTCGGATTGACCGACGACGGTCCGATCGGCGTGCCGGCTGAGCTCGACGCGGCCTACACGAAGGCGTTCGCGACCGGCGTCGCGGACCTGGCCCGGAGCCTGGGCGCGAAGACCGGCGCCGGGAAGACGCGGACGCTGCCCGCGCTCGGCGACGGCCCGCGCATCCTCGTGGTCGGCGTCGGTGCGGCCACTCCGACCCCGGAGGATCTCCGCCGCGCCGCCGGCGCGGGCGTCCGGCAGGCGTCGACGCTGGCCGACGGCGAGCCGCTGTCGGTGGTGGTGTCGCTGGGCGCCGACGAGCCGGAGACCCTGCAGGCCGTGGCCGAGGGCGCGCTGCTCGGCCTGTACGAGTACGCGCCGGTCAGCGGCCGCGACCCGAAGCCGCGCCGGGTGGGCCTGATCACCGTGCTGAGCAGCGCGACGCCGGATGCCGACCTGATCTCGCGGGTGGAGCTGCTGGCGCGTGCGGTGGTGGTCACCAGGGACTGGGTCAACACCCCGCCCAACCTGCTGTATCCGCAGTCGCTGGCGGACCAGGCGAAGGCGCTGGTCCGCGACGCCAAGATCGGCGTCGAGGTGCTGGACGACGCCGCGCTGGTCAAGGGCGGCTACGGCGGCATCATGGCGGTCGGCGGCGGCTCGTCGCGACCGCCGCGGCTGGTCCGGCTGAGCTACGCGCCGCGCGGTGCGTCGTTCCACCTGGCGCTGGTCGGCAAGGGGATCACGTTCGACTCCGGCGGCCTGAACCTCAAGCCCGGCGAGAGCATGTACACGATGAAGTGCGACATGGCCGGCGCGGCCACGGTGATCGCCGCCACCGACGCGATCGCCCGGCTCGGCCTGAAGGTGAAGGTGACGACGTACGCCTGCCTGGCCGAGAACCTGCCGTCGGACACCGCGTTCCGGCCCTCGGACGTGCTCACCATGTACGGCGGCAAGACCGTCGAGAACGGCAACACCGACGCCGAGGGCCGGCTGGTGATGGCGGACGCGCTCGCCCGGGCGAGCGAGGACGAGCCGGACCTGATCGTGGACGTGGCCACCCTGACCGGAGCCGCCGTGGTGGCCCTCGGCGACCGGACGGCCGCCCTGATGGCCACCGACGACACCACCGCGGACCGGCTGCTGGACGCGGCCGAGTCGGCCGGCGAGGAACTCTGGCAGCTGCCCATCCCGCGCGAGATCCGGCCCCGGCTGGACTCGTCCGTCGCGGACCTGCGCTCGACCGCCAAGGAGAAGGTCGCCGGCGCGCTGGTCGCCGCCGCCTTCCTGCGCGACTTCGTCGGCGAGGACATCGCCTGGGCGCATCTGGACATCGCCGGGCCGGCCTACAACGACCGGTCGCCGTACGGCCACGTCAGCGCCGGCGGCACCGGCTTCGGCGTCCGCACCCTGGTCGCCCTCGCCGCCGCGCTCGCTTAATCTGCTCCGCTCGGCAAGCCTCGCTCCCGCGCTGTCTTGATTGCTCCGCTCGGCAAGCCTCGCTCCGTGCTCCGCCGCGTTTGAGGCCGGCTCGTTCGTCGCGTTCTCTGAAACGATGAAGCGTTGTTTCAGAGAACGCTCCTGCACATTCCGGCGCGCGGCGTCGGTGCTGCTCGGGTATGTGCCCTGAGCCGGTGCTGCTCGGGTATGTGCCCTGAGCCGGTGCTGCTCGGGTATGTGCCCTGAGCCTGTCGAAGGGTGCCTCAGCGGGGGTCCGGGGGCTCCAGGGGCGGGAGGCGGAACTCTTCCTCGAGGTCGTCGCTGAACTCGCGGCGCTCGCTCTCGGCGTCGGCGAAGCCGGGACTCCACGGCCGCGGCGGCTGCGGGCCGGCGGCGCTCGACGGACCGCGGTCCTCCACCTTGCGGGTCAGCCGGGTGTTGTAGTCGCGCATCCGCTGCGGATAGCCGACCACCAGCGCGTCGTAGCCGGGGATCTGCATGCTCTCGGCGAAGGAGTACGCCCATTGCGGCGACGGCACCCGGCGGCGGGTCCACTCCCCGTCCCAGGCGACCAGCAGGACGGTGGTCTCGGTGACGATGGTCTGCGGCTCGACGTACGCCTCGACACCGCGCCGGGTCCGGACGAACTCGGTCAGATACAGCGCGACGCTCTCGTCGACCTTTGCGCTGCCGCCGGCGGGCTTGGCCCGGCCGCGGGTGGGGTTCAGCTTGTCGGCGGCGCGGCGGAAGAACCCCATGCCTCGATTATGTCGGGCCGGCTCAAGTCGCACTCGCGACTTGTCAGGTTCTCAGCGCGCTATAGCTCCCCCGGAGCTTGACAACTCGCTCTCCAGCAGGGCGAGCGTGCGGGCCCAGGCGTCCGCCGCGGCGCCCGCGTCGTAGGTATGCGGGTTGGTGTCGTTGAAGAACGCGTGCCCGACGCCCGGATAGACCTGAGCGGTGAAGTCGACGCCGGCCGCCGCCAGTCGCTCGCGGACCGCCGGCAGCCCGCTGATCAGCCGCTCGTCCCGGTCGCCGTAGAAGGCCAGCACCGGGCACCGGATCTCCGCGACGGTCGCCTCGTCCGGCGGCGAGCCGTAGAACGGTATCGCCACCCGGATCCGCGGGTCGGCCGCGGCCAGGGCGAAGCTGTAGCTGCCGCCGAAGCAGAAGCCCAGCACCCCGATCCGATCGCCGACGCCATCGCTCGCGGCCAGGTGATCGACCGTGCCGCGGAGCGCAGCCACCGCCCAGGATGCGTACGCCGGATCCTGGGCCGGTGCCATCCGCTCCCGCATCAGCGGCTGCAGCCGGGCCTGCTCCTCGCGGTCGGTGCTGGTCCGCAGCCGGAGCAGCTCCGCACCCACCTGCGGGGTGATGCCCGCCCGGCTCAGGATGTCCGGCGCCAGCACCAGATAGCCCTCGCCCGCGAGCCGGTCCGCCACGTCGGTGATGTGCTCGACCAGTCCCCAGATCTCGTGGATCAGCACGAGCCCACCGCGCGGCTCGCCGGCCGGCTCGGCAACGTACGTCTCGAAGTCGTCCCCGTCCAGCGTGCTCCGTTCACCCACGCTGCCATGCATACACCCACCCCGGGTGGTCAGCTCGTGTCGGTCGTCGGATTGGATCGACCAGTGGAGTGCACCGCCGGCCCGATTGCGAAGATGACCGCATGGATGGGTCCTTTGACATGGTCGTGCTGGGTGCGGGCAGCGGCGGCTACGCCTGTGCACTGCGTGCGGCCCAGCTGGGTTCCAGGGTTGCTCTGGTCGAGAAGGACCTGGTCGGCGGCACCTGCCTGCACCGGGGCTGCATCCCGACCAAGGCATACCTGCACGCGGCCGAGGTCGCCGATGCGGCTCGCGACGGTGCCCGGTTCGGCGTCCACGCGACCCTGGATCGGGTGGACCTTGGCGAGGTCCGCAGCTACGCCGACGGTGTGGTCTCCCGGCTCTACAAAGGCCTGACCGGGCTGGTCGAGCAGCGCGGCATCACCGTCGTCTCCGGCGAGGGCCGGCTGGTCGGCGGCGATCCGGTGGCGGTGACGGTCGGCGACGACCGGCTGACCGCGCCGGCGATCGTGCTGGCCACCGGGTCGACCTCCAGAACCCTGCCGGGACTGGAGATCGACGGCGTACGCGTGCTGACCAGCGAGCACGCCCTGCGGCTGGACCGGCTGCCGGCCTCGGTGATCGTGCTCGGCGGCGGCGTGATCGGCGTGGAGTTCGCATCGGCCTGGAGGTCCTTCGGGGTCGAGGTGACCGTGGTGGAGGCCCTGCCCCGGCTGGTGCCGAACGAGGAGCCCGAGGCAAGCGCGGCCCTGCAGCGGGCGTTCCGCAAACGCAAGATCAACACCGTCACCGGAAACGGGTTCGCCGGGGTCCGCACCGCCGACGACGGGGTCACGGTGACCCTGGCCGACGGCTCCGAGCTGACCGCCGAGATCCTGCTGGTCGCGGTCGGCCGGGGCCCGGTCAGCAGCGGGCTGGGCTACGAGGAGGCCGGGATCGCGCTGGACCGGGGTTTCGTGTTCACCGACGAGCGGCTCGCGACCTCGGTACCGTCGGTGTACGCCGTCGGCGACCTCGTGCCCGGCCTGCAGCTGGCGCACCGCGGCTTCGCCCAGGGCATCTTCCTGGCCGAGGATCTCGCGCACCGGGCCGGGCGGCTCGACCGGCCGCCGGTCCCGGTGGTGGACCGGGACATCCCCCGGGTGACCTACTCCCACCCTGAGATCGCCTCGGTCGGTCTGGGCGAGGAGGCGGCCCGGGCGGCGTACGGCGAGATCGAGACGCTGACGTACGACCTCGGCGGCAACGGCAAGTCCCAGATCCTCAAGACCCAGGGCTTCGTGAAACTAGTCCGCCGCGCCGACGGCCCGGTCGTCGGCATCCACATCGTCGGCGCCCGGGCCGGCGAGCTGATCGGCGAGGCGCAACTGATCACGAACTGGGACGCCTATCCCAGTGACGTGGCCTCGCTGATCCACGCCCATCCGACCCAGAACGAGGCGCTCGGCGAGGCGCACCTGGCGCTCGCCGGAAAGCCGCTGCACGTCCACGGCTGAACGGGCCGGACAGCGGGTAGTCGACCCTCGTCAGCGCCGGAATGGCTGAGGCTAGGCTGACCCTCACTGAGCACGAGCTCGCCCCGAGCATGAACAGTCCCATGAAGGAGTCCCAGCACCCATGTCGACTTCCGTCACCCTCCCAGCGTTGGGCGAAAGCGTCACCGAAGGCACCGTCACCCGTTGGCTCAAGCAGGTTGGCGACACCGTCGAGGCGGACGAGCCCTTGCTGGAGGTCTCGACCGACAAGGTGGACACCGAGATTCCCGCCCCCACCTCCGGGGTGCTACTGGAGATCAAGGCGGCCGAGGACGAGACCGTCGAGGTCGGGGCCGTGCTGGCCGTGATCGGCGACGAGAGCGAGGCCGGCGGCGACGGCGGCGGCAGCTCCGACGACGGCGGCTCCGCCGAGGCCGCCGAGCCGGCGCCCGAGCCGGAGCCGGAGCCGACGTCGGCTGCCGATGAGGAGAAGGCCGAGGAAGCCAAGCCCGCCGGTGGATCGGGCGGCGGATCCGGCGCTGGCTCCGGATCGGGCGGCGGCGCCGCGAGCGGCACCGAGGTCACCCTGCCCGCCCTCGGCGAGAGCGTGACCGAAGGCACCGTCACCCGTTGGCTCAAGCAGGTCGGCGACACCGTCGAGGCCGACGAGCCGCTGCTGGAGGTCTCGACCGACAAGGTCGACACCGAGATCCCCTCGCCCACGGGCGGGACCCTGCTGGAGATCAAGGTCGGTGAGGACGAGACCGTCGAGGTCGGTGCGGTGCTCGCCATCGTCGGCGAGGCGGGCGCCGAGGCACCCGCCGCCGAGCCGGAGCCCGAGCCCGAGCCGGAAGCAAAGGCCGAGCCGGAGCCCGAACCGGCGAAGCCCGAACCCGCCAAGCCCGCACCCGCCAACGAGGAGCCGAAGCCGGCCCCGAAGTCCGAGCCTGCCCCCGCCGCCAGCGCACCGGCCGAGGCCGCGGGCGGCCAGGACTTCTCCGGCTACGCGACGCCACTGGTCCGCAAGCTGGCCGCCGACCACGACGTGGACCTCGCCTCGGTGAAGGGCACCGGCGTCGGCGGCCGGATCCGCAAGCAGGACATCCTGGCAGCCGCCGAGGAGGCCAAGAAGGCCGCCGAGGCTCCGGCACCGGCCGCCGCGGCACCCGCTCCGGCGGCGTCGGCTCCCGCCGCGGCGAAGAAGCCGGTCGAGCCGAGCAATCTGCGCGGCACCACCGAGAAGATGTCGCGACTGCGCAAGACCATCGCCAAACGGATGGTCGAGTCGCTCCAGGTCTCGGCCCAGCTCACCGCGACCGTCGAGGTGGACCTGACCGCGATCTCGCGGATCCGGGCCCGGGCGAAGGACGACTTCAAGGCGCGCGAGGGCGCGAGCCTGTCGTACCTGCCGTTCATCACCAAGGCCTGTGTCGAGGCGCTGAAGGTGTTCCCCAAGGTCAACGCGACGATCGACACCGAGGCGGGCGAGGTCACCTACCCGAGCGCGGAGCACGTTGGCATCGCCGTCGACACCGAGCGCGGGCTGCTGGTGCCGGTGATCAAGGACGCCGGCGACCTGAACATCGGCGGGCTGGCGAAGAAGATCGCCGACCTGGCCGCGCGGACCCGGTCGAACAAGGTGACCCCGGACGAGCTCGCCGGCGGCACGTTCACGATCACGAACTACGGCTCGGCCGGGACCTTGATGGACACCCCGATCATCAACCAGCCCCAGGTGGCCATCCTCGGCACCGGCGCGCTGGTGAAGCGACCGATGGTGATCAAGGACGCGCGGCTGGGCGAGGTGATCGCGATCCGGGACATGATGTATCTCTCGATGAGCTACGACCACCGGATCGTCGACGGCGCCGACGCGGCCCGCTTCTTGTCGCAGGTGAAGGCGCGGCTGGAGGAGGGCGACTTCGGCTCCGAGTTCGGCCTCTGAGGCCCGCCATCAGCCTCCGCTCCCCCGGCAGCCCGGCCTCGGGCAGCCCGGCCTCGGGCAGCCCGGCCTCGGGCAGCCCGGCTTCGGGAATATGTGCAGGTGTTGCAGCCGGCACCGGCGTGTCGCTGCAACAGCTGCACAGTTTCCGGCGCCTCGGGGCGGGTAGGTCGGCGACGTGAGATACCTGCTCGCCGGCTCCTCGGGCTTCCTCGGCACCGCCCTGCGAGTCGACCTGGCCGCCCAGGGGCACCAGGCGGCCCGGCTGGTCCGGCGCGAGCCGGCGACCGCGACCGAGTACCGCTGGGATCCCGACGCCGGCTCGCTCGACCCCAGCGTGTTCGACGGGGTCGACGTGGTGGTGAACCTGTGCGGCGTCGGAATCGCCGACCGGGCCTGGACGAAGGCCCGGCGAGAGCTGTTGCGGTCGTCCCGGATCAACCCGACGCGTACGTTGGCGCTGGCCCTGGCGGAGCGCTCGGCCCCGCTGCCCGTGCTGATCCAGGGCAGCGCCATCGGGTGGTACGGCACCGAGCCCACCGACGTACCGCTGACGGAGGCGGCGCCGGCCGCCGAAGACTTCATCGGCGAGCTGGTCGAGGACTGGGAGCGCGCCGCGCAGCCGGCGGCGCAGGCCGGGGTCAGGACGGTCTTCCTGCGGACGTCGCCGGTGATGGACCGCGGCGGCGGCGCATTCCAGCCGATGCGGACCGCCTGGTCACTCGGGCTGGCGACCAAGCTGGGCGACGGGTCGCAGCACATGCCGATGATCGCCCTCGACGACTGGCTGCGCGCGCTGCAGTGGGCCGCCGAGACCGCGGACGCGCAGGGGCCGTACAACCTGACCATCCCACAGCCGTCCACCAACGCCGAGTTCACCGACGCGCTGGCCGACGCCCTGCACCGGCCGAGTCTGTTCAAGGCGCCGGCGGGGTTGGTTCGGCTGGGTCTGGGTGAGCTGGCCGAGCAGCTGGTCGGCGACATCTGGGTAGTGCCGCAACGGCTGGTCGAGGGCGGCTTCGTGTTCACCGCCCCCGATGCCCGCGGCGTGGTCCGCGCCGCGCTGCGGCGCAGCTGAACCCGCCGCATCCCCGACCGGAAACTGTGCAGCTCCCGCAACTCCGGCCGGCGTGTCGCTGCCGGAGCCGCACAGTTTCCGGCGACGGGATGAGACGTAGACTCCCCGGCATGGCGCTGAGCTATCTGGACCTGCATCCCGGCGACGAGCTGGTCGACTATCGCGCCGCGTGGGACCTGCAGCGCGAGATCCATGCCGCGGTCGCGGCGGGCAGCCGGCCGGCGACGGTGATCCTGCTCGAGCACGCCTCGGTCTACACCGCGGGCAAGCGCACCGAGCCGCACGAGCGCCCGCTGGACGGCACCCCGGTGATCGACGTCGACCGCGGCGGCAAGATCACCTGGCACGGGCCGGGACAGCTGGTCGGCTACCCGATCGTCAAGCTGCCCGAGTCGGTGGGTGTCGTGGACTACGTACGTCGGCTGGAGGAGGCGCTGATCCGCGCGTTCGCCGCGTACGGATTGGAGACCGGCCGGGTGCCCGGACGCTCCGGCGTCTGGCTGGCGCCCCGCCCGTCGACCGGCTCACAGCCCGATCGTCCCGAGCGGAAGATCGCCGCGATCGGGGTCCGGGTCGCATCCGGCACCACCATGCACGGCTTCGCCGCGAACATCTCTCCGGATCTGGACTGGTTCGGCAAGATCATCCCGTGCGGCATCTCCGACGCCGGCGTGACGTCACTGGCCGCCGAGATCGGCGAGGCGCCCACCCTCGCCCAGTTCGCGGAGGCGCTGAAGCCGCAGCTGGAGGAGATGCTCGCCTTCGGCCCGTACGAGAAGTCCCCCGACCTGCCCGAGCGGCCCGCCCAGCCTCTGGTCAGCTACGGCCTGACCGTCGGCGCCCCAGCCTGACGCAGGGCCTCCCCTCCAGCCGCCTGACCACCGACCCCTACCCGCCCCTTCCCGCCCCTCCCGAACCGGAAACTGTGCGGTTCTTGCAGTCTCCGGCGGCGTGTCGCTGCAACACCCGCACAGTTTCCGCACGGGATGCGGCCGGCGGGTGGGATGCGCCGGGAGTCGGCGGGGGCTTGCCCGGGCGTCACCAGGGGGCGGGGGGGCCGACAGCGGTGATCCGGACGACCGCCTCACCGGCCTCGTCGCTGGCGGCGAGGTCCACCTCGGCGGTGATCGACCAGTCGTGGTCGCCGTCAGGGTCGTCCAGGATCTGCCGCACCCGCCAGACCTCCGACCCGGGCTCGATGATCAACAACGCCGGGCCGCGGGCGTTCGCCCCGGTCTGGATCGCCTCGTGCTCGGCGAAGTATCCCGCCAAGGCGCCCGACCAGTCATCGGCGGTCCAGCCGGCATCCCCGTCCAGCTCCCCCAGCTCGAACCAGCGCCGCCGGGCGGCCAGCTCGACCCGGCGGAACAGCGCGTTGCGGACCAGCACGGTGAACGCTCGCTTGTTGGTCGTCACCGCCGGCGGGCGCCGGTCGGCCTCGGCCACCAGCTCCTCCTCGGGCGAGGGGTTCCTGAGCGTCTCCCACTCGTCCAGCAGGCTGGAGTCGGTCTGCCGAACCAGCTCGCCGAGCCAGGCGATCAGGTCCTCCAGGGCCTCGGTCCGGGCGGCCTCCGGCACCGTCTGGCGCAGCGCCTTGTACGCGTCCGCGAGATAGCGCAGCACCAGGCCCTCGGCGCGGGCCAGCCGATAGAAGGCGACGTACTCGGTGAAGGTCATCGACCGCTCCGCCAGGTCCCGCGCCACCGATTTGGGTTTCAGCTCGTGATCGAGCACCCACGGGTGTGAGCGCGCGTACGCCCGGTAGCCAACGTCCAGCAGCTCCTTCAGCGGCTGCGGATAGGTGATGTCCTCGAGCAGCTCCATCCGCTCGTCGTATTCCAGCCCGTCCGCCTTCATCGCCGCGACCGCCTCCCCGCGCACCATCGAGCGCTGGGCGCTGAGCACCGGACCCGGGTTCTCCAGGGTCGACTCGATCACCGACAAGGCGTCCAGGTGATAGTTCTCCGACTCCGGGTCCAGCAGGTCGACCGCCGCCAGCGCGAACGGGGACAGCGGCTGGTTCAGCGCGAAGTCCGGCTGCAGGTCGACGGTCAGCCGGGCCAACCGGCCATCCGCATCCGGGACCGGCAGCCGCTCCACCACGCCGGTCGACAGCAGTCCCCGATAGATGGTCAGTGCGGCGTGCACGTGCCGGCGCCGCCGGAGCGCCGGCTCGTCGTTGTCGGTCAGCAACCGCTCCATCGCGGTCCAGCAGTTCCCGGGCCGGGACACCACGTTGATGATCATCGAGTGGGTGACGGCGAAGGAGGACTCGAGCGGTTCCGGTTCGGCGCTCACCAGCCGTTCGTACGTCGGTTCGCCGTAGCCGATGGTGCCCTCCGGCGGCTTCTTCCGGACCACCTTGCGCCGCTTCTTCGGGTCGTCGCCGGCCTTGGCCAGTGCCTTCAGGTTCGCCACCACGTGATCGGGCGCCTGCACCAGCACGGTCCCCGACGAGTCGAAGCCCGCCCGACCCGCCCGGCCGGCGATCTGGTGGAACTCGCGCGCGGTCAGCAGCCGCGGCTTCACCCCGTCGAACTTGCTCAACGAGGTGAACAGCACGGTCCTGATCGGCACGTTGATGCCGACGCCGAGCGTGTCGGTGCCGCAGATGATCTTGAGCAGGCCGGCCTGGGCGAGCAGCTCGACCAGCCGACGGTACTTCGGCAGCATCCCGGCGTGGTGCACCCCGATCCCGTTGCGGACCAGCCGGGACAGCACCTTGCCGAAGCCGGCGGCGAACCGGAAACCACCGATCAGGTCGGCGATCTGGTCCTTCTCCTCGCGGGTGCAGACGCGCAACGAGTTCAGCGCCTGCGCCTGCTCGATCGCCGCCGCCCGGCTGAAGTGCACGATGTACATCGGGGCCTGGTGGGTCGCCAGCCGCTCCTCCACCGTCTCGTGCACCGGCGTGGTTACCCACTCGTAGTGCAGCGGCACCGGCCGGGTCGCCGACGTGATCACGGCGGTGTCGCGGCCGGTCCGGCGGTCCAGATCGCGCTGGAAGCGCGTGACGTCGCCGAGCGTGGCGGACATCAGCAGGAACTGCGCGTCGCGGAGTTCCAGCAGCGGCACCTGCCAGGCCCAGCCGCGGTCCGGGTCGGCATAGAAGTGGAACTCGTCCATCACCACCGACGCGATCCGCGCCGCCGCACCCTGCCGCAATGCCAGATTGGCGAGCACCTCCGCCGTACAACAGATGATCGGAGCGTCCGCGTTCACCGCTGCGTCGCCGGTCATCATGCCGACCCGCTCGGCCCCGAAGATCTCCGTCGCGGCGAAGAATTTCTCGCTGACCAGGGCCTTGATCGGCGCGGTGTAGAAGGTCCGGCCGCCGTGCACGCCGGTGGCGAACTCGAGCCCGGTGGCCACCAGGCTCTTGCCGGACCCGGTCGGCGTCGCCAGGATCACGTTGGAGCCGGTGACCAGTTCCAGTAGCGCGTCCGCCTGCGCCGGATAGGGCTCCAGCCCTCGCGCCGACGCCCAGCCGGTGAAGGCCTCGTAGATCGCGTCGGGCTCGGGCGCGACGAGGCTGGGATCGAGGACGGACATGAGGTCTCGATCGTAGGCGACGCATATCGGGCGCTCGATCCGTGAACAGCGCCGTGAAAGCGCTCCCAGGAGGTTCGAGCGCCCGAAACGCGTCAGATCCCCACACGATAGGGTGACCGACTTCCGGGGCGAGAGGCTGGAATGACCGACATGACCGCTGCCGCGGAGCCGAGCACGACGTACGCCGTCGAGGCGCTCGGCCTGCGCAAGACGTATCGCACCCGAGGCGGCCGGCAGGTCGCGGTGGCCGACCTGGACCTGCGGGTGCCGGCGGGCGGGGTGCATGGCTTCCTCGGCCCGAACGGGTCCGGCAAGACCACGACGATCCGGATGCTCCTCGGTCTGATCTCCGCCGATTCCGGCCGGATGCGGGTCTTCGACACCGAGGTGCCGCACCACCTGCCGAGCGTGGTCGATCGGATCGGCGCCATCGTCGAGCAGCCCAAGTTCTTCCCGGCCTTCTCCGGCAAGAAGAACCTCGAGCTGCTGGCGCAGGCGATCGGCGCCGGCTCCGGGCAGGTCGGACGGGTGCTGGACGAGGTCGGGCTGACCGAGCGGGCCCGGAGCAAATATCGGACGTACTCCCTCGGCATGAAGCAGCGGCTCGCGATCGCCGCCACCCT
Source organism: Microlunatus ginsengisoli (assembly GCF_039537205.1). NCBI lineage: Bacteria > Bacillati > Actinomycetota > Actinomycetes > Propionibacteriales > Propionibacteriaceae > Microlunatus > Microlunatus ginsengisoli. The sequence goes on along the minus strand of NZ_BAABAB010000014.1, from coordinate 111,186 downwards.
GCTCAAGGACCCGGAGCTGCTGATCTTCGACGAACCCACCAACGGGCTCGACCCGGCCGGCATCCACGAGATCCGGGCGACCATGCGCGGGCTGGCCGATCGCGGCAAGACCGTGCTGGTGTCGAGCCACATCCTGAGCGAGGTGCAGCTGGTGGCCGACACGGTGACGATCATCGGGCGCGGCCGGCTGCTGGCCGAGGGCCCGGTCGCCGAGCTGCTCTCCCGCGGAGCGCCGGCCTCCTTCCGGGTCGTGGTCGCCGAGCCGGGGCGAGCCGCCGCGGTGCTCACGGCGGGCGGTCTCGCCGTCGAGCCGAGTCCCGACCAGAGCCTCATGGTCCGCCCTGCACCGGCCGGGCCCGGGCTCCCACCCACACCGTTCGATCCGGCCCGGATCACCGAGGCGCTGGCCCGGGAGGGGCTGTACGTCCGCGAGCTCGTGCCAATCCGTCCGGACCTGGAGCAGGTGTTCCTCAGTCTCACCGCCGAGGAGCATCTCGGCGCCCACTCGACGGCGCCGATCGCGTACGGCCCGCCGCCCGGGCCCGGGCAGGGAGGTGCCCGATGATCCGGCTGATCGGCGCCGAGCTGAACCGGCTGGCGAGCCGCCGGCTGACCCTGATCCTGGTGCTGGCGGTGATCGCCGTCGTCGCCCTGTTCCAGGTGGCCGTCGCCGATGCGGTCACCCCGCCGTCGCCGGACGAGGTGGCCGCTGCACAGCAGGGGTTCGAGCAGGACCACCGCGACTGGGAGCAGAACCACGAGGAGTGGGCGCAGGAGTGCCTCGACGATGGAGGCTCGGCGCAGGACTGCGCCGTCGCCGAGCCGACCGCGGCCGACTACGGCCTGGTACCGACGCCGTTCGGCAGCATCGCCGGCTCCGGAGTCGCGTTCGCGGTCGTGCTGGCCATGCTCGCGTCGTACCTGCTGGCGGCATCCTTCATCGGAGCGGAGTTCAGCACCGGCTCGATCGGAAACTGGCTCACCTTCGTTCCGCGGCGGGACAAGGTGTATGCCGCCAAGGTCATCGCGATCGCCGTCGGTGCGGCGGCCATCGGCATCCTGGCCGGGTTCTCGATGCTCGGCCTCGCGACGGTCGTGACGACGGCGATCGGGCAGCCGTTGACCGGCGCCGCGGACGTCGCGGCGACGGCCGGACGAGGCGTTGCCCTGGTGGTGTTCGGAGCGCTGATCGGCTTCTGTGTCGCCCTGCTCACCCGGCACACGGTCGCGGCGCTCGGTGTGCTGGTCGGCTACGGCCTGCTCTGGATCGGGCTGCAGATCATCACCGGGTTCATTCCGGCGATCAGCCGGCTCAAGCCGTGGCAGCTGGAGACCAACCTGCAGGCCTTCCTGCGCTGGGGCACCGACTACGAGGTCTATCGACGGGTCGTGTCGGCCGACGGCGTCGGATTCGACAGCGTCACCCGGCACCTCGGCTTCGGTGCCGCGGCGATCTATCTGACGGTCGTCGTGATCGTCCTGCTCGTCGCCACCCTGCTGGTCTTCCGCCGTCGCGACGTGACGTCGTGATCGATCCGATCGGTCAGGAGTCCGCGGCAGCGTGCAGCCGGCGGCCCGCGAGTAGAGTGAGCAGGTGACGATCGCCCCCGAAGGTCGCAAGCTGCTGCGTCTCGAGGTGCGCAACGCGAGCGTGCCGATCGAGAAGAAGCCGCCGTGGATCAAGACAACCGCTCGGATGGGACCGCAGTATCGCGACCTGCAGGAGCTGGTGAAGGGCGAGGGCCTGCACACCGTCTGCCAGGAGGCCGGCTGTCCCAACATCTTCGAGTGCTGGGAGGACCGCGAGGCGACGTTCCTGATCGGCGGCGACCAGTGCACCCGGCGCTGCGACTTCTGCCAGATCGACACGGGCAAGCCGGCCGACTTCGACGCGGGTGAGCCGCTGCGCGTCGCCGAGTCGGTGCAGAAGATGAACCTGCGCTATGCGACCGTCACCGGAGTCTGCCGCGACGACCTGCCCGACGAGGGCGCCTGGCTCTATGCGGAGACGATCCGCCAGATCCACGCGCTGAATCCCGACACCGGGGTGGAGATGCTGGCGCCGGACTTCACCGGCCACCGGCCCTATTTGGAGCAGATCTTCTCCACCCGGCCGGAGGTGTTCGCGCACAACGTCGAGACCGTGCCGCGGATCTTCAAGCGGATCCGGCCCGGGTTCCGCTACGACCGGTCGTTGCAGGTGCTCAGCTGGTCCCGAGAGGCCGGTCTGGTCACCAAGTCCAACCTGATCCTCGGCATGGGCGAGACCCGCGCCGAGATCACCGAGGCGATGCGCGACCTGCACGCCGCCGGCACCGAGATCCTCACCATCACGCAATATCTGCGCCCCTCGCCGCGGCACCATCCGGTCGAGCGCTGGGTCAAGCCCGAGGAGTTCGTCGAGCTCCGTGACGAGGCGACCGAGCTCGGCTTCGCCGGGGTGATGAGCGGCCCCCTCGTCCGTTCGTCGTACCGTGCCGGACGGCTGTATCGTCAGGCGCTGGAGAACCGCGGGTCGGATGCAGGAGGGGTGGTCGTCGATGGCTGACGAGAAGCTCAAGGCTCAGCTGGCTGCCGCCAAGGCGCGAGCCAAGGAGGCCGAGCAGAAGGCCAAGGCGGACAAGAAGGCCCGCAAGAAGAGCAGTACGAACCCGGCCGAGATGGGCCGGATGCGGCAGATCGTGCGGGCATACCAGGTCACCCACGAGTACGATCCGGCGCTGCCCTGGCTGATGGGTGGCGCGCTACTGCTGCCGGTGCTGATCGGCGTGGTCGTCGGCATCATCGTCGGGCACTGGATCTATCTGCCCATCCTCGGGCTCAGCATCGGCATCCTGCTGGCCATGGTCATCTTGGTGCAGCGGGCCAAGAAGGCGACCTACAAGCGGTACGCCGGCCAGGCCGGGTCCGCGGAGGTAGCCCTGGGCATGCTGCCCAAGCAGTGGGTGTCGACACCGGTCATCGCCGTCACCCGGCAACGCGACGCCGTGCACCGCACGGTCGGCCCGGGCGGCATCGTGCTGATCGGCGAGGGCGAGCCGGGCCGGCTGAAGGCGATCCTGGCCGGCGAGGTGAAGAAGCACGAGCGGGTGGCGTACGGGGTCAAGGTCACCACCATCGTCATGGGCGACAAGGAAGGCCAGGTCCCGCTCGACAAGCTCGCCGACCACATCCGCAAGCTGCCGAAGGTCCTGCAGGCCCACCAGATCACAGACGTCAAGCAGCGGTTGCGAGCCCTCGACGCCGTACGCCCGCAGATTCCCGTGCCCAAGGGCCCGATGCCGACCAACCCACGGCAGATGAAGGGCGCCAAGCAGGCGATGCGAGGGCGCTGACACCTCGTTCGGCTTTCGCTGCCGCGTCCCGGCTGCCCGGCACGATCGCCTCAGCTGGACCGAGGCGCCGGACCGGGCGCCGCCTGTTGGGCCCGCAGTTCCGCGGCGGCGCGATCGACGATGGATCGGCGCCAGCGATGCAGCATCTGGGTCAGCGCCATCCCCCCGACCCCCGCGGTGAACGCGGTGAGCGTGCAGACCACGATGTAGCCCGGCTGTCCCGACCCGAGCACGCCGAGCGCACCGAGCAGTGCAAGAGCCACCGCACCCACCAGCGCGACGAGGGCGAACACGTCCACCGTGGACCACGGTCTGCCGATCGGCACCGGCGGCTGCGCGGGAGGCGGGACCGGCGGGCCCGGCAGCGGTAGGTCACCGACCAGTGCCCGCAGGTCGCCCCAGGTCCGCGCGACCACGGCTGCGCTCACCCGGGTGTCCAGCTCCTCGTCGGTCAGCCGGCCGGCCGCGTAGTGCGCCGACAGCTGCTCGCAGACCGCCGACCGCTCGGCGTCGCCGATCCGCTGGTCGGCTCCCGGGAAGGGTGGGACCGGACGCGGAGCGGCCGGTCGTCGTGGCACGAGGGGGGTCGGCTCCGGGTAGGCGCTACTCATGCCGGCCATGCTTCCCCGCCGGGGTGGCCCGGCAACAGTGATCGGCGCGGATCGTAGACCCCGGTCGTACGTCCGAACCCGATCTCGGCCCCCGGTCTGACCCGCCCGGCCCGGCCGTGCACCCCGGCACCAGCCGAACTCGGATCCCCTGGAACAGTTCGGATCCGTTGCAGGGGATCCGAGGACGTGCAGGGGATCCAGGGATGACTGGGGGATCCGAATTGTACGAGGGGATCCGAGTTGGAGCACCCCAGCCGAACTCGGATCCCCTGGAACAGTTCGGATCCGTTGCAGGGGATCCGAGTTGATGCAGGGGATCCAGGGATGACTGGGGGATCCGAATTGTACGAGGGGATCCGAGCTGGAGCACCCCAGCACCAGCCGAACTCGGATCCCCTGGAACAGTTCGGATCCGTTGCAGGGGATCCGGGTTGATGCAGGGGATCCGAGTTGGACCAGGGGATCCGGGACGGTGCGGCCGATCCGGGCAGGGGATGGCAGGCTTGGGGGCGATGGCGAACTTGATCAACGCCGACGCGATCTCGATCGCGTACGGCACCCGCGTGCTGCTCGACCGGGTCAGCCTCGGCCTGTCCCGGGGCGACGTGGTCGGCGTGGTGGGCCGCAACGGCGACGGGAAGACCACGCTGCTGGAGCTGCTCACCGGCAGCCACGACCCCGACTCCGGCCAGGTCACCAGGACCGGCTCGGTCTCGATCGGCCATCTCGCCCAGACCGACTCGTTCGCACCCGACGCGACGGTCCGCGACGTCATCGTCGACGGCGAGCCCGATCACGTCTGGGCCGCGAACGCCGAGACCCGGTCGATCGTGCGGCACCTGCTGGCCGACATCCCGCTCGAGTCCCGCGTCGGCTCGCTCAGCGGCGGCGAGCGGCGCCGGACCGCACTGGTCGCGCTGATGCTCGCCGGTCACGACCTGCTGGTGCTGGACGAGCCGACCAACCACCTCGACGTGGAGGCCGTGGCCTGGCTGGCCCAGCACCTGCGCGCGCTCCAGGCCCGCGACATCGCGATGCTGGTGGTCAGCCACGACCGCTGGTTCCTGGACGAGATCTGCACCCGGATCTGGGAGGTGCACGACGCGCAGGTGGACGCCTACGACGGCGGCTACGCGGCGTACGTCCTCGCCCGGGCCGAGCGGGCCCGGCAGGCCGCCGGGGTGGCGGCACGGCGGAAGAACCTGCTGCGCAAGGAACTCGCCTGGCTGCGTCGCGGGCCGCCCGCACGGACCTCGAAGCCGAAGTTCCGGATCGACGCCGCGAACGCCCTGATCTCCGACGTACCGCCGCCGCGGGACAGCCTGGCACTGCAGCAGTTCTCGGTCACCCGGCTCGGCAAGGACGTGTTCGACCTGGTCGACGTCGACTACGCGATCGGCGCCGGCGAGCAGCGGCGGGTGCTGCTCGACGACCTCAGCTGGTCGATCGGGCCGGGCGCTCGGACCGGCCTGGTCGGCGTCAACGGCACCGGCAAGACGACCCTGCTCCGGCTGCTCACCGGCGAGCTCGCACCGGACGCCGGGCGGGTGAAACGCGGCCGGACGCTACGGATCGGACACCTGAGCCAGAACGTCGGCGAGCTGCGCGGCAGTCGCCGGGTGTTGGAGGTGGTCGAGGAGCAGCGCCGGGTGACGGCGCTGGCCGGCGGCGGCGAGGCGAGCGCGAGCACCCTGCTGGAGGACTTCGGCTTCACCCAGGACAAGCTGACCACCCGGCTGGACGACCTGTCCGGGGGCGAACGGCGCCGGCTGCAGTTCCTCCGGCTGCTGCTCACCGAGCCGAACGTGCTGCTGCTGGACGAGCCGACCAACGACCTGGACATCGACACCCTGACCGTGATCGAGGACTATCTCGACACCTGGCCGGGCACCCTGATCGTGGTCACCCACGACCGCTACTTCCTGGAGCGGGTCTGCGACGTGACGTACGCCCTGGTCGGCGGCGGGCGGTGCGTGCTGCTGCCCGGCGGGGTCGAGCAGTATCTGGCCGACCGGCAGGCCGCCGACACCCAGCCCACCACCGATGCCGCGCCCACCCCGGCAACACAGGCGACCCCGGCGACACCGGGGAGAGGCGCGGCCGAGATCCGGCAGGCCCGCAAGGACCTGGCCCGGCTGGAGTCGCAGCTGGCCAGGCTGGAGACGAGGATCGAGCGGGTGCACGCGCAGATGGCCGAGTCCGCCAGCGACTACCCGAGGCTGGCCGCCCTGCAGACCGAGCTCGCCGACGTCCTGGCCGAGAAAGACGAGCTCGAGGCGGCCTGGCTGGAGGCGGCAGAGGTCGCCGGCTGAGCCGGATGGCGGCGCTACCCCGACGTGGATCCTGACCGGCTGCGTCCTGCTCTCCGGCCCGATCGCGCCGCCGCACGACCGATGCCTGGGGCGCCAGATCCGGCTCAGCCGGTGGTGCGTGACGAGAAGCGGTCACCTCGATCGGGTTCGGCCCAGTCGGCGATGTCGCGCAGCGACATTCGCTCGCCGGCCGCCCACGCCCGGTCGAAGGCAGCCGGGTCCATCGCCGCGCGGGCCCGCTCGAACAGTTCGCGCGTCTTCGGGTGCTCCGGCCAGTCGACGCCGGCCTGGCGGGCGTGCGCGCAGGTGGCGGCGTAGACCCGGACGGCCCGCTCGTGGTCGGCGCTCAGCGCGAACCCGTTGCCGACCGTCTCCAGGAAGGACTTGCTGCCTCCGGTGCCGAGACGCTCGTGCAGCCCGATCACCCGGCGAGCCCAGCCGAGCGCGTCGGCCGGCCGCAACGACTCGCTCTCGACCACGCAGGCGGCCAGCGAGGTGAACCAGGCGCCCACGAGATTGTCGAGCTCGACGGATCGACGATAGAGCCGCTCCGCGGTCTCGCGGGCCTCGTCGAGGCGGCCGAGCGGAAGGACCGTGATGCAGGCGATGATCTCGGCGAACAGCTGGGTGACCTGGTCGTCGGTTCCCGCCGCGATCTGGTCCAATGCCCGGCTCAAAGCCGGCAGCAAATCGTAGGCGGTGCCGGCCCAGGCGCCGCCGGCGGCGCTGACCAGCGCCTCCGCCACGACCACCCGTGCCGACGCCGGCACCTCGGCCACCCGCGGCAGGGCGGCGTCCAGCTGGGGTCGGCCGAGGTCGGGTCGGAAGCGGAGCAGATAGCCCGCGCCCAGCCTGAGCAGGGTCAGCAGTTCCTCGACGCTGCCCGCCCGCTGCAGCCCGGACGCTTGGGCCGCCTCCAGCCACCGGGCGCCTTCGATCATCCGTGAACGGAACAGCCAGAAGAAGCCGAGCCCCGAGCCGAGCCCGATCAACTCGGCGCTGCCGGCGGGTCCGACCGCGCGCTGCAGGACGGCCCGGACCACCGGGTAGGACTCCTCCAGCTCGTCGTACCACAGCGGCGCCTCGGGCCGACCCAGCCGCGGCCGGCGGGCCAGCAGTGCGGCCACCCAGTCGTCACGGCGAGCGAGCACGAGGTCCTCCTCACCCGCCTCCACCAGGTGGCGCCGGCCGTGTGCCCGGACCGTGTCCAGCTGGGCGAACACGGTGCCCGTCCCCCGCTGGCCGGGGCGAACGTCGAGCAGGGAGCGGTGGGCGAGGCCGAGCAGCAGCTCGGTGACCTCGTACGCGTTCAGGTCCGGTGGGGCGACCCCGGCCGCGGCGGTGGCCGGGAACGGCCCGGGGAGCACGGACAGGCAGCGGTGCAGCGACTGCTCCTGCTCGGTGAGCAGGCGATAACTCCACTCCATCGCCTCGTACAGGCTCTGCCGGTGATCACCGCGTTGCCGGCCGACCCGGGACAGTCTGGTCGGGTCCGCCCGCACCTGCTCGGCGATCTCGGTCAGGCTGAACGAGCGGACCCGAGCGGCGGCGAGCTCGATCGCCAGCGGGATGCCGTCCAGCGCCCGGCAGATCTGCACCACGCTGGCCATGGCGTCGGCGTCCAGCACCAGCTCCGGGTCGGACGCCCTGGCCCGCTCGGTGAACAGTTCGACCGCGGGCGCGGGTCCGGCCAGCGACAGCGGCGCGATCGACCAGAGGTACTCCCCGTCCACCCCGATCGGTTCCCGGCTGGTGGCGAGCACGGCGGCACCCCGCTCGGCGTCGTCGGAGAGCAGCGTCTCCTCGACGAGAAGGGCGACGCCGTCGAGCACGTGCTCGCAGTTGTCGAGCACCAGCAGGATGCGCCGTCCGCGCGCGAACTCCCGCAACACCTGGATCGGGTCGAAGACCTGGGACGCGCTCAGCGCGAGGGTCGACACGACGATGTCGATGACGAGGTCCGGCTCAGTTGTCGCGGTGAGATCCACGAACCAGACGCCGTCGGGGAAATCGGCGGCGACCCGGGCAGCGACCTCGATCGCCAGCCGGGTCTTGCCGCTCCCGCCGCTGCCGCAGATCGTCACCAACGGCTGGCCGAGCACCAGACCGGCGACCCGGTCGGTGTCGGCAGCACGACCGATCAGCGGGGTTGCGCGGCGGGGCAGCCGGACGGCGACCGGGTCGGCGGTGCGTGCTTCGCCCTCGATCCGGGCGGCCACCGGGTCGTCGGCCTCCCGGGGCTGCCGGGTCTGCTGGGCCGGCCGGGCAGCGCCGACCAGCGACGGATCCCGGGCGAGGATCCGGCCGTGCAGCGCGCGCAGGTCGGGACCGGGATCCAGGCCCAGCTCGTCGGCCAGCAGCTGGGTCAGGCGGGCGTACGCGGCGAGCGCCTCGTCGGTTCGATCCAGCTGGACCAGTGCCGTCATCCGCTGCGCCCACAACCGTTCCCGCAGCGGGTTCCGACCGATCATCTCCTCCAGATCGACGATCGCTCGATGAGGGAGTCCCTGGCCGATCAGTGCGTCGATCCGCAGCTCCTCCAGCTGTTGGCGCAGCTCGATCAGCCGGGCGAGCTGGACCACGGTTCCGACGTCGGCGATCACCGCCTCGAAGGGCTCGCCCCGCCACAGCTCCAGGGCCTCCTCGATCGCGATCAGGGCCGCCGCCGGATCCCCGTCGCGGACCTGCGCGTTCGCCCGGTCGCCCAGCCGCTCGAACCGGAGCGAGTCGACCGCGTCGGGGGCCGCCACCAGCCGGTAGCCGCCGCCGTCGCGGACCAGCACCGACGACGTACGGCCGCGGTGCGGTTCGAGGATGTTGCGGAGGCGCCACAACTGGGAGTCCAGGCTCGACATCGACACCTCGACGTCCAGACCCCAGGCGGCGGCGACGAGGTCGGTCGCCGGCACCCGCTGGTTCGCGCGCGCAGCGAGCACGCACAGCAGTGCCGCCTGCTTCGTCGTGCCGAGCTCGATCGTCGATCCCTCGACCTCGACCGTCAGGGACCCGAGGTCCATGATCCGCACGAAACGATCCTCTCAGCGGCTCGACGGTCGTTCGTACGCCCTGGGGTCGAGCGAGGTCGCTTGCGCGACGTCGAGCTGCCCACCAAGGGCCCAGGCATCCTCGTACCCTGCCGGGCCCAGGTCTGCCTTGGCCCGCTCCAGCGCGCGGTCGGTGATGGCGTGCTCCGGCCAGGACACGCCGAGCCGGTGCGCCAGCGCCCGGGACGCCGCGGCCTGGGCGACCCCGATGGCGGGCTCACCGGCGAAGATCATCATCCCGGCGCGCGCCTCGAGCATGGTTCCCGCCGGCCGGTCGGCGGGGCCCGCGAACATGATCAGCTGTTGCTGGTCCACCCAGCCGGCGGCCGCCCGCATGTCGCCGGTCGCGTAGCTCAGCCTGATCAGCGTGCTGATCGCGAGCGCCGCGGCGAAGCCTTCGCCGGCCGCGACGGCCTCCGCGGCCACCGCCTCGGCCCAGAGGCCGACGTCGGTGGCGCCGTGGAACGCCCGGCCGTAACTGTCGATCGCCGCGATGATCAGCCGGGCGGCCGATCCGGTCGTCCCGGCGCCGATCTCCAGGGCCCGGTCGACCATCGGGCCCACCAGATCTGGCACGTCGGCGTAGCTGGTGTTGATCACCAGCAGGGTGAGGAGCCGCAGTACGGAGTCGGTGATCTCGGGAGGGATCGACCGGCCCCGGGCCAGCACCAGGTCCAGTTCGGACCTGATCCGGTCGTACTGGCCCGTGCGCAACCACTGCGTGCCCAGCGCGATCCAGTTGATCATGGTGTCGTCCGGGTCCGCGTCGGGCACCGCGATCGCCGCCTCCAGCCAGCGAGCGGTGTCGGCGGGCGGCACCCGGCGCAGCCAATAGCCGTCGAGCTGCACCGTGAGCCGGGCACCCCTGCGGCTCGGTGCCGCGACGAGGCACCGGTGCAGCACCGCCCGGATCGTGTCGGCCTCGTCGTCCAGCTCTCGATACAGCCACTCGTGCCCCGGACGGTCGAGCGGTGGCGCATCGGCGACCAGCTCCGACAGCCAGCCATCCCGCCGGTCGAGCAGCAGCTCGGTCTCGCCGGCCGCGTCCAGCGAGCGGCGGGCGTGCGCCCGGATCGTCACCAGCTGCCGGTAGCGGCTCCGCCGGGACGAGCCGGCGTCGAGCTCGATCATCGAGGAGTGGACCAGCTCGGCCAGCAACGGCACGACCTCCTCCGGTGCCAGCGGATCGAAACCCGCGACCGCGACGGCCAGTGACGCGCCGAACCGTCCCGGCAGCACGGCGAGGCGTCGGTGCAGCACCCGTTCGGAGGGGCTCAGCAGGCGGTGGCTCGACTCGATCGCCGCCCCCACCGACACCGGCCCGGAACGCCTGCTGCGGCCGACCCTGGTCACCGCACCCGGGTCCGCGCGCAGCTGCTGGGCGATCTCGGCCAGACTGCTGAACCGCACCCGGGCCGCGGCCAGCTCGATGGCCAGCGGAAGCCCGTCGGCCGCTGCGCAGATCGCCTCGACGAGCTCGGCGTCAGGTCCCGAGAGATCCAGCTCCTCTCCCGGCCGGGCCCGGTGCGCCCGGTCGGCGAACAGCCGGGCCGCGGCCGACAGCCCGCGTGCCGATGGTGCCGGGGCCGATGGTGCCGGGGCCGATGGCTCCGGATCCGGCGACTCCGGGTCCGGAACAGGCAGCAGCGAGAGCGGGGCGAGCGACCACACCGTCTCGCCGTCGACATCCAGCGGGGTCCGGCTGGTCGCCAGCACGGTGCAGCCGGCATCTAGCCCGACCACGGCCTCCACCATCTCGGCGCAGCCGGCCAGCAGGTGCTCGCAGTTGTCCAGCACGAGTAGCAGCCGCCGGGTCCGGCTGAAGTCGGCGAGCACGTCCAGCGGCCCGCGTGACTGGGCGGTGGAGATCCCGATCGTGTTGATCGTCGCACTCACGACCAGCGCTGCCTGCTGCGCCTCGTCAGCGGGGGTGATCGGCGCCAGGTCGACGAACCAGATCCCGTCGGGGAACTCGGCTGCGGCGGCCGCCGCGGCGGCGACGGCCAGCCGGGTCTTGCCGCAGCCGGCCGGACCGACCACCGTCACGAGTCCGGGATGGGCGAGCAGCCCGGCGACGCGCGCGACCTCCGATTCGCGAGCGACCAATGACGTCAACCACGACGGGAGCCGAACCTCCGGGCCCGTCTTCTCCGGCCGCGTCGGGCCGGCGGCCTGCGTCGGGCCGGCGGGCGGCGTCGGGCCGGCGGGCTGGGGCGAGCCGGCGGGCTGGGGCGAGCCGGCGGTGGGCTTCGGTCCGGAAGCCGCCGACGGGGCCGGCTGCCGCTCCGGCTCGGCCACCGTGCCGTCCAGGATCTGCTGGTGGAGTGCCCGTAGCGCCGCCGACGGTTCGACGCCGAGCTCGTCGCGCAGCAGGCGGAACGCACGCTGGTAGGCCTCCAGCGCGTCCGCGGTCCGGCCGGTCAGCTGTCGCGCCAGGATCAGGTGTCGCCAGCCGCTCTCGCGCAGCGGGGCCGTGGCCACCATCGTCTCGGCGACGTCGGCCGCGGCGCGCGGGTCATCCGGCAGCAGTGCCTCGATCAGCAGCTCGTACGCCTGCAGACGGAGCTCCTCCAGCCGGGCGACGTCGGCGGCGAGCACCGGCTCGTCGGCGAACCGGCCGAACGGGCGCCCGCGCCACAGCGAGAGCGCCTCCCGGGCGGCGGCGGCCGAGTCGGCCGGCCGGCCCTCCGTCAGGGCGGTCCTGGCCGTCGCGATCCGGGCCGCGAACCGGTGCGAGTCGACCTGATCGTCGGCGCTCACCAGCCGGTAGCCGCCCGCGTCGGTCACGATCCGGGTCGGCGCGGCCCCACGTCCGCGACCGGGTTCGAGCAGCTGACGCAGCCGCCAGAGCTGGGAGTCGAGCGCTCCCTGCCGATCCCCGAGAGCGCCCTGGTCGCCGCCGACCCGCTCATCACCCCAGGCGAACTCGATCAGCGCGTCCGCCGAGACCCGGGTATTGACCCGGGCCACCAGCAGGGTCAGCAAGGCAGCTTGCCGGGTGCCGCGTGGGACGACCCGGGCGCCCGGTTCCCGCGGTTGGTCGGCGTCGAGCTCGACCTCCACGTCTCCGAGATCGAGCGTCCGCATCTGCGTACGGTATCGCTGCCCGGCGCGCAGTTTACGCCGTAATGCGACCGTCCGCCGCGGCGCGGCTGATCCGCGCGCGATCCACCAGGTCCTGAACGGCTTCGCGACCCGAGCCGGCGTCCAGCGGTGGACCGAACCCGAGGCTCAGGGTGTCGATCGTGCCCGCCTCGATCAGCTCGAGCACCAGCTGACCGACCCGCAGCACGTCCGCGACATCGCTCCCCGGCCACGCGGGGGCGAGGGCGAGCTCCTCGGGCAGCAGCATCGCGCGCTGCTTCTCCAGGTAGAACGCCAGGCGAGCCGTGTGGCTGGTGGCCTCCACCGCGACCAGACCGTCGGCGATCGTCCAGCCCGACCAGCAGGTGCTGCCGATCCGCTGCTCTCGACGATCACCCAGCGCATCGAGGTCCCGGCCGGGCACCGACGTCGCTCGGATCGGCGGATAGGCGCGTTGGAGGTCCTCCGGCCACTCCGGCGGAGCGTCCGGCGCGGGTCGGTCCGGATCGGGCGGGCGCAGGTAGCGGCGGGTCTGCGCCGGTAGGCAGTCGAGGAGGTCGTTGTTGCCGACCAGACCCGGATGGCGCCCGCTGTTGATCAGGGTGACCTCGGCCGACCGGCCGAAGCTCGCCGCGACCGCCCGGACGGCCGACCGGAGGTGTGGTCCCGCGCCGGTGTCGATCAGATACAGCCGCGCCCCGGATCGGAGCACGGCCGGGCCCGGCAGCGAGACCACCGGCCAGACGGGCCATTCGCCCTCGACCAGGAACAGGTTCTCGTCGACCGCGTGGATCGTGCCGTTCGTCATGGCACCAAGCGTGCGGGCAACCACTCGCAGCGGACTTTCGCGGCGTCCCGTCGGGGGTCCGGGTCGCGCAAGTCCGACGCGAGCGGCGCGCGAGCCTGCGCGAACAGAGTGTGCTCACCCAGCAACCAGGAGGAATCCCATGACCACTTTCATCGACGACCCCGAGTTCGACGGCCAGTTCGTCCGTACGCTGTCCGCGGCGACCCGCGGCGGCGCCGATCTCGGCGAGGCGCTCGCCGTCGCCGAGCGGATCGTCCCCGGCGACTTCGCCTCGTGGTACCGCGCATGGACGCAGACCGCCGAGCGGGTCCGGGCCGAGGCCGACCGGGCGCTGAGCAGCGGCGACGCGGTGAGCGCGCGCCGCGGCTACCTGCGCGCCGCCGAGTACTACCGGCAGGCGACGTTCTTCGCCCGCACCGATCTGGACGATCCGCTCCTGCACGCCGCGTACGACGGCCACGTCGCAGCGTTCGAGGCCGCCGTCCCGCTGCTCGGCCACCCGACGTACCGGATGGTCGTCGAGGGCGACCACGTGCTGGCCCGCGGCTACCTCTTCACCCCGGACGACACCGATGCGCTGCGCCCGACGGTGATCCTGCCGGCGGGTTACGACTCGACCGCCGAGATGGGCTACACGTTCGCGGCGGTCACCGCGCTCGACCACGGTATGAACTGCCTGACCTTCGAGGGACCCGGCCAGGGCGGGATTCTCTACCGGCACAAGGTCCCCCTGCGGCACGACTTCGAGGCCGTCCTCAGCCCGGTCGTCGACTGGCTGCTGACCCGGCCCGGCGTTGACCCCGACGCCCTCGTCCTGCTCGGGCGTAGCTTCGCCGGCTATCTCGCGCCCCGAGCGGCCACCGGCGAGCACCGGATCGCCGCCCTGGTCTGCGACCCGGTCCAGTATGACTTCGCCGTCACCATCCGCCGCCGCGCGGGCGAGCGGGTCTGGGCTCGGCTGATGGACCACGACCCGTCCCTCGACGCCGACCTCGCGCCCATGATGGCCGACCCGCACGAGCGGAACGGCTTCCAGTGGCGGATGGCCGCACACGGCACCAGCAGCCTCAGCGACTACTTCCGCGAGCTGGCCCGGTTCTCACTGGTCGGGATCGCCGACCGAATCGGCTGCCCGACTCTGGCCACGTCCGGCGAGGGCGACTTCGCCGACAACGGGCAGCTCCAGACCTTCGCCGACGCACTCGCCGCCCCCGTCACCAGCCACACCTTCACCAAGGCCGAGGGAGCCGGCGGGCACTGCGAGGGGCTGGGGCAGGACCGGTTCGACCAGTACGCGTACGGCTGGCTGCACACCGTCCTCGCCGACCCCGACCGCCGGCCGGCTCGCGCCCGACTCTCACGCGTGCCCGCTCGATAGTCCCGGTCGTGCAAGTCCGGCGTGAGGCCCCCGAGAGCCCTGCCGCCGAGAGTTGCCGACATCCGCATCTCACTCACCCGAGGAGCCATCATGACAATCACCGAGATCCTCGCCATCCTGGCTATGACCGCCTGGGCGGTCTATCGCCAGACTCGGGCCGCCCGGCTGGGACTGGACGGCTCGCGCTTCAAGCTGGCGATCATCTATGCCGTCGTGGGGGTTGCCGTCGGCGGGTTCGACCCGCCGGCGGGCACCCTGGGTTGGGCGATGATCGGCCTCGGGCTGGCCCTCAGTCTCGTCGTCGGGCTGGTCCGCGGACGCCGCACCCGGATCTGGATCGACGACGCCGGCGCGGTCTGGTCCAGGGGCACCGCCCTCACCGTCGGACTGTTCCTCGGCCTGATCGCGACGAAGTTCGCGCTCGGCACCGCGGCGTACGTCCTCGGCATCGACGACGGCGCCGGCTTCGGCGAGGTCCTGGTGATGATCGCGATCATGATCGCCGTCCAGGCCGAGATCGTGCACCGCCGGGCCCTCGTCGCCGTCGCCTCCGACCGCTCCACCCAGCCGGTCGGCCTCCCCGCCTGATCAACGACATCGTCAAGCTGGCCGGAGACAACAACGACGCGTCCAAGGGCGTCGGTCTGCACATCGACACCGATGCCATGGCGTACGCGGCCCAGCTGCATGCGCCCACCTGTGACCTCAGGAACCGCTGAACGCCGACCATCGCCCACCGTCGGTGGATATCCCGACGCATTCTCAGCCCTCCGGCCCGGACCGGGTCGAGGGGCGGGGGCTGCGTCGGGATTTCGGCGTTGGGCCAGCCTCGCTTTCTTTGAGCGATTCCAGAAAATGGCCGGAGTGGGAGGTCGCGAAAGCGCAACGTTCGAGGCGGCAGAGTTGCGGTTGTGACCAGTTTTCGGGGGTGCGGACGGCGTGTCCGATGATTCACGTCGCCCGTCCCGGTCATCAGGGGGACATCACCGCAGCGCCGGGGAGGCGTCCGTGACGAGGTTCTTGCTGACGTCGGGCGGGGTCACGAACGCGAGCATCCGCTCGGCGCTCGTGGACTTGCTCGGCAAACCGATCGAGGAGTGCGCCGCCCTGGTCGTCCCGACCGCGCAGTGGGGTCACCCGTTGTGCGGCCCGGCGACGGTGCGGGGGCTGGTGGCCGCCGAGCCGGTCTTCCGGCACTTCACTGGGCTCGGCTGGACGTCGCTCGGCGTGCTCGAGCTGCCCGCACTGCCGACCATCGGCGCCGAACGCTGGGTGCCGTGGGTGCGGGCGGCGGACGTCCTGCTCGTGGACGGCGGGGATGCGACCTACCTGTGCCACTGGCTGCGAGAGTCCGGGCTGGCCGAGCTGCTGCCGTCGCTGGGCGACCTGGTCTGGGTCGGCGTGAGCGCCGGCAGCATGGTGCTGACGCCCCGGATCGGGACGTACTTCGTCGAGTGGCCGGCCGCACCGGACGACCGGGGCCTGGGCATCGTCGACTTCTCGATCTTCCCGCACCTCGACGCCTGGCCCGGCAACATGCTGGCCGACGCGGAACGATGGGCCGCGGACATCGCCGGTCCGGCGTACGCCATCGACGAGCAGACGGCCATCGCGGTCGTCGACGGTTCGATCCAGGTCGTCTCCGAGGGCCGGTGGGTGCAGCTCGGGTCGCGCCGGGGGAGCTGACTCGGGAGTCGCTCAGGTCCGGTGGATCGGCGCGCGATCGCGCGCCGCATGTCGCGAATCGACCACGCGCCGACCAGCAAGCGTTTTCCACCGGCCCTTTCCGCCGCGTGAGGTCGATCGGCGACACGATCCCGATTCACAGCCGACCGCCGTCAACGAAGAATCCCGGCGCAGTCGACGATCCGGAGCCCCGGGTTGGGGCTTCGAGTCTCGGCTGCGCCGGGATCCTCGGCGGGTCAGTGGGTCGTGATCACCACCCGGCGGCAATGGTCGACCAGCGCTGACCCGGCGCCGACGTGTCGAGGGCCAGCGTCAGGCTGGCGCCGCCCACCGTCGGATAGCCGCGGTCCGTGCTCAGCACCAGGCGACCGCTGCCGGGCGCGTCGATGGCGGACACGACGGCCGCGGTGCCGTCGCCGCCGGCGCTCAGCCGCCAGCGCTGGCCGGTCTTTCCGGTGCAGGTCTGCAGCCGGATCTGGCCATTCTGCGAGGCGTCGGACGCCGCGAGGCACTTGCTGTCGGTCGGGTTGACGATGCTGAACTCGCCGGAGGCGCTGTCGTCCAGCGGCGTGATCCGCCACTGCTCGTTCCAGGCGCCCATCCGCGGGTACTGGATCAGCGGCGTGCCGTCGTCGTTCGACCCGCCGGCGATGTTGGCCACCTCGCCGGTCGTCGACGACTGCAGCACGACAGGAGCCGCGACCGGGGTGATCGTTACCGAGGGAGTCGTGCCCTTCGCGGCCAGCGAGAAGCTGCCATTCGTCGGCAGCCCGTTCACGACGAAGCTGGTGCCGCCACCGCCGCCACCACCGGCGCCGATGTTGCCGCCACCGCCGCCACCGCCCCCGCCGAGGTAGCCGGCGCCGCCACCGCCGCCGCCACCGAAGCTGTGCGCGCTCTGGCTGCCGTTGCCGCCTCCGTTGCCGCCGGCAATGCCGGTGGCGCTGGTGCCGGGCTGGTTGTACGTCGTCTCGTCGTACGGCTTCGCGGTGCCGGCCGCGCCGCCGTTGGCCTTGCCGGGACCGCCGCCGGCCTTGCCGCCGGAGTCGCCGTACGGCTGGGAGCCCTTCGACACCTTCAGATGGGCGGCGCCGTCGGTTGCCGGCGAGCAGGTGCCGTCGACGGCGGCCGTCGAACCGCTGATCAGGCAGCTGTCACCACCCTTGCCGCCGGTCATCGACTCGGGAATGGTCAGCCCCGCTCCCCCGCCTCCGCCGCCACCGGCGGCGAGCAGGAAGCTGGCGCAGTTGTCGTACGAGCTCAACCCGGACATCCCGCCGCCGGCCCCACCGCTGCTCGGCTTGCTGCCGAACAGGACCGGATCGGCCGCCCCGGCGCTTCCGCCGCCGCCGGCCGTGCCGGCGGTTCCGGAACCGTTCACCCCGACCCGGACGTACAGCGTGGTGCCGGCCGCCGCCGGGATGGTGGCGGTGACGACACCGCCCCGGCCGCCGGATGCGGAGCCGTTCCCGTTCTGCACCCCGTCGGCTCCGCTGCCGCCGGTCGCGGTCACGGTGACCGCCGACGCGCCGGCCGGAACGGTGTAGGCCTGGCAGCTCGTCGCGTCGTCGAACGTCTTCGGGCCGTCCAGGCCGAGCCCGCCATGCCTGCCCTTCACCGGCCGGACGGGCCGGGCCTTGCGCACCGCCATCGGTGCCGGCTGCGGCGACGCGGTCGAGGGGACGAAGTCCTGGACCAGGAAGAGAGAACCGCCCTCGCCGTTCGTGCTGGTCGACAGGATCGAGCGCGAGGTCAGGGCCGTGTCCTTCGCGTCGACCGAGGTCATCAGCCCGTAATGCGGTGCATTGGTGGTGCCGATGTCGACCAGCGTGGGCCGGACGGCCTGGACCGTGCTGTCCACGCCGTTCACATGCAGCGTGGTCGAGCTGCGGTCGAAGATCGTCATCCCCATCGCGTCCGCCGTCGCGGTCAGGCCAGCCGAACCGGCACCGGCCTGGACCGCGGTCCAGTCGTCGCTCGTCGGGACCCGCCAGCCGTCGATGCCGCCCCACTGGGTGGCGTCGATCATCGCCGGCAGCGGCGCCCAGGACGGCCGGGTCACCCGCAGGTCGCCGAGGTTGTCGTCCTTGTCGTACGTCCGCAGGTAGCACAGCGTGGAGACGGTCGGGCAGTAACCGGCGGTGGCCGAGGAGTCGCCGAGCAGCGTCACCGGCTTGTCGGACCACAGCCGTGGGTGGGCCTTGTCGCGGTAGTCCAGCACCGTGCCGTCCGGGATCCGGCCGATCCCGGTCTTCAGGTAGTTGTCCGTGCCGGCCGATGCCTGCCTGGCGAAGTCGTTCGCATAGCCGGCGAGAACCGTCGCGTAGTCCGAGGCGAGCGTCGGCTGCACCGTGTACGGGTGGGCGTCGGAATTCACATTCGGGAACGCGAGGTGAGTGACCTCCGAGTACAGATACATGCCGAGGGCCAGTTGGCTGGTGTAGTAATCGGTCATGTCGTAGGCCGAGTTCACGTAGCTGGCGGGGAAGACATGGGTTCCCGGGTACTGGGCGACCTTGGTCGGCGAATACCCGGCCTGGTCGGACAGCAGGTGCGCGTACTCGACGATCGCACCCTCGGCACCGCCGGTGCTCGGCATCAGGTTGACGTGGATCTGGTCCATCTCCGTCGGCAGGTTGTCCCGCATCGCGGCCAGGTCCTTGAGGTAGTCGGTGCCGAGGTCGTCCACCTTCGTGCCGCTCTGCAGGGCCTTGACGATCGCCTGATACTCGCGCCACCAGGTGTTGATGTTGCCGGCATGACCGTCGGCGACGCCGGCGTCGTGATCGTAGGCTTCCCGGGTGGTGTTGGTCTCCAGCGTGCCCAGCTTGTCGTCGAGCAGGTTGCAGACATTGGTGATCTGGGTCTGCAGCGCAGCCGTCTTGGCGTCGACGTCCTTGGTCAGGGCGGCGATCTCCTCCGGCGTCTGGTCCTTCTGACCGCCGGTGATCACGTTCAGCAGCCAGCCCAGCCCCTGGTCCTCGCCGAACGTGCCGGCCTCCTCGCCGACGGCGCCGATGAACGCGATGAACGGGTTGGTCTCCTTGTCTCCGCCGAGCGCAACGGACTGCGCGGAGCGCAACTCGGTCGGCGAGGGCGGGGGCTGACAGGCGGGCGAGCCGGCCGAGCCGGCGCCCTGCCGAGCACCGGACCCGATCAGGTCCTGGGGGTCCGCCGCGTCGGCACTGCAGCCCGAGGCGGTGGTGAGCAGGGCGAGCGCGGCGACCGTGGCCGCCGCGACGCCGAGCCGACGACGTACGCCGTGCGCGGCGCGCCCCGGCTGGTGGTGGGTGTTCATGGTTCCTCCGAAGGGTGCGGACGAGCTGATGACCACCACCCTCGGCCGGGGCCCTTTCGCCGAACTCGTGTCGCACTGTCGTCGGGCTTTCGCTCGACTCGCGCGGACTCACGCGAGCCGTGACGCCACTCGGAGACCATCGCCGGACGGGTCGTCGCGCCCGGAGCCGGCAGGTCGAGCACAGCGTCGTCTATCTGACCGATGCTGCGGCATCGCGGCTCTCGGGGTCGCGGGGATCTCGCTCCGTTCCCCGAGGCCCGGGATCCGCGATGTCAGCCGGGGTCGTCCGCCGTCGTCCAGCCACGGGCGACCTCCTCCAGCGTCAGCGAAGCTCCCGCGGCCGCGGCCGATTCGAAGCCGGCCCCCAGCGCCGTTCTGGTCCGCTCGATCAGGGCCGCGGTCGGTGCTCGGGTCGGCCACACGGTGCCTGCGCGATGGGCCAGCGCGGCGCCACCGGCGTACAGCCGAGCCGCCTCGGAATAGTCGGATGTCATGGCGGCGAAGTTGCCGAGCGTCTCCAGAAACACCCAACCGCCCCCGCTGCCGAGCCGCAGGTGGATCGGCACCAGGCGGCGTATCCATGCGATCCCGTCGACCGGGTCCTGCTCGATCATGGCGACCGAGGTCCGGACCAACGCTGCCATCCACTGCGCGAACAGGTTGCCGATCTCACCGGCCCGCTCGAACAGGGCTGCCGCCTCGGTCTTGCTGACCTCCAGCGGCCGTAGCGGCAACTGAGCGACAGAGCCGACCATCTCGGTCAGCACCGCGAGCTGCGGATCGCCTGCCCGCACGGCCAGCGGCCTCAGCCGGTCGTGCAGCGCAACCAGCCACTGGTTCTCCTCCCGCCCCCAGGCGGTGCCGGCGAGGCAGGCGATGGTCTCTGCCACGTCGATCACGTCCGACTCGGCGATCGTGCCGATCTGGTCGAGGCCCACGACGAGCAACGGTCTCGCGAGATCGGCTCGGGTCCGGAGGTAGTAGACAGCGGCGAGCCGCATGGCCCGGATGCCGGCTTCGGCCGGGGTTCGTGCTGGCGGGCCCTGGGCCAGCAGCGCCTCAAGCCACCGTCCGCCTTCCATCAGCCGGTGCCGGTAGTACCAGTACGTCGTCAGCTCGGCGCCGAGCCGGGCCAGCTCCGGATCGCCGTCTCCCCGGAGCTGATCCTGCAGGCACGCCCGAATCACGCCGTACGCATCGTCCAGTTCCTCGAACCACGCGGGTTCGTCGGCCGTGCCGGCTCTCGGTCGCCGGCCCAGCACGCCGCGCACCCATTCGTCGCGTCGGCGGCTCAGCGCGTTCGCCTCCCCGCCATCGAGGAGTCGTCGCCGGGCGTGCGCCCGAACCGTCTCCAGCTGCGCGAAGCGGGTTGCGTGCTGGCGCGATCGCCGAGTGATCAGCATCGAGCTGTTGACCAGAACGGCGAGCCCGTCGGCGACGGTCGCGCGGTCCGACTCTCCGCCCGCCACGCCTGCGGCTGTTGTCAGCGAGAACTCGCCGGGGAGGATCGACAGCCGGCGGTGGAGTGCCTGCTCCGGTTCGTCAAGCAGCCGATAGCTCCACTCGATCGCGTCGTAGAGGGTGTTGCGATGGTCGGCCCGACCCCGTCCGGCCGGCTCCAATCCGACCTGGCCCGGCGCGATCCGGCCCCGCCCGATCCTGCCCAGCCGGCTCGGATCGCCGACCACCTGATCCAGGATCTCCTCCAGCCCGAACATCCTGGTCCGCGCCGCTGCCAGCTCGAGGGCCAGCGGAAGGCCGTCCACCGCACGACAGATCCGGCCGATGGCGTCGAGGCCGGCGGGCTCCGGATCGAGATCCGGCCTCGCCGCGCGGGCGCGTTCGAGGAACAGCTCGACCGCCGGGGAGTGGCCGGCGCCGGTCCCGCCCGCACCGTCGGCCGGTGGCTCGAGCAGTGACAACGGCGACAGGGACCACACCATCTCCCCGTCGATTCCCAGGGGTTCCCGGCTGGTGGCGAGCACCGTGCTCGCGCCGCCCGAGCCGAGCACCGCCTCGACGCCGGCCGCCGCGCTCGCCAGCACATGCTCGCAGTTGTCCATCACCAGCAGGGCCCGCTTGTCGGCCAGGTAGTTCTGGATCGCCAGCAGCGGATCGCCGAGTGCCGACGCCCCGAGCCCGAACGTCGAGCTGAGGACGTCCGGCACCAGCGACTCCTCTGCCGCGGCGGCCAGGTCGACGAACCACACCCCGTCCGGGTAGTCCGGCGCCATCACGGTGGCGACCTCGACCGCCAGCCGGGTCTTACCGCAGCCGCCTGCCCCGACCAGGGTGACCAGCGGATACGCGCCGACGAGCGATCGGATCCGATCGAGGTCGCCCGATCGGCCGACCAGCCGGGTGGCGCGTCGCGGCAGGTGGACCTCGGGCGCCGACGGTCGCGTCTCGGGGGCCGGCGAGGCCGCGTCGACCACGATCGGAAACCCGGCCGGCCGGAGCGCGGGATCGTCCTCGAGATCACCGGACAGCAGCCTGGCGTGCAGGTCGGTCAGCTCCGGTCCCGGGTCCAGGCCCAGCTCGTCGCGCAGCAGCTCGCGGATCCGCTGGTAGCCGGCCAGCGCCTCCTCGATCCGGCCGGTTCCGGCGAGAATCCGCATCCGCTGAGCCCAGAGCCGTTCGCGATAGGGCGTGGCGGCGATCAGCGGCTCGAGATCGGCCAGCGCCCGGCCGGGCTGGCCGGCGCCGATCAGGGCCGAGATCCGGCGCTCGGCCAGGTCGCTGCGGAGTTCCTCCAGCCTGGTCACCGCCGGTACGACGTCGGGCAGGTCGGAGATCGGCTCGTACGGACGCCCGCGCCACAGGCCCAGTGCCTCGTCGATTTCTCCGACGAGGTTGCGTTCCGACGACGCGTGATCGTCCACGGCGGGGAGGTTCTCGGCCAACCGGACAAACAGGGTGGCATCGACCACCTCCGGCGACGCCGCCAGCCGGTAGCCGGCACCGGACTTCAGCAGCACCGAGGACGCTCGACCCCGGGTCGGCTCCAGCAGGTTGCGCAGCCGCCACAGCTGGGAGTCCAGCCGCGCGGTCGACACGACGGCGTCGGAACCCCAGGCCGCCGCGATCAGCGCGTCCGAGCTCACTGCACGACCGAGCTCGAGCGAGAGCCTCGCGAGCAGGGCACCCTGTTTCGTGGCGCCGAGGTCGGTGGATCGACCCTCGATCTCGACGATCGGCGATCCCAGGTCACGGATCCGCACGGCGCAACGTTAACCCGGATCCACCGACTGACGGCGTCGCGAGCGGCATCAGACGGGTGTGCCTGGCAAGGCGCTCGGCGCGAGGGTGGACTGGCGGTCCATCGAGCGTCGGCAACGCAGCCAGCGTGCCCGGATGAGGTCGCGCAGTAGCCGTGAGTCGCCGGATGCGGGGTCACCCGCGGTGACGGGTCAACGAGGAGCGCCCGGGCTTCCGGGCGCCCGTGACGCGCGCGCAAGTCCGGCGTGAGATCGCCGCAAGTCGCGTACCGCAGAGTCATCGGTGAGGAACCGCCTCAGCTCAGCACGAAGGGAACCCACCATGATCGGCTCACTCATCGCCGCCCTGATCGGCAACTACATGACGACCTGCTTCGCGATCGGCCTGATCGTCGGGCTCGTCGCCGTCGCCCGGCACCGCGGGCCGCGGACCCCAGAGTCGTCCAGCGGCCTGCTGCTGAACGCGTACGTCCTCTGGGCTATCGGCGTCGCCCAGGCGATCAACTTCGTCATGCACTCCGTGTTCGGCGACTTCGCCGCCGCCTCGATCGGCTGGGCCCAGAGCCCATTCCAGCTCGAGCTCGCGTTCAGCAGCCTCGGGGTCGCGGTGATGGCGTTCATCCTGCACGGCCGGCACGCCCCGTTCCGCGGCAAGGTCGCGGTCGTGATCGCCACCGCGATCTTCGGCTACGGCGCCGCCGCTGGTCACGTCTACCAGGTGATCGCGAACCACGACTACGCCGTGAACAACACCGGCCTGCTGCTGGTGATGGACGTCGCCATCCCGACCGTCGGCCTCGCCCTGGTCGTCTGGCACGCGGTCAGCCCGCGGACCGGCGCAACCGACGCGGGCGGCGCCTCCAGTGCGTCCGGCACCGACGCCGTGACCCGGCCCGAGCCGGCCGGTCGTCGATGACGACCGAGCCTGCTGCCGGCGCGACCGCCCGCGACGCCGCCGGCGCGGAGACAGCGGACGGCCAGCCGGGCACCGACCGGCTGATCTCCTTCAGCGACGGGGTGATCGCGATCGCGATCACCCTGCTCGTCCTCCCGCTGACCGACATCCACCCGGCCGGGGAGAACGTCTGGTCCCTGCTCGCGGACAATCGTGGCGCCCTGCTCGGCTTCGGCCTGACGTTCGCCGTGATCGCCAACTACTGGTCGGCCCATCGCACCCTGCTGACCTCCCTGCGCGGCCACACCACGACGTTGGTCCAGCTGAACACCATCTGGCTGGCGACCATCGTCTTCCTGCCGTTCCCCACCTCGCTGCTCGACTCCGACCTGCACCAGGGCTACGCCACGCTCTACATCGTCTCGCTGCTGGCCGCCTCGCTCCTGACCGTGGCCCTCGCTCGATATCTGCACCGCCACCCCGAGCTCCGGGACCGCGCCGCACCCGATCTCGAGAGCTTCGTCGCGACCAGCTGGGCCGCGGCCGGCGCCCTCGTCGTCGCCGGCGCGATCTCGGTGGCCGCACCACGGCTCGGCCTGGGTGCGCTGCTGCTGATCATCCCGGCCCAGCTCGTCGCCGCGCGGAGCGTACGTCGGCGCGCGTCCGGCCCTCGCGACCGCGCGCGGACCACGTAGCCGGTCCGGCTGCCGCGCCTCGACGTTGCCTCAGCCGGTCCGGCGACTCCCGGTTGTGGAACGCCCGAGCCGGGAGTCCACCAGCCAGAGCGCGGTCAGCCCGACCACCGCGAGCGCGACATGCGCCAGCACCGTCTCGGACCGGTCCCAGACCGCGTGGGTGGCGATCACGGCCAGCACTGTGCCGACCAAGACGGCGACCGCGAGCACAACACCGCGCCGACGCTGCAGGGCGAGCACCAGTCCCGCCGCAGCCGCAGCGCCGAGCGCGGTCCAGGTCAGATGCGTGGCGGGGCTGAAGATTCCGCGGACCAGCAGCAGCTGATCGACCGTGGCCAGCGAAGCATCCTGCTCGTGCGCGGCGGCGTAGGCATAACCGAGGGTCTCCAGCACCGCGAAGCCGGCGCCCACCGCGACGCCGGACAGCAGTCCCACCCGAAGCAGGCCCGCATCGGCGGTGATCCGGGCGTACCAGAGCACCAGCGCTACCGCTGGGATCAGCTTCGCGACTTCCTCGACCGTGCCGACCACCAGTGGGGAGACGCTCGAGCCGGTGCCGATGGCGGCGTACTCCCCCAGCCCGGACAGTGCGAGCGCCAAGGCTCCGCCCGCCAGCCCTGCGCCGACCAGCGCCCCGGCCGACGGCACGCGCCGCCCGGCGAGCATCGGTGGGTAGCGGCTCCACAGCCAGGCCGCGAAGCCCACCGGAACGGTCGACGTCCCGACGACGACCAGCGCCGGCAGCAGATGGATCTCACCGGTGATCAGGTACGCGGCACGGAGCAGGGCGAAGAGCGCCACCCCGCACCCGGCGAGCACCGCGCCGACCCAGCCGCCGAGCCCCGAGCGACGCCCGGGCGACGCCGGCGGTCCGGACCCGGCTGGGTCGGTCATGATCGACTCCTTCCGGCTCCGCCGCCCACCCGGCGGAGGGGTGTTGGACTGCCTCTTGACCTCCGACGTCGGCTTCGAGACGAGGAGGTAGCTCACCGTATCGTCGGCGTCGTTCGCCGGGAGGGCGACGACGCGCTCGCGCCCGTCGACTCCGGCGGCGCCGGCCGCGCAAGTTCGCGCGAGTGCCACGAGAGTCTCCCGAGAGCGCGCGATCCGAAGGTTGCGTCGTGGTCGAAACCGATCACGGACCGACCAGGACGGAACGGAACCAGCGCCATGAACAACACCACTCCCTTCGGACCGCGCCAGACCACCGACTCCGGCTCGGCCGGAGCGGGATGGAGCCGCCGAGGCTTCCTCGGCGTGCTCGGTGCGGTCGGGATCGGCACCGTCGTCGGCTGCGCCGACGCCGGATCCGATGCCCAGTCCGTCATCGGCCGACCCGTCACCGGATCGGCGCCGCTTCGCCGACCGGACCGGACCGGAGGGGGCGCCCGCCTCGCCGGCGCCCAGCCGTACGCCCCGACGAAGCCGTATCAGCTGGCGTCGGTGTGCGAGCTGAGCGAGGACTACTTCCTGGTCCAGAACCACAGCATCGATCCCGACAAGGACAAGGTGGTGGCCTACAGCAGGTCCGACGGCCTGGTCGAGGCGATCGTGCTGCAGGACGGGGTCGTCAAGCAGGTGTTGCGCGACCCGACCCAGCCCGGCGGCTGGCAGGTCAACCCGCTGCCGGACGCCGAGGACGTGATCGACATGGTGGCCGGCGTCAGCGGAGCAGGCGGCACGTCGCGGCCGCCGGTGCTCACCGTCTGCTACGTGAAGTCGACGGACCCGAGGAACCCGACGCCGAGCGACCTGCTGACCGTGGCCACCCAGACGATGCTGCCCGGTTCGACGACCTTCGCCACCCGGACCGTGCCGTGGTCGGCGAAGGCGGGAGGGCTGCAGGTCTCGCTGAGCGTCGACGGCGGGCTGCTGATCGCCGCCATGGTCCCGGCCAGCGACTGGGACTCCAACTCCGACGACGCACAACTGCACTTCCTCGGCACCAACCCGGCCTACGATCTCACCTCCTGGCAGAGCGGGTCGATGACCCACTTCACCTACGACCCCACCCGCAACGGCGGCTGGGCAGCGGTGATCGCGCAGTCCCTGCCCGACGTCGAGGTCGCCCGGACCATCCACCTCTATTTCCCCGACACCGACCAGCCGACCGTGCAGATCCGCACCGCGAAGCTGACCGGCGGCGTGCTGACGGCGTCCTCTCCCGAGACGAGGCTGGGCGGACTGCCGCAGCCTCCCGAGGGCGGTCTGGCCGTTACCCGGGTCGAATACCTGAGCACGCTCGGCTCGAAGGACATGCCGACCGCACTGGTCTGGACCGAGCGCAGCTTCGACGGCGGCGTGGCGGGCAACCCGAGACTGTGGGCGGTCACCTACGACCCGTACCTGCCGTACACGAAGTGGGTCTGGACCGATCTCGGACTGCCCGGCTCGATCACCCAGGGTCCGAGCGAGATCCCGGTGTCGACGGCGTTGGTCCCCCGATCGCAGTCAGGTGCCACCGGCGGCGCGACGGTCCTGCTGGACATCTTCGTCGTGCTCGGCGACACCCTGCACGTGCTGCGCCAGATCGAGCAGGCAAAGTCCACCGACGACTCCCGGCACCCCGCGTACACGCCGCTGATTCCGCTTCAGCCCGGTGTGGCGACGATGACCAGCCAGGCCGCTGCGTCGACCGGCAACGAGCTGATGGTGATCGGCACCGACCACGTCCTGCAGACCCTGGAGAAGGACCCGGTCAGCGGGCGCTGGGTCGACGCCGAGCTGCAGCTGCCGGCGGAATCGCTGCAGCAGGACTCCGCCTACCGGGTCACCCTGACCCTGTCCGACGTGGCCTGGAATGCTGCCGTCGCCGGGGCGACGCTGAAGATCACCGCCTCCAGCGCCGCACCGGCCACGATCGAGGATGCCGCCGGCACGCGGTCCGTCGTGCTCGGCACCGAACCGGTCAGCCTGACCACCGACGACCAGGGCGACGCGGTCGTGGCGCTGCTCGCCGACGGCCTGTACGCGCCGACGCTGACGATCAGCACCGACGGCCTGGAGACCCCGGCCAGCGTCCAGCCGAGCGGCCCGGTCAACGCGTACATGTCGGGCGACACCAAGCAGAAGCTGAACTATCTCGACCCGCTGAGCCCGGCAGGTCTGACCAACGCCAAGACGCCGGACGGGATCACCGTGGCACCGGGCGCGGGCGACGCGGCCGCCGCCGGCGATGCCTTCGCCACCATGACCCAGGCGGCAACCTGGGGCGCCGCGGGATCGTCCGCCGCGGTCTCGTCCACCCTCGGCCGGGTCGACGGCAACCGGGCCCACCTGCGCGATCACCGCCACCGGCACCCCCACCCGCCGACCCGGCTGAGCGTCAAGGCGCAGGGCGCGGCGATCAACAACTGGTTCCACGACGCGATGCACGCGATCAAGAAGGGCGCGGTCAAGGTCACCAAGATCGTCGTCGACGTGGCGAACAAGGTGATGCAGCTCGCGGCCGACTTCGCGCACTGGGCGGACAACGTCGTCCAGGTCATCGTCAAGACCGTCGAGGACGCGGCCCACGTGCTGCACGCCACGTTCAACAAGCTCGCCGCCGACATCGTGCACGTGGTCAAGTGGCTCGAGGCCGAGGTGGTGGGACTGCTGAAGGACTCGGCGTACGTCGCGGGCAAGCTGAGCGGCTGGCTGGACGACTGCTGCACCTTCGTCGGCACCGAGATCGTCCAGCAGAAGGACGCGGTCGACCGGTGGCTGACCAGCCAGGAGGCGGCGATCCAGCGGCAGTTCGACGCCATCCGCGCCCGCTTCGGGCCGAAGGTCACCCTGGCGAACATCGCGACCAACCCGCCGGCGGCGCTCGGGTCTCGCCGACCACGGATCCTGCGTCAGTTCGACGCCGTCAACCCGCCCGGCGACGCCGCCGATCCGGACGCCCACCCGCACGGCGACTGGTTCTTCCGGAAGGTGAAGCACGCCCTGTCCAGCGGCGGGCTGAACACCCCCGACCTGGCCGGGGCCGACGTCAAGACCCTGATCGACAATCTGGTCCGTGCCGCCGGCACGGCACTCGCCGACTTCGCGAAGGCGTTCGCCGACTTCGCGAAGGCGCTGACCGCGATCGTGACCCATCCGGACAAGGCCGGAACCGTCGGCATCTCGATGCTGCTGAACGGGGTCAGCGAGATGCTGCACGGCGTGTTCACCCTGGCCCGGGCGGCGGTGGACACGGTGTTCGACCTGTTCGCGGGTCTGGTCAAGGTCGTCGGCGACATGCTGGCGACCAACGTCGGCTCGATGAAGATCGTCGGCGAGCTGCTGACCCTGGCGGGTCTGGGCAAGATCGAGATGCGGTCGGTCGCCACCATGATCCTGGCCTTCCCGACCGCGCTCGCCTACAAGGTCGCGCACGGATCGCACAGCCGGCCGTTCGACGGCGTCAAGGCGACCCGCTCGGGGAAGGGGCTGGCCGGCAACGCCCAGTCCGACCTGAAGTTCACCGGCTCATCGGTGATGGGCGTCTGGGCCTTCTTCGACGTGATCGCCGCGGGGTACACGGCGGCGCAGAAGGAGCCGCCGATGTTCCTGGCCGCGATCGACATCGCTGCGCCGGTCATCGTCGCGGGGCTGACCCCGCCGATGACCGACGGCGACGTGCCGACGTTCGCCAACCCGGTGAAGGGCGACAACCACGCTCAGATGATCTTCGCGTCGTGGATCCTCGGCGTCGTACCGGCATTCGTTGCGATGGCCGGCATCTACGTCGACCACCTGCTGAAGGCCAAGAAGTACGCCAAGGACGAGGCCGGCACCGTCAAGGACTCGCTGCTCTGGGTGCAGGCCGGCGCCGGACTGTTCTCCCTGGTCACCGGTGTGATCGGCGCCTCGCTGGCCGAGACGCCGTCCGGCGCCGACTACGCGGTCGCGGTGCTGAACAACGTCGCTCCCGGCTTCTCTCCGCTGCTCTCCGACGAGATCGTCGAGGCCACAGTGGGCGGCTCGGCCGCCGTGGAGATGGTGCTCACGGCCTTCTGCGGCCTCAGCGGTGCCGTGGTCTACGGGACGTCGAGCTGACGGGCGTATCTACCCGACGCGACGGGCGCGCTCAGGCCGGTGGCTCCCAGGTGCCACCGGCCTTTGCCGCCTCGACCGCCGCCCGGCCGGCCTCGGCCATCAGGCCCTCGGCCTCGAGCTCGGCCACCCGGCGCCGGTTCGGGGCACCCCAGCTGCTCTTCGCCCGGCGCGGGGTGAGCAGCATCTGGGTCCTCGTCTCGTCCAGGCCGCGGCCGCGGATGTCCACCCAGCCAAAGCAGAGCGCCTGCCGGACCACCTGCTCGTACGGGATCCAGCGCTCGCCGGCGTTCTTCTTGCCGTACACCGCCCAGACGCCCGCGGACATCGCGTGGTTCTCGGCCAGCCACCGCCGCAGCTCGGCCACGCTCGCGAACTCGACCTGCTCGTACTCGGGCATGGTGCCGATTCTCGCGCCCCCACCGGAAACTGTGCAGCTGTTGCAGCGACACGCCGACGGCAACTGCAACAACCGCACAGTTTCCGCGGAACGGGGCCGATGCGGGATGCGTACTAGGTTGGCGGCATGGTCGATGTCGACGCCCTGAAATCCTTGCTCCCCGACGGTGTGGTGGTCACCGAGGCGGCGACGCTGGAGAACTACCGGTACGACTGGTCCCGCGACCCCGACGCCGGCACCCCGATCGCGGTGGTCCGGCCGACCGACGCCGAGCAGGTGCAGGCCGTGGTCCGCTGGGCGGCCGAGCACCACGTCGGCATCACGCCGCGGGGCGCGGGCACCAGCCTGTCCGGCGGGTCCAGCGCGACCAACGGCGGCATCGTCGTCTCACTGGAGCGGATGCGGGCGATCGAGATCGACACCACCACCAGGGTCGCGGTGGTCGAGCCGGGCGCGTTCAACGCGGAGGTGAAGGCGGCCGCCGCCCAGCACGGCCTGTGGTATCCGCCGGACCCGTCGTCGTACGAGATCTGCTCGATTGGCGGCAACATCGCCACCAACGCCGGCGGGCTGTGCTGCGTGAAGTACGGCGTGACCACCGACTACGTCCTCGGCCTGGACGTCGTGCTCGCCGACGGCGAGAAGATCGTCCTCGGCGGCAAACGGATCAAGGATGTCGCCGGGCTGTCCCTGCTCAAGTTGTTCGTCGGCTCCGAGGGCACCCTCGGCATCATCACCCGGGCCATCCTGCGGCTGGTGCCGGCACAGCCGCCCAGGGCGACGCTGGTCGCGACGTTCCCCGACGCCGAGTCGGCCGCCCGGGCCGTGGTCGAGATCGGCCTGGTGACCCGGCCGTCGATGGTGGAGCTGATGGACAACGCCTCGATCAACATCGTCGAGGACGCCCGCACGATGGGCCTGGACCGGACCGCCGGCGCGCTGCTGGTGATCCAGTCCGACGCGCCCGGCGCTGCCTGCAGCGCGGAGATCGAGATCGCCGAGGCGGCCTGCGCCAAGTACGGGGCAACGGAGTGCTTCAGCACCGACGACCCCGAGGAGGGCGAGCTGTTCGTGGAGGCCCGGCGCGCGTTCTTCCCGGCGCTGGAGGGGCGCGGCGCGCTGATGCTGGAGGACGTCGGCGCACCGGTGCCGCAGCTGCCGGACCTGCTCGCCGGGATCGAGAAGATCGCCGCCAACCACGCCCTGGCGATCCCGGTCGTCGCCCACGCCGGCGACGGCAACACGCACCCGACCATCGTGTTCGACCCGACCGACGGGGCGGCCAAGGATCGGGCAGCGATCGCGTTCACCGAGATCATGGAGCTGGCGATCTCGCTGGGCGGCACGATCACCGGCGAGCACGGCATCGGCCGGTTGAAGAAGGAGCTGCTGCCGACCCAGCTCGGCTCCCGGGTGATGGAGCTGAACCGCCAGGTGAAGGCCCTGCTCGACCCGCAAGGGATCCTCAACCCCGGCGCCATCCTCTGATCCTCCGGGTGAGAGTGGCGTGAGAGTGCGGCGAGAGTCGCGCCGGCCATCGTTCTGACTGTCAGCTTCGGAAACGATCCACAGGCGGGAACGAACGATGTCCACTCCACGCAGCCCCTGGCTGGTGCTGGTCGCGATGACCGGCTCGCTCTCGATGATCATGCTCGACCAGACCGTGGTCACGGTCGCCCTGCCGTCGATGAGCCGGGAACTGCCGCTGTCCCCCACCGGTCAGCAGTGGGTGGTCAACGCGTACGTCCTCGCGATGGCATCGCTCGTCGCCCTCGGCGGCAAGCTGGGCGACCGGTTCGGCGGAGTCAGCACGTTCCGGGCCGGGGTGACGATCTTCTTCGTCGCTTCGGCGCTGTGCGGCCTCGTGCCGCACGGGCCGTGGGGCGAGCCGGCCATGATCGCCGCACGCGCCTTGCAGGGCGCCGGCGCCGCCTTGATGATGCCGGTCTCGGCGTCGATCGTGATCGGCGCCTTCGGCCCGGCCAGGCGCGGCCGCGCGATGGCGGTCTACACCGGGATCAGTCAGGTGTTCCTCGCGGTCGGGCCGCTGCTCGGTGGATTCCTCACCCAGGAGTTCTCCTGGCGCCTGGTGTTCTGGCTCAACGTGCCGGTCGGGCTCGCCGCCCTGATCATGGTCCGGATCGCCCGCCCGGAGAACACCCGGAACGCGGACGCCGCCATCCGGCTCGGCTCGGTCGCCCTGCTCGTGATCGGGATCGGCGCGTCCGTGCTCGCGATCCAGCAGGCCACGGTCTGGGGCTGGACCTCACCCGCCACCCTGATCTTGCTCGTCGCCGGCGTCGGGGTCACCGCCTGGTTCGTGCTCGGCCAGCTCCGCTCGTCCGACCCGCTGGTCGACGTCCGGCTGTTCGCCCGGCGTACGTTCGTCGGCAACGTGATCGTGATCGGGCTGGTCCAGTTCGGCCTGCTCGCCGTGGTGCTGTTCAGCTCGCTCTACGTCCAAGACCTGCTCGGCCTGGACCCGATGGTCGCGGGGCTCTGCGCGCTGCCGCTGATCGCCGGCATCGCGATCGCGGCCCAGGTCGGCGGTCGGTGGTACGACCGGTCCGGGGTCCGGCCACCGGTCCTCACCGGTCTGGCTCTCGCCGTCGTCGGGGTCGCGCTGTGGGCGGCGACGCTACCGCTGCTGAGCTACGGCCCGCAGGTCCCGGGAATGGCGATCACCGGTCTCGGCCTGGGCCTGATGATCTCGCCGACCAACACCGACGCGCTGAGCCGGGTGGCACCGGTCGAGCGGAGCCAGGCGGCCGGCCTGATGCAGACCGTCCGGCAGATCGGCGGCACCCTCGGTGTCGCGCTGATCGGCGCGGTCGTCCTCGGCATCGAGCACCACGGCACCCGGGCGCCGTCGCCGGAGAGCGCCGCCTGGGCGATCACGGTCGGCTTCGGGCTGACCGCGGTCGTGTTCACCATTGCCCTGCTGGTCGGCCGGCAGCTGCTGTCCAGGGATCGGGTGTCCGGCTCTGCGGCCCCGAAGCCGGAGTTGTCAGGCTCGCAGCACGCCGTCGCCAACTGAGACCCGACACCTCACCTGAGCGTGCCACCGAGCTCGTCGTCGATGTGGGCCCGGATGATCTCCTCCATCGAGGCATCGGCGGTGAAGCCCAGCTCGCGGGCCCGGCGAGCCTCCAGCCCCGGGGCCCACTCGGCGACGATCCGGGCGATCGCCGGGTCCGGCTCCCGGCGGATCAGGGCGACCGCCGCGTCCCCGGCGATCCGGCGGAGCGCCCCGATCTGCTCACCGACAGTGGCACTGACACCCGGCATGGCGAGCGTCGGATCCGGGCCGATCAGGGCGGAGTCGATCGTTGCCGCCCTGAGCAGGAAGCCGACCGCCGAACGCGGCGAGGCGAACCAGTGCCGTACGTCCTCGGGCACCGGCAGCACCGCCTCCTGCCCGGCCAGCGGCTCGCGCAGGATGCTCGAGAAGAAGCCGGAGGCGGCCAGGTTGGGCCTGCCGGGGCGGATGCAGATGGTCGGCAACCGGATCCCGACCCCGTCGACGAAGCCACGCCTGGTGTAGTCGGCCAGCAGCAGCTCGTCGATCGCCTTCTGGGTTCCGTAGCTGGTCCGCGGTGTCGCGGGGTACGCATCCGGGATCCGGTCCGGCAGCGGTGCGCCGTAGACCGCGATGGAGGAGGTGAACACCAGCCGTGGCGTATAGCCCTCGGTGAGGTGCGCGCGCCGGATCGCCTCCAGCAGATCCCGGGTGCCGTCCAGGTTCACCCGGTAGCCCTTGTCGAAGTCGGCCTCCGCCTCGCCGGAGACGACAGCGGCCAGGTGAAAGATCACGTCCGGCCGGCCGGCGACCACCGCCTCCGCGGCGCCGGTCGGGCCGAGGTCCGTCGCCACCCGATCGACCGGGCCGAACCAGCCCTCGATCGGCGCCGGCTCGACCACGTCGTACAGGCTCAGCCGCTCGATCGCCAGCTCCCGCACACCGTCGCTCAGCCCACCGTCGGCCACCAGCCGGGCGACCAGCTTTCGCCCGATCATTCCGGCCGCCCCGGTCACCGCCACCGTTCCCCGAGTTGTCACCATTTCAGCACGCTAAGGCGTGCTCACATGCTGACAACTCAGGGGATGGGTCAGCGGCGGTTGATCACCGCGGTGCCGGCAGCCAGGTCGTGCAGGCCGCGGCGGTCGGCACCGATCACCAGCGGCGGCAGCACCAGGCAGACCAGCAGGGCGCGGCCGTACGCCCGCAGCGGGCCGAGCGGTTCCCGGTCCAGCCGGACCACCGCGATCTTGGCCAGCAGCTGGCCGACGCTGCTGCCGAACAGCATCGTCCCGGTGCCGGTCTGGACGAAGAACACGGCGAGGATCATCCAGCTGCGCCAGTCGCTCTCGGTCAGCACGCCTCGTCCGAAGAACACCACCGCGATGGCCATCGAGACCGCCCAGTCGAAGATCAGCGCGGCGATCCGGGACCGCCAGGACGCGAGCGACCCCTGACCGGTCTCGGGCAGCCCGAGCCGCTCGCCGGGGTATTCCTCCTCGGCGTCCACCGACGTCTTCTCGGCCACCTCGCGAGATTACCCGGCCCGGCGGCGGGACGGGCGAGGTCACCCGCGCACGACGGTTACACCACCGCAACCGGACGGAAAAGGACGGGCCGTAGCGTCCAGCGCGACTGCGAGCCCAACCAAGGAGAGCAAGCCGATGAGTGGAAGCGATACCCGGCACGGCGCGATCGAGGCCGTGACGGCGTACCAGATCCCGGACAAGGACTTCGCCGAGCCGCTCGGCCGGCTGTTCGGCAAGAACGTCTTCGACCTCGCCCGGATGAAGAGCCGGCTGCCGAAGGTCGTCTACAACTCCGTGCTCGCCACGATCGAGAAGGGTGCTCCGCTCGACCCCTCGATCGCCGACTCGGTCGCGTCGGCGATGCGGGACTGGGCGCAGGAGAACGGCGCGTCCCACTACGCGCACGTCTTCTATCCGTTGACCGGCCTGACCGCGGAGAAGCACGACTCCTTCCTGGAGCCGGACAGCAACGGCTCCTCGCTGGCCCAGTTCACCGGCAAGACGCTGATCCAGGGCGAGCCCGACGCCTCCAGCTTCCCCAACGGCGGCATCCGCGGCACGTTCGAGGCCCGCGGCTACACCGGCTGGGACGTGACCAGCCCGGCGTACATCCTGGAGAACCCGAACGGCAACACCCTCTGCATTCCGACGATCTTCGTCTCCTGGACCGGCGAGGCGCTGGACAAGAAGACCCCGCTGCTGCGCTCCCAGCAGGCGATGGGCGCGCAGGCCGCCCGGCTGCTGAAGCTGTTCGGCCATACCGACGTCGACACCGTCGTGTCGTTCGCGGGTGCGGAGCAGGAGTACTTCCTGATCGACGAGCACTTCTACTTCGCCCGGCCGGACCTGATGAGCGCCGGACGTACGCTCTTCGGCGCCAAGCCGGCCAAGGGCCAGCAGTTCGACGATCACTACTTCGGCGCCATCCCGGAGCGGGTGCTGGCGTTCATGATCGAGGTCGACCGGGAGCTGTTCAAGCAGGGCATCCTGGCCAAGACGCGACACAACGAGGTCGCACCGGGCCAGTTCGAGATCGCGCCGCTGTTCGAGAAGGCGAACCTCGCCCATGACCACCAGCAGCTGATGATGACCACCCTGAAGAAGGTGGCCGAGCGCTACCAGATGACCTGCCTGCTGCACGAGAAGCCGTTCGCCGGTGTCAACGGCTCCGGCAAGCACGTGAACTTCTCGCTCGGCAACGCCAACCAGGGCAACCTGCTGAACCCCGGCGACACCCCGCACGAGAACGCCCAGTTCCTGACCTTCTGCGCGGCGATCATCCGCAGCGTCCACCTCTACGGCGGCCTGCTGCGCGCCGTGGTGGCGTCGGCCAGCAACGACTTCCGGCTCGGCGCCAACGAGGCGCCGCCGGCGATCATCTCCATCTTCCTGGGCGACCAGCTGATGGACGTGTACGACCAGATCGCCAAGGGCGGTGCCACCGGCTCCAAGGGTGCGGGCACCCTCGAGGTCGGCGTCGACACGCTGCCCAAGCTCAAGGCCGACCCGGGCGATCGCAACCGGACCAGCCCGTTCGCGTTCACCGGCAACCGGTTCGAGTTCCGTGCGCCCGGGTCGGGCCAGTCGATCTCCGGCCCGATGGTGGCGATCAACACCATGCTGGCTGATTCGATCGACTTCATCGCCACCGAGCTGGAGGCCAAGCTGGCCGCGGGCGTCGAGTTCAACGACGCGATCCAGGCGGTCCTGGAGGGCATCGTCACCGACCACGGCGCGGTCATCTTCAACGGAGACGGGTATTCCCAGGCCTGGCAGGAGGAGGCCGCGCAGCGCGGTCTGAAGAACCTGCGCACCACCCCGGACGCCCTGCCCGAGCTGCAGGATCCTGCCGTGATCGCGATGTTCGACAAGTACAAGGTGCTCAGTCCGCGGGAACTGCACAGCCGCCACGAGGTCTATCTCGAGCAGTACGTCCTCAGCGTCCACGTCGAGGCAGCTGAGACCGCGAAGGTGGCCAAAACCGCGATCCTGCCCGCCGCGCTGCGCTACCAGGCACTGCTCGCGGACAACGTGGCCAAGCTGAGCGCGGTCGACATCCCGGCCGATCGGACCATGCTGGACGAGGTGACCGCACAGATCGGCAAGCTGACCGCCGGTCTGGCGGCACTGGAGGGGGCGCTTGCGCACGAGAGCGAGGAGGCCTCCTCGCTCGACCACGCGACCCAGGCCAAGAACGAGCTGATCCCGCCGATGGCCGACGTCCGCGCCGCCGCCGACGCGCTGGAGGGTCTGGTGGCCGACGATCTGTGGCCGCTGCCGACGTACCAGGAGATGTTGCACATCCTCTGATGGCGCTCCCTGAGCCTGTCGCAGGGCTGTGGAATGCCCTTCGACAGGCTCAGGGCACGTTCGACCCGCGCTGAGCCGGTCGAAGGGCGAGTGTTCGGGGCACAGGCTGTGTCACATTCGCGAAACAATCGCGCAACGCCGTGGAAACGGGATCTCCGTATGTTCGGCGATTACCGAGGGCGATAGTCTCGCGCTCGTCCAGCCAGCCGTGTCCACCGGCACGGACCCGATCTCACCTGCGCGCGTGCGCGCCAGTCAGCGGAGGTTCAATGTTCACCAGCGCCGAGGAGCTCTTGGCCTACATCAAGGACGAGGGTGTCGAGATCGTCGACATCCGGTTCTGCGACCTGCCCGGCATCATGCAGCACTTCACGGTTCCGGCCGGCTCGTTCGACGAGGCCGTGTTCGAAGACGGTCTCGCCTTCGACGGCAGCTCGATCCGCGGTTTTCAGAAGATCCACGAGTCCGACATGGCCCTGCTGCCGGACCCGACAACGGCGTACCTCGATCCCTTCCGGGCCGCCAAGACGCTCTGCATCAACTTCTTCGTGCATGACCCGCTGACCAAGGAGCCCTACAGCCGCGACCCGCGCAACATCGCGCGCAAGGCCGAGGCGTACCTGGCATCCACCGGGATCGGCGACACCGCCTTCTTCGCGCCCGAGGCCGAGTTCTACGTCTTCGACGACGTCCGGTTCGAGACCAAGCAGAACACCGGCTACTACGCCATCGACTCCGTCGCCGGCGCCTGGAACACCGGCCGGGTCGAGGAGGGTGGCAACCGGGGCTACAAGGTCCGCTACAAGGGCGGCTACTTCCCGGTCCCGCCGGTCGACCACTTCGCCGACCTGCGCGACGTGATGGTGAAGAACCTGGAGGGCTCCGGGCTGGTCGTCGAGCGCGCGCACCACGAGGTGGGCACCGCCGGCCAGGCCGAGATCAACTACCGGTTCAACACGATGCTGTCCGCGGGCGACGACATCCAGAAGTTCAAGTACATCATCAAGAACACCGCCTGGGCGGCCGGCAAGACCGCGACCTTCATGCCGAAGCCGATCTTCGGTGACAACGGCTCGGGCATGCACGTGCACTCCTCGCTGTGGAAGGACGGCTCGCCGCTGTTCTACGACGAGGCGGGCTACGGCGGGCTGTCCGACATCGCCCGCTGGTACATCGGCGGCATCCTGGCTCACGCCCCGTCGCTGCTGGCGTTCACCAACCCGAGCGTGAACTCCTACCACCGGCTGGTCCCGGGCTTCGAGGCTCCGGTGAACCTGGTCTACAGCTCGCGCAACCGTTCCGCCGCGATGCGGATCCCGATCACGGGCTCGAACCCGAAGGCGAAGCGGGTCGAGTTCCGCTGCCCCGACCCGTCGTCGAACCCGTACCTCGCGTTCGCGGCCCTGCTGCTCGCCGGCATCGACGGCATCCAGAACAAGACCGAGCCGCCGGCCCCCATCGACAAGGATCTCTACGAGCTGCCGCCCGAGGAGCACGCGAACGTGCCGACCGTGCCGGACAGCCTCGGTGGTGTGCTCGACGCGCTCGAAGCCGACCACGAGTTCCTGCTGCAGGGCGACGTCTTCACCCCCGACCTGATCGAGACCTGGGTCGAGCTGAAGCGGGCCGACATCGACGCCGTGCGGCTGCGCCCGCACCCGCACGAGTTCGAGCTCTACTACGACGTCTGATCGGACTGTTCGCACG
>NZ_BAABAB010000014.1:0-72799 GCF_039537205.1 Microlunatus ginsengisoli | reverse complement strand
CGGGGGCCTTCGTGTGTCTGCGACCAGGCGACACTCGTCCGGTCGCACGCAGCCCTCGGCGCCGCTGAGCCTGCATCATGCCTGGTCAGCGGCAGCCTCCGGAGCTAGAACTGCTCGAGGGTCGGGACGTGTCCGGTCAGCGAGAGCCGCTGGCTGCTCTGCGGCGTGCGTGAGTAAGACCGCTGCCGATGGCCCAGATCAGCATGACCACAACCACTAGGCCGACGGTGATCAACGTTATCGGCGCACTGAGACCCAGCGACAACACGGTGATCAGGGCCACCCCACCCAGCGGCACGATCGCTCGGCAGCCGATACGGTCCGCATGCTCGTACCAGGTCACTGTGATCGGAGCTCCACGGGAGCAACATATCGGTTGCCTTTGGCGACGTAGAAGCTCTTGGTCAGGATGATGATCGCGTGTTTCCGGCTCTTCGCCTGCGCGTTGCCTATCAGCGCACTTGTCGCGCCACAGCCCGCGATGAGGATGGCCATGCCGGCTCGGATCCCGACATGCTGCAGGATTGCGGCCACCAGCACGGCACCGATCATGCACAAGGTAAGACCCGTCTTGATGTCCTCGGTGTCGCAGGAGTCGTAGAAGTAGTAGTTCGGGGCTCCCGGTCCGAAGGTGAAGTAGGTCGTGTCGCCGGTGCAGTTGGTGCCGGTGCCCGCCGATGCCAGACCCTTGGCGGCGGTCTTGTTGCTCTTGGGCCGGTACTTTGTCACCTTCTTCGACTCGGCCTTGCTGATGTTCTTGATCCGGCCTCCCGAGGTGAGCCAGGCAGCGGCCAGCTCGCGGCGATACGTCGAGTGCTTGCCGAAGCGCTTCCTTGCCTTCTTGTAGTCGAGCGTCCTTCCTTTGGTGTCCTTGTTGATCACATCCCGGGCGATCTTCAGCGCCGCGTACTGCGACGCGCTGACGCTCGCGTCGAACCTGATCCTGGCGGGCGACGTGACCCGTGCCGCGAGTGGTGGCTCCGCGCTGGCCGTGCCGGCCGGCAGACTGAAGAGGGCGACTCCGATCGTCACGATGCCGACGATCAGGGCGCGCAGCATGTCCGTGGCGTACGTCCGGGCGGCGGTCGGTGTCGTTCCATCGATGATGTTGTTCATGCCCGCACACTCCTGAGCGACCGCCCCTTCGTGCCACCCCCGGCAAAATCTGTGGACGACGCTTGGTGATGCCCGAAACCTGTGGACAACCGACAACCGACGACCGATCAGCCGATCGCCGTCACAACCTCACCCCGGACGGCCAGCCGTTCCCGGGCGACCCCGACGCTGAGCGCCGCCGCCAGCCGTTCCCGGGCCGGCTCGGTCAGCCGGTTGCCGCCGAACAGCTTGTAGGTCTGCCGGAACAGTTCGTCCTCGCCGATCCCCATCGCCTGCGCGGCGACGTGGGCCATCGCGTTGGCGATTTCGACCAACGCGATGTCGGCGAGCGGCCGGACCTTGAGGTCGTCGGAGGTGCGGAAGCCGGTCCAGTCCCGCGGGTCGCGCTCGGCGGGCCAGACGAAGCCCTCCTCGCGGTCCCGGCGGACGTCCGGCGACAGCAGCGCCCGGACCTGAGCACGCCGCTCGTTGACCAGGCGGGTGCGGCCGTAGGCCCGCACCACCCGCCGACCGAGTCGCTCGACGCTGATCGGGCCGGACTCGGCGATGATCGCCGCCATCAGCTCAGCGACCCGTTGCCGGGCGCCGGCGTCGTCGTCCAGCCGCTCCAGGACGCCGGCCGGAAAAGGACCGAGCTCGCTCTCCCGATAGGGCTCGGAACCGTCCGACCCGGTCGAACCCGAAAAGTCGTCAGTCGTCACTGCGTCGGCAGCCTCGCCCAGCGTGGCGTTCGCCGGCTCCGGCTCGCGAGGGTCGGATTCTCGGGTTTCGTCGGCTTGATAGGTCGCCCAGGTCGTGGACGCCTCGCTCTCGCCGACCGCTCGGGTGACGTCCGACGATGCCTGCGCCCGGGCCACCAGGTCCCGGACCACCGCGTCCGGGTCCGACAGCCAGGCCGGCAGCCACACCCGAGCGATCCCGGGCCAGCCCATGATCTCGCTCAAGACGCTGACCGGGGCGCCGTCGCGGTCCCCCGTGGTCACCCGCGCGGCCCAGGCCGGGCCGTCCAGCAGCACGGCCAGTGTTGGCGTCTCGCCGCGCCCCGGTGCGGCCACTGCCAGGTCGATCAGGAACTCCGAGAGTCCGACCTCGGTCTGCACGACGCACCCGGCGGCCCGCAGCGCGGCCGCGATCTGCTCCGCGTGCCGGTCCACGGCGACCTCGCTGCGGGCTCGCGCGGGGGCCCCGTGCTTCGCCTGCTCTAGATAGGCCCGCAGGTGCTGGATCCCGACCGACGAGGTCTGCTCGGTCCGCAGGTCCTCCGGCTCGAACGAGGAGAACACCATCACCCGGCGCCGGGCCCGGGTCACGGCGACGTTGAGCCGCCGCTCGCCGCCGGAACGGTTCAGCGGGCCGAAGTTCAGCGGGAGCACGCCGTCCTCGCCGACGGAGAAGCCGGTGGAGAACACGATCACGTCCCGCTCGTCGCCCTGCACGTTCTCCAGATTCTTCACGAACAGCCCGTCGTCCTTCAGCGCCAGCGCCTCGCGCACCCCGTCGACGTCGCTGTCCCAGAGCATCCGCTCGATCAGCGCTCGCTGCTGGATGTTGAAGGTGACCACACCGATCGAGCGCTCCCGCTGCCGCCAGCGACGCAGCACCTCCTCCACCACGGCCGTCGCCTCGACCGGATTCGTCCGCACCAGCCCCTTGTCGGTCCCCTTCCGACCGGAGCGCAGGAACGTCCCCGGCACCCGGGTGAAGCTGATCCCGGTGTCCAGCGCCTGCCCCGGGAACGCGGGGAACGAGGACAGCCGGCCCTCGTAGTACTGCGCATTGGAGAAGCTGATCAGGCTCTCGTCGCGGCTGCGGTAGTGCCACGACAGCCACAGCCGGGGCAGCCCGGCCTGCACGCACTCGGACAGGATGCTTTCCTCGTCCGGCACGAGCAAGAAGTCGGATCGGTCGGTGTCGACCACCTCGTCGTCGCTGCCCAGCTGGGCGAAGGAATAGGGCGGCATCTGTTTGGAGTCGCCGGCCACGACGCACGCCGCGGCCCGGCCCAGCGCGCCGATCGCGTCCGGCACGGTGATCTGGGACGCCTCGTCGAACACCACCAGGTCGAACTCCATCGCGTCCGGCGCGATGAACCGGGCCAGCGAGTCCGGGCTCACCAAGACGCAGGGGGTGATGGCCGAGATCACCTCGCCGTAGGTGCTGATCAGCGACCGAACGCTGAGGCCACCCCGGGTCCGTCCGATCTCACGCTCCAGCGCCCCCACCCGGCCGAACACCGTGCCGGTGCCGAACGGTCGCGCGTCGATCAGTGACCCCGGCAGCACGGTGGTGAGCGCCGAGCGGACCGCGTCGCTCCCGCTCAGGAAGCGTCCGATCGACCGGTCCTGGGCACCGGCGTCGAACGCCCGGAATCCGCCGGCCTCCCAACGCTCGGCCTGAGAGCCTTGCGCCAGTCCGCGTTCCAGCGCGGCCACCGCGTCCGAGCTCGGCACCTCCCCGGCGAGCAGCTGCCACCGTGCCTCCGGCAGGTCCGCGGCCAGCGCGTCGACCGCGGCCGCCGCGCGCACCCAGCGGCGCAGACCGCCGGCGTTCGGCAGGTCCGCCGAGCGCGCGGCGGACCCGGCGTTCCAGGCGGCGAGCAGACCGGTCCCGCCGTACGCGCGCTGGTCGAGCACCCGACTGCGCGCGGCGGCGAGCACCGGTGCCATCCTGGCCAGTGCCTCGGTCAACGCAGCCTGGACAGGGCCGGCGAGCGGCGGCTCGTCGCGACGGACGGTCAGCACCCGGGCGGTGACACTCGGCTCGAGCCGGCCGAACGCGTCCCGGTGCGCGTCGAGAACGGACAACTCGTGCGCGAGCCGGTCGGCGCCCTCGGGCGCGAGCAGATTCAGCGGCGGCAGCCACCCAATCCCGGGCAGCGCCTGCCAGCTCTGGAGCAGAGCAGCATGCTGTCCGGCGAGTCCGGCCAGCCGGTCGACCCGGGCAGGAAGTTCCTTGGGCGGCACGGTCCGGCCCGGGCGGAGGTGGGCCAGCACCGGGGCCGCGGCCGCCACGAGGCGGCCCTTGCGGCCGAGGAAGAACGACGCCTGAGCCACCCGCAACGCCTGCCGGACCGGCTCGAGGTCCACGTCGAGCACGGTAGGCGCGAAGTCGGCCAGGTCGGTGCCGGCCGACTGCTGCAGCGCGGCGGTGCGCGCCGACAGCTCGGCCCGGGCGGCCGACCAGCGGGCGGTGGTCAGCTCGGCCAGCACGTCACCGCTGCCGACCGCGGACAGCAGCCGGCTCAGATCGGTCAGCTCCTGCCAGTCCCGCGCCTGCCGGAGCAGCTCGCGCGAGCCGGGAAGGCTGCTGTCGGCTGCCGACAGCGCGCATGCGAGCGCCGCCTCGGCCGCCGGCAGCGCCGCGATCAATCCGGCCTGGTCGACCGGCTCCGGACCACCCCCGACGAAGCCCCAGGCCAGGACCGTTTCCGGGTCG
Organism: Microlunatus ginsengisoli; assembly: GCF_039537205.1. Lineage (NCBI taxonomy): Bacteria > Bacillati > Actinomycetota > Actinomycetes > Propionibacteriales > Propionibacteriaceae > Microlunatus > Microlunatus ginsengisoli. The sequence continues at coordinate 68,248 of NZ_BAABAB010000014.1, read as the reverse complement.
AGGACGGCCAGGTCGCCGGTCGCACCGACGACGACCCGGCGGAGCTCGTCCAACCCCGGCCCGGCGTCGTCGGTCTCGTCGCCGAGCACGGCCGGCGAGACCGTCAGCGACGGTCCCGTGCCACGGGCCAGCGCGGTCGCGCGGGCGCTCCACAGCGACAGCCCGGCACGGTTCGGGCGGTGCAGCCGTTCGGCGTACGTCCGCAGCCCCGAGGCCGAACCCTCGACCTCGCCGAGCGCGGCGCGATAGCCGTCCAGGTCGGGACGTACGCGTTGGGCCAGCGCGGTCTTCAACCGGGCCCGAACCTCGGCCGGGCGGGCGTTGTGGTCGTGCAGGTCGAGGGCATACGGGAGCAGGCCGATCTCGCCCAGCCGGTGCCGGACCACGTCCAGCGCGGCGCCCTTCTCGGCGACGAACATCACCCGGCGACCCTGGGTCATCTGATCGGCCAGGATGTTGGTGATTGTCTGCGACTTGCCCGTGCCCGGCGGGCCCTCGAGCACGAAGCTCTGCCCGGCGCGCGCGGCGGCGATGGCCTGCGCCTGGGACCCGTCCGCCGGGATCGGCGCCGCGGCCACGATTCCGTCCAAGCGGGCGACCCCCGCGGGGTCGTCGAGCGCGGCGCGGGTCGGCCGGTCCGGTTCGGGCAGGTCCGTGATCCGGCCGTCCAACAGCTGCCGGACCAGCGGTCGCTGGACGAACCGTTCCCAGTGCTCGTCCAGATCGCGCCAGAGCAGGAACCCGGTGAAGCCGCCGATGATCAGCCGGGCCTCGCTCTCCACCCGGAACGCCAGCCCGGACGCCGCGATCGCCTCCCGGAACGTCTTGATCGCCGCGCCGACGTCGACCCCCTCCCCGTCGGCCCGGGTCGGCAGCTCGTCCAGGCCCGGCACCGTGAAGCCGAACTCGACCCGCAGCTTCTCCAGCAGGGACAGGTTGACGCTGACCGCGCCGGCCGGGTCCGCGGCCAGCCGGAACGGCATCACCACGCCCTTGATGTCGACCGGCAGGAGCAGCAGCGGGGCCGCCAGCTTGCGGTCGCCGAGCTCCCAGTCCAGCCGGCCGAGGGTGAGCATCAGCGGGTTGGCGCCGGTCTCCTCCCGGCCGGTCCGAGCCCGGTAGCGCAGCCGGGCGAACGCCCGTTCGTGATCGCCCCGGGCGTGCCCGGAGTAGATGGTCGACTTGCCGACCAGCATCGCCCGCTGGACGTCGGCGGGGAGGGCGTACGCGTCGCCGGCGCCCTCGGTGACCACCGCCCCGGTGAGGTCGTCGACCGCCCGGACCGACACCGTACGTCCGTCCTGGAGCTGGTCGGCCAGCGCACCCAGGTGCTCCGGCGGCAGCAGCAGCGGCACCTGGGTCATCGGCTGGCGCAGGTTGAGCAGCTTGTTGCGCAACGTCAGGTCGAGCAGCGCGTTCTTCCAGGCCTGCACCCGCGGCGGCACCGGCTCGGCGGCGGGTCTGGTGCGAACCGGCGCGTCGGCGGTGCCGGCGCTCGAACCCGGCGGCGTGGACGGCTGGGCCGGCGGGACGTACTCGATCACCTCGACCACACCGTCGGCCCGCTCCCGCCGCGCGGGCAGCGGATAGACGTGCAACATCCGCGCCATCCCGATGTCGACGACGCCGAGCAGCTCGGACGTACCGCCGAGGAAGTAGTGATCCCGCGGCGCCTGCCGGGCACGGCGGACCAGGTCGCGGGGCGGCCGGCGCTCGCGGGTGACCATGGTCGTCTCGAGGACGCCCATCAGCTCCAGGTCGACCGCGTTGGCGGGCACCGCGACCTGCGTCGTCGCGGCGTCCGGCAGGCCATGCTCGGGCTCGCGCCAGTAGCCGAGGAAGGCATGACCCAGTGCCATCCAGAGCACCGGTGTGACCCCGACGTGCTCCAGCGCGGAGGCGAGCAGCAGGGTGGTGTCCAGGCAGGTCCCGACCCGGTCGGTCAGGACGTCGCCGGGAGTCCGGACCTTCTGGCCGTAGCCCCAGCTCGCCGGCGGCTCGGCGTAGAAGACCTGCCGGTCGTGCACGGCGGTGAAGACGGCGGCGACGATCTCGTCGATCCGCTCCGGCTCGGCGTAGTGGACGCCCAGCGAGCCGCTCCCGGTGGCGTCGGCGAGCAGCCGCGCCGCCTCGGAGATCAGCGGCGACAGCGCGGGATGGTTCGGCTGGACGAAGGCCGCCAGCAGCTCCAGGGACAACACCGGCGAGGCCGGGTCGAGGACCCACTGCCGGGCCGCGAGCACCCGGATCGGGTGGGTACCGCTCGCGATCGACGTACCGCCGGCGGCGACCTCGACGACGATCTCGGCAGCGGTCTCCTCCTCGACGCCGGCCAGATAGGCCGGGTCGGGGCGTACGGCCGGCTGCTCGATCGCCAGCGGCACGCCGGGATCGAGCCGCTCGGCGAAGTGCTGCCACGGCCGGCTCAGCACGGTGCCGAACGCGTCCACCACCCGGGCGCTGACCAGGATCTCGGACAGCGGGCTGGTCGACGCGACCACGATCCGGTGCAGGAACGGCAGCCCGTTGTGGGCCATCGCGTGATTCAGCTGAGGTGCGGCGAGCACCTCGATCGTCACGCCGGCCATGCAGGAACCCTAGTTGCCGCCACCCGTCTCCCCCCGGCACCGCTCTGGGAAACTGTGCAGCTCTCGCAGCCCGCGTCGGCGTGTCGCTGCAACAGCCGCACAGTTTTCCGGGACGGAAGGGGCGGGGGTACGCTCGTTCGGCGGTGACCCAGGCACGAGTGGGTCCGTGGAGGTGAGGCGTGACGCTCGGTTACCCGCGGCGGGTCGCGATGATCAGCTTGCACACCTCGCCGCTGGCGACGCCGGGGGTCGGTGATGCCGGCGGCCTCAATGTGTACGTCGGTGAGCTCGCCCGGCGGCTCGGCGAGCGCGGGCTCAAGGTCGACGTCTTCACCCGGGCCGACTCCGACGGACCGGACGTGGTCGAGCTGAACGAGCACACCCGGGTGGTGCATCTGCCGGTCGGGCCGCGCGGCCCGGTGCCCAAGGAGGCGCTGCCCCGGCTGGTGCCGGACTTCGCGGCCGCGCTCGAGCCGGTGATCGAGCGGTACGACCTGGTGCACTCCCACTACTGGCTGTCCGGCGTGGCCGGGCTGGAGCTGAAACAGCGCCACGGGCTGCCGTTGGTGCACACCATGCACACGATGGCCCGGGTGAAGAACGCGGCGCTCGGTGGGGCGCAGCAGGCCGAGCCGGACGTCCGGGACCGGGGCGAGGCCGCGATCGTGGCGGCCGCCGACGGGCTGACGGCCAACACCGGTGACGAGGCGGCGGAGCTGATCACCCACTACGGCGCGCGACCGGACCAGATCACCGTGGTGCCGCCCGGCGTGGACCTGCACACGTTCCATCCCTGCGACCAGCCGAAGTCACGGGCGCAGCTGGGTGTGCCGCTGCGCGCGCAGGTGATCTTGTTCGTCGGCCGGGTGCAACCGCTGAAGGCACCGGACGTGTTGATCAAGGCGGTGGCCGAGCTGGTCCGGGCCGATCCGGACCGCCGCGAGCGGCTGCGGCTGATCATCATCGGCAGCCCGAGCGGGCCCGATGCGGACTGGTCCCGGACGCTGCCCCCGCTGGCCGAGGAGCTCGGGGTCGGGGACCTGGTGGACTTCCGCCCGCACTCGGCCCGCGCGGAGCTGTTCCGCTGGTACTGCGCGTCCGACCTGGTCGGGGTGCCGTCGTACAACGAGTCGTTCGGGCTGGTCGCGCTGGAGGCCCAGGCCTGTGCCCGGCCGGTGGTGGCGACCGACGTCGGCGGGCTCCGGCATGCCGTCGACGACGGCCAGACCGGCTATCTGGTGGCCGGCCACGGTGCGCACGACTGGGCCAAGGCGATGGCGGCCGTGCTGGACGACCCCGACGAGGCGCTCCGGCTGGGAATCAACGCGGCGATCCACGCCTCCGCCTTCAGCTGGGACAACACCGCCGCCGCCACATTGGGCGCATATCACCGCGCCGTCTGCTAGGTCCGCACTCCCGCCGGAACCCGCCCGTCCTGCCCCCTCCGGAAACTGTGCAGCTGTTGCAGCCCCGACCGGCGTGTCGCTGCCAGATCTGCACACTTTCCCGCGGACGAGCGGGTCAACGGGGCGCGCAGCGGGCGCCGGCCCACAAGATCACGTGGGCGAGCGTCGGGTAGCGGAGCGCCTGGCTCTCATTTCCGACCGAACGAACAGCCCCGCCCCGACGGCGGCAGCGGCACAACGCCGGGGCTGTGAGTGAGGGAGAAAGTGAGAGTCAACGGGGCGCGCAGCGGGCGCGAGCCCACAAAGAACTAAGCCGCGGTCAGGGGCTTGGCGATGTCTTCCAGGGACTGGCGCTCGGCCTTGACCCCGAAGACCGCCTGGATCACTCCGCCGATGATCATCAGCACGGCGCCGATGTAGTAGCCGATCGCGATCTTGGTGATGTCGCCGGAGCCGCTGGCGTTCTGGATGAGCGCACCGAACAGCAGCGGACCGGTGATGCCGCCCGCGGCCGTACCGATCGCGTAGAAGAACGCGATGCACATGGCCCGGGTCTCCATCGGGAAGATCTCGCTCACCGTCAGGTACGCCGAACTGGCGCCGGCGGAGGCGAAGAAGAAGATCACCGCGCCGGCCGCGGTCAGCGTGATCGCGGTCAGGTTGCCCAAGATCAGTCCGGTGATCGCCAGCAGCACTCCCGACAGCAGGTACGTGCCCGCGATCATCGGCCGCCGCCCGACGGTGTCGAACAGCTTGCTCAGCAGCAGCGCGCCGAGGAAGTTGCTGACGGCGAAGACCGCGATGTAGCCGCCGGTCTGCTTCACCCCGAGGAAGGTGGTCAAGGTGTCGCCGTAGGTGAAGAAGAAGGCGTTGTACAGGAACGCCTGGCCGACGAACAGCGCGAAGCAGACCAGCGTCCGTTTGGGGTAGGAGGCGAACACGGTCTTCGCGATCAGCCCCATCCCGATCGAGCGGCGCTGCCGAACGGTGATCGTGCCCTCCGGCTCGGCCAGGTCGTGGCCGTCGGCGCTGATCCGCTTCTCGATGTCGTCGACCACCTCCTCCGCCTCGTCCTCCCGGCCGTGGATGAACAGCCAGCGTGGACTCTCCGGGACGTGCCGGCGGACCAGCAGCACACCGACGGCGAGCACCGCGCCCAGCCCGAACGCGATCCGCCAGCCGTACGCGGGGTTCACCAGGGTCGGATCCAGCAGGGGCAGGGTGAGCAGGGCCCCGGCCGCGGCGCCGACCCAGAACGACCCGTTGATCACCACGTCCACCCGGCCGCGGTAATCCTTCGGGATCAGCTCGTCGATCGCGGAGTTGATCGCCGCGTACTCGCCGCCGATGCCGGCGCCGGTGAAGAACCGGCAGACGAAGTACCACATCGGGTTCATCGAGAACGCGGTCAGCACGGTCGCGATCGTGTACAGCACCAGGGTAATGATGAACAGCTTCTTCCGGCCGAACCGGTCGGTCAGCTGGCCGAAGACCAGCGCACCGAGGCAGGCACCTGCGACATAGACCGCGCCGGCCAGGCCGATGTCGAAGTTGCTCATCCCGAGCCCGGTGTCGGCGGGCTTCAACGCCTCCGACATCGAGCCGACGATGGTCACCTCGAGGCCGTCCAGGATCCACACGGTGCCCAGCCCGATGATGACCATCCAGTGGAACCGCGCCCAGGGCAGCCGGTCCAACCGGGCCGGGATGTTCGTGGTGACCGTGCCGATCTCGACGTCCGACGACATATTTCCTCCCTGATCCGGCGCGCTGGCGCCCGGAGACCCACTACCCGATCCCCGGGCTTCTACCCTGGAGGCATGCGCAGCGGACCGATCCGGACGGCCGCGGCGTTCCTGCTGCTCGCACTCGCCGGCTGTACGTCCCCGTCTCCGGCCTGCACCGAGATCGGGTCGCCGTCGGGCATCAGAGTGGTCGTGGTCGATGATCTTGCCGGCCACCTGACGAGGCTCGGCCTGGACGTCTGCTCCGATGGCAAGTGCCGCACGGTGTCGGTCGAGCTGACGCCAGGGATGACCACTCGCGCCGATGACTGCCCGATGACCTCCGACGACTCCAGCTGCTCCGCGACAGCTGTGCCTGACGGGACGCTAGTCGGCTTCGCGGCGATCGACGAACTGACCGCGGGCCATACGAGCGTGGGTGCCACGGCGACAATCGCGGGCAAACAGCGGACGTTCGACGCGATCACCGTCGACGTGACCACCACCTACCCCAACGGCCAAGCCTGCCCGGCCGGAGGAAATCAGGGCAGTCTGGAAGTGCGCCGGACGGGTCTCGTCGGCTGAGGTTGTCCACAGATCTCATCCGGTTCCGAGCTGTCTCCACAGATTTCCGCGCGGGCGGCACGATCGGGGGTGAGATCCCGAGTGTGTCGGCATGACCGGCCTACCAGATCCCGTCGCCCACATCCTCGCGCAGCGGCGGGTGATCGGGCGGCGGGAGCAGCCCGAGCTCGCGCGCGTTCTCGACGGGCTGCGCGCCCGCGGGCAGCTCGTCGCCGTGCTGCCCGGTTGGTATGCGCCACCCGAGTTGCGGAACGACCCGTGGACCCTACTGGCGGCGATCCAGCGGGCCGATCCGGCAAGCATCGTGATCGGACGTGCGGCGGCGAGATTGACGTTCTGGCCCGATCTGCCCGTCGAGGAGGTGGAGGCTGCCGTCTCGCGGCGACGGACGCGCCAGCGCGGATATCGATTCGAGAAACGGCAGGTGGATCCCGTCCATGTCATCCGGACCCGAGGGGTTCGGGTCACGATCCCCGCGCTCACCGCCCTCGACCTGGTCCCGCGGCTAGGCGGCGACGTGATCGACCACGTGCTCCGCGCCGGAGCCGCGGACCTGGCGACGCTGCGGTGCGTGCTGACTGAGACCTCGTATCGGGCGGGCAACACCGAACGAGCACGGGCCCTGCTCGACTCCCGCGACGGCGGCTGGTCCGGCGGGGAGCGCCGGCTGCACGCGATCCTGCGGGAAGCCGGCATCACCGGCTGGGTCACCAATCTGCGGGTCGAGCTCGAGGAAGGCGTCCGCTTCCTCGATGTCGCGTTCACCGGGCCGCGACTGGGTATCGAACTGGACGGTTGGACCTATCACGGTCGCTACTACGCGGACTTCGTCGCCACCATGCGACGGCACACCGCGATCGAGGCGGCCGGCTGGCGAGTGCTTCACTTCACCGCCGACGACCTGGACGACCCACGGTGGCTCATCGGCAAGGTGAGAGAATTATTCAGGAGACGCCCCAGAACACCCGGTCCACTACGCCGCGGGCACGCCGGGTGACCCGGCGATAGTCCGCCAGCAGGTGCGATGCCTCGCTCGGGCCGTAGCCGAGCAGCTCGGCCAGCGCGGCCAGCTCCCGGGTGTCGGTCGGCAGCGAGTCGGAGCCGCGGCCCCGGACCAGCATGATCGCGTTGCGGATCCGGCTGGCCAGCAGCCAGGCCGCCTCCAGGTAGCCGGCGTCCTCGACCGGGATCAGCCCCGCGTCTCGCGCGGCGCCGAGAGCCACCATCGTCTTCGGGGTGCGCAGGGCCTCGTGGTCATAGCCGTGCTGGAGCTGCAGCAGCTGGACGGTCCACTCGACGTCGGCCAGACCGCCGGGGCCGAGCTTGGTGTGCTTGGCCGGATTCGCCCCGCGCGGCAGCCGCTCGGCCTCCACCCGCGCCTTGAGCTTGCGGATCTCCGACAGCTGGGCCGAGGTCAACCCGCCCTGCGGCCACCGCTTCGCGTCGATCAGCTCCAGCAGCTCCCGGCCAAGCTCCAGATTCCCGGCCGGAGCATCCGCCCTGATCAGGGCCTGCATCTCCCAGGTGGACGACCACCGGCTGTAGTAGTTGCGGTACGCCCCGAGGGACCGGATCAGGGCACCGCCCTTGCCCTCCGGCCGCAGGTCGGCGTCCACGCTGAGCACCGGGTCGGCGCCCGGCCGGGTGAGCAGCTTGCGCATTTCGGTGATCACCGCACCGGCGATCTTGGTCGGGTCGCCGGAGGACACGTCCTCGTCGTCCATCACGAACATGGCGTCCGCGTCGGAGGCATATGACAGCTCTCTGCCACCCCAGCGGCCCATCGCGATCACCGCGATCTCGGGCACCCGGGACGCCTCCGCGGAGCGCCGGGCCACCTGCAGCGCGGCGTCGATCGTGGCCGACGCCAGCTCGCTCAACGCCTCACCGACCGCCAGCACGTCGTTCAGGCCGAGCAGGTCACCGGCGGCCACCCGGAACAGCTCGCGCCGCCGGATCGCCCGGATCGCCTCCACCGCGGCGACCGGTGACTCCTGCCGCCGGGCCGCGGCGTGCATCTCGACCTCGAGGTCGGCCAGCGACCGCGGCTTCAGCTCGTCGTCGTCGGCGAGCATCTGGACCGTCTGCGGTGCTCGGGTCAGCAGCGAGACCGCATACCGGCTCGAGGCGAGGATCCGGGCGAGCCGCTCCGCCATCATCCCCTCGTCGCGGAGCGCGCGGAGATACCACGGCGTGGTGCCGAGCGCCTCCGAGACCTGCCGGAACGCCAGCAGCCCGGCGTCCGGATTCGGTCCGGCGGCGAACCAGCCGAGCATGGCCGGCAGCAGCTGGCGCTGGATCTCGGCCTGCCGGGTCACCCCCTGCGACAGCGCCGCAATGTGCCGCAGCGCCGCCTTCGGGTCTGCATAGCCGAGCGCGCGCAGCCGGTCCTGGGCGGCGTCGGTGGTCAGCCGCAGCTCCGAGGACGGGATCCTCGCCACCGCTCCGAGGAGTGGGGAGTAGAAGACCCGTTCGTGCAGGGCGCGCACCCGCTGGGTGCAGGACCGCCAGGTGCTCTCCACCCGGGCCGCAGGATCGGCGAAGTCGAGGGAGCGGCCGATCCGGCGCAGATCCTCCTCGCCCTCGGGCAGCAGATGGGTCCGGCGCAGGTTGAACAGCTGCACCCGGTGCTCCAGCGTGCGCAGGAACCGGTAGGACAGGGCGAGGCTCTTGCCGTCCTCGCGGCCGACGTACCCGCACTCGACCAGCGCCCGCAGGGCCGGCAGGGTGGCGCGGATCCGGACCCGCTCGTCGACCCGGCCGTGCACCAGCTGGAGCAGCTGGACGGAGAACTCGACGTCGCGCAGTCCGCCCCGGCCGAGCTTCAGCTCCCGGGTCGCCTCCTTCGCCGGGATGTGCTCGATCACCCGCTTGCGCATGGCCTGGGTGTCGGCGACGAAGTTCTCCCGCTCGGCGGCCCGCCACACCATCGGTGCCACCAGGTCGACGAAGTCCTGGCCGAGCGCGAGGTCGCCGCAGGCCGGCCGCGCCTTGAGCATGGCCTGGAACTCCCAGGTCTTGGCCCACTTCTCGTAGTACGTCCGATGACTAGACAACGTCCGGACCAGCTGTCCGGCCTTGCCCTCCGGCCGCAACGCGGCGTCGACCTCCCAGATCGTGCCGGCCGCCGTGTGGGCGGAGCAGACCCGGGTCAGGTCGGCCGCCATCCGGGTGGCGAGCGTGATCGCCTGCGCGGGTGAGATGAGCGGTTCGCCGTCCTCGCCGAGAACGGGCTCGGCGACATAGAGCACGTCGACGTCGCTGACGTAGTTGAGTTCCTGCGCACCGCACTTGCCCAGCGCGATCACCGCCAGCCGGCACTTCAGCGCCTCCGGCCCGCAGCGCGCGCGGGCGATCGACAGCGCCGTCTCCAAGGTGGCGTCGGCGAGATCGGACAGCTCGTCCACGACGGTGTCGAAGGACTCGATCGGCTCCGGCTCGCACAGGTCGCGGGTGGCGATCCGCAGCAGCGCACCGCGGTAGGCGATCCGCAGCCCGTCGCCGGTGAGGTCCTCAGCCTGCGGGGCGGTCGAGTCCGGATCGGCGCCGACGGAGCGGAGCAGCTCGGCCCGGAGCTCGCCGGCGGAGGACTGGACGACCGGGTCGGCCAGCAGCTCGACCTGGTCGGGATGGGCGATCAGGTGCCGCCCGAGCGACGCGCTGGCGCCCATCACCCGGGTCAGTTGCTGGGCGAGGGTCGGCGAGCCGACCAGCATCGCGGGCAGGTCCGGCCGGGCGGAGGCCAGCCGGTCGAGGGTGGACAGGGCGAGGTCCGGGTCGGCGACGTCGGCGAGCAGGTCGAGGATCTCCGCCGACTCCGAGCCCCACTCGGCCAGCAGCCGCTCGGCCGTCGCGGAGTCGCTGAAGCCCAGTCGGGCCAACCTGCCTTGCGTGGTCTGGATCCGGTCCACCCGGCGATGCTATCCGGCCGACATTCTTTCGTGACCCAGATCACAGACTGCGCATCCGCTGTGCCGGCCCGTCGAGAAAGCCGTGACGGAAGGACCGCCAACGGGGGCGGTTCGAAGGGAGTTCGATCCATGAACGGAGTACGCCGCCTGACCGCGCTCGCCGCCGGTCTGGTGCTCACCGCCGGCGCCGCGCTGATCACCGCCGCACCGGCCGACGCCCACAGCAAACACCGGCTCGGCCAGTCGAGTCTGGCCGCCCTGCTGGCCAAGGACGGCTCCGGGTTCGACAAGGACTGGAACGACTACGACATCCTCGACAACGCCGTCCGGGCCGTGCTGACGGCGGACCCGAAGTCGCCGGTCGCGGTCCTGGCCGACGGTTCGGTGCCGCTGACTGCGTTCCTGCCCACCGATCGGGCGTTCCGGCGGCTCGCCTCGGACCTGACCGGCAAGTCGTACTCCAGCGAGTCGGCGGTCTTCGCCGACGTCGCGTCGCTGGGGATCCCGACGATCGAGAACGTCCTGCTCTATCACGTGGTGCCGGGCAAGACGATCACCTACCGGGCCGCGCTGCGGTCCAACGGGGCGAGGCTGTCGACCGCGCTGTCCGGCTCCTCGATCACGGTCTCGGTGCGCTACTGCATCTTCGTCAAGCTGGTCGATGCCGACCCCGACGACGCGAATCCGTACGTCGTCCAGCCCAACCTGAATCGCGGGAACCGGCAGATCGCGCACGGGATCGACCGGGTGCTCCGCCCGGTCGACTTGTAGGCCGGTCGGGGCGAACGCGGCTCCACCCGCCCTCCGCCGGTCCGGGACCACTTGTAGCGTGGCGGCTCGGACCGGCGGGCGGAGGGATCGGGGCGATGGCTGACAAGCAGGCGAGAGCGAGCGCGGTCCTGCTGGCCCAGGGTCGGCTGCTGGTCGACTGGCTGGGCACGCTGCCGGCCGGGGAGTTCGATCGGCCGAGCGTGCTGCCGGAGTGGGACGTACGGACGCTGACCGGACACCTGGTGCTGATCATCGCCGGATTCGAGCTGCTGCTGGGCCGGCCGACGGCCGAGCGTCCGGTGCCCGCGGACGAGCTGGTCCGGCGCTACCGCCGCGACGCCGACCAGATCCAGGCGCGGACCCTCGACGCGACCGGCGACAGCACCGGACCGGAGCTGGCGGCGCGCGCCGCCGCGGCGCTGGAGTCGCTGGCCACCGCGCTGGCCGGGCCGCTGCCGGTCGCGCTGGACTCCCCGCGCGGCCCGGCGACGACGCTCGACTTCACCGAGACCCGGGTGGTCGAGCTGGTCGTCCACAGCGACGACCTCAGCCGCTCGCTGCCCGACCGCGATCCGGTGCCGCTGGACCGCTCGGCGCTGGGCTCGACCGCGCGCACGCTCACCGCGATCCTGGCCGGGCAGTCCCCCGGCCGCTCGATCGAGGTCCGGGTGCCGCCGTACGCCGCGGTGCAGTGCGGGCTGCCCGACGATCCGGGCCCGACCCACACTCGGGGCACACCCCCGAACGTGGTGGAGACCGACGCCGTCACCTTCCTGCGGCTCGCCACCGGACGTACGTCGTGGGCCGAGGCCCGGGCCGCCCGCTCGGTCAAGGCCAGCGGCCGGCAGGCCGACCTGTCCCCGGTCCTCCCGCTGCTGAGTTGAGCCGTCGTCGGTCGGACGACGTCACTACGTGTCGCCCTTCGACAGGCTCAGGGCACGTTCGGGCGGGTGCGCCGTTCGCACAGCTACGCGCGCTGAGCCTGTCGAAGCGCACGTAGCTGCTGCCCCGTCGACAGGCTCAGGGCACAGAGCTCAGAGGACGGGAAGCAGGCGGAGGAGCTCCATCGGGGTGACCTGGCGGCGGTACTCGTCGAACTCCGCCCGCTTGTTGCGCAGGAAGAAGTCGAAGACGTGCTCGCCGAGGGTCTCCGCGACCAGGTCGGAGCGCTCCATCACCCGGATCGCCTCGTCCAGGTTGCGCGGCAGTGGCTCGATGCCGAGAGCCCGGCGCTCTCGCTCGGTGAGCGACCAAACGTCGTCCTCCGCGCCCTCCGGCAGCTCGTACTCGCCTTCGATCCCGGCCAGCCCGGCGGCCAACATCAGCGCGAACGCCAGATACGGGTTGCAGGCCGAATCGACCGAACGCAGCTCGACCCGGGCCGAGGCGCCCTTGTTCGGCTTGTACATCGGCACCCGGACCAGCGCGGACCGGTTGTTGCGGCCCCAGCAGATGTAGCTCGGCGCCTCGCTGCCCCCGACCAACCGCTTGTAGCTGTTCACCCACTGGTTCGTCACCGCGGTGATCTCCGCGGCGTGCCGGAGCAGTCCGGCGATGAAGTAGCGCGCGGTCTTGGACAGGTGGTATTCCGCGCTGGCGTCGTAGAACGCGTTGTTGTCACCCTCGAACAGCGACATATGGGTGTGCATCCCCGAGCCGGCGTGGTCGGTGAACGGCTTGGGCATGAACGAGGCGTTGATCCCCTGGGACAGGGCGACCTCCTTGACCACCACCCGGAAGGTCATCAGGTTGTCCGCCATCGACAAGGCATCGGCGTAGCGCAGGTCGATCTCCTGCTGACCGGGCGCGCCCTCGTGGTGGGAGAACTCCACCGAGATGCCCATCTGCTCGAGCATGGTGATCGCCCGGCGGCGGAAGTCGCTGCCGGTGCTCTGCGGGGTGTGGTCGAAGTAGCCGGAGGAGTCGACCGGGACCGGCGGCTCCCCCGGGATCACCGGATCCTTGAACAGGAAGAACTCCACCTCGGGGTGGGTGTAGAACGTGAACCCGAGATCGGCGGCCTTCTTCAGGGTCCGCTTGAGGACATAGCGGGGGTCCGCGTACGACGGCGAGCCGTCCGGCATCGCGATGTCGCAGAACATCCGGGCGGTGGCCGGGCTGGTGTCGCGCCACGGCAGGATCTGGAACGTGGACGGGTCGGGCCGGAGCACCATGTCGGACTCGTAGACCCGGGCGAACCCCTCGATCGCGGAGCCGTCGAAGCCGAGGCCCTCGGCGAATGCGCCCTCCAACTCGGCCGGCGCGATCGCGACCGACTTCAAGAATCCCAGTACGTCGGTGAACCACATCCGAACGAACCGGACGTCGCGCTCCTCGATGGCCCGCAACACGAACTCGGTCTGCTTGTCCATGCCCGCAAGTCTGCCGATCACTGTGTTACAGCGTTGTTACGCGGTCGTCGAGCCGGGTCGATCCGCGGATGATCAACCGGCCGACCTCCGGCCGGTGCTCCGGGAGGCGTTCGCTTCTGAGCATCGCGAGCATGGTTTCGACGGCTCGCCGGACGAGGATCCCCCGTTCGCCACCGACCCCGGCACGCTGCTCACCACCAAGATCGCCCGGACCGTGATCGCGGGCGAACTCCACACCTGAGACCCGCGGCGCGCAGTCCTCCTCCGATCGGGGGACGGCCGCTTCCCCCGCACAGAGGGTCGATCGGCGGACTGACCGGGACTCCCCCGTCCAGCAGAGTGTCGGTCATCGGATCCAGTCCACACCACCGAAGGAGATCCACCGCCATGATCCTCACCACCCCGCTCACCGTGATTCCCGACGGAACCCCGATCTCGCTCACCTTCATCGCGGCGGCCCTGTCGTTCCTGCCGTCCCTCTTCGGCTTCTGACGCGCCGAACCGCCGCCGCGCGGGAGGGTCGGCCCGCGCGCACCATGCCGGGAGGGCGCCGGCCCCCGGTGACGCCGCCGAGGCCCCGCGATCAGAGCCCCCATCCGCCGCCGCCGGCGCTACGGCCTAGCGTCAGGCGGTATGCGGCGATTCATGGACGAAGACCTGAAGGGTGCCGAGTTCCGGGAATGCGAGTTCGACGGGGCGCGATTCGTCGGAGTCCTCATGCAGGACGTCGCGATCGACGGCCTTGTGGACCATCTCGTCGTCAACGGCGTCGACGTGACCGCGTACGTCGGCACGGAGCTCGACCGGCGCCATCCCGTACGAGTGCTGATCCGCTCCGACGAGCCCGCCGATCTGCGAGCGGCCTGGCGGCAGCTCGACGCCGACTGGGAGGCGACGATCTCTCTGATCCGCCGGACACCCGGCGTCGAGCATGAAAGCGTCAACGGCGAGTGGTCGGCGGTGCAGACGCTGCGGCACCTCGTCTTCGTGCACGACTCGTGGTTCCGGCGCTGCTGCCTCGGCTCGACCGCACCGTTCACCCCGATGGGCATCGGGCCCTCGGTCGAGCCCTACCGCGAGGCGCACGGTCTCGACCTCTCGGTCGAGCCGAGTCTCGACGACGTGGTCGGGGTGCGCCGGGCGCAGGCCGCCGAGCTGGCGTCGTGGCTGGCATCGGTCACGCCGGAGCAACTCGCGGCGACCGCACCCGTTCCCGACGACGACGTCTGGCCGCCGTAGGCCCGAGGTCGCACGGTGCGACGGTGTCTCGGCACCGTGCTCACCGAGAACTGCGAGCACCACCGCTTCACCGTCCGCGACCTGGACCTCATCGACGACCGCGACGCCTCGCGCGGCTGACGGACCCAGCCGACCGGCGCCCAGGCGCCCGTGGCACCTCCTCCTCGACAGCGCACCAGCACCGCCGTCGGCGCTCAGAAACGTCCAAGAAAACCTGCGGAAGGTTGGTCCTGCCATGACCGAGTCGAGGAGCCGACCATGATCACCATCTTTGGACTTCCGCTGCATCCCCTGATCGTGCACGCCACCGTCGTGATCGTCCCGACGGCCGCGATCGCCGTGCTCGCCTACGTCGTCTGGCCGAGGTTTCGAGGCTGGCTCGGGTGGGGCGTCGTAGCCCTGGCGGCCGCCGCGCTGCTGTTGGTGCCGCTGACCACGCAGTCGGGCGAACAGCTCGAGCATCAGCTGGGCCGCTCCGCTCTGATCGAGCGGCACGCGCAACTGGCGGACAGCCTGCTCCCCTGGGTGATCGCGCTGCTCGTCGGAGCGATCGGGACGTACCTCTGGCGCCCGGGTGCCCCACGGCTCACCCGTGGTGCAGTCCTGCCGCGCTGGCTCATCGGCCTGGCCCTGGTGGTCGCCGTCGTCGCCGCCCTGGGCACACTGGTGGATGTCGTGTTGGTCGGGCACAGTGGCGCAACGGCGGCGTGGTCCGGGGTCGGCTGAGCCCCGGTGCGATCGTGACGCTGCGCATCCCGCGCCTGGGTGAGGAAGCCTGGCCGGCACGACGGCGGTGAGGGAGGCCGGCCGTGATCGAGCAGCGTCGCAGCACGATCGCGATCCGCCTGCTCTTCGCCGGCTACGCGGTTGCGGTCGGCCTCTGGCTACTGCTCGGCGTCCTGACCCTCGTCGTCCGCCCGAGCATTGCCCCGGTACCCGCCGGTGAGGCGGTGATGGAGTACGCGTTCAGTCTGCTGAACCTGAGCCTCGCCCTGCTGCTCTTCGCCCGCCGACCCGACGACCTCGTGCCGAGACTGCTGGCGTTCGCCCTGCTGGGAACCGCGGCCACGTTCAACATGCCCAGCCATCGGGCGTTCTACCTGATCGGCACCCCGTGGCCGGTGCAGCTGATCCATTTCGCCATCCACATCACCTCGGGCGTGTGTTATGTCTGGGCGGTCGTGCTCTTCCCGGACGGGAGCTGGCCTCGCCGGATCCGGCTCGGCCGGCGTACGACCTGGGTGATCGTGGGCTTGTGGACGCTGGCCGTGGCCGTGATCAGCTGGCGCGGCAGCTTCTTGGCCCATCCCCAGTTCTTCATGGTCTTCTTCGGCATCGCCGTGCCGATGCTCGGCATCGGTGCCCAGACGCTCCGGTTGCGCGACGACCGGGCGGACGCTCAGCAGCGAGCGGTCGCCCGGCTGATGGGCGCGGCGCTGCTGCCGTCGCTCGCCGGAGGGTTGCTCTGGCTGGGCGGCCGCTGCCTGGTCTTGCTGGGGCAGCCCGCGGCCGCGACCTTCTGTGCCCGGATCGAGGACCTGTTCCCGGCGCTGTTCGCGATCGTGCCGATCGTCCTCGTCGCCGGCGTGCTCCGGTATCGGTTGTGGGACATCGACCGGCTGCTCAGCCGGGTGCTGCTCTACGGGGCCCTGTCGCTGGGCGTCGGCGGCTGCTACGTCGTGATCGTCGCCCTCGCGTCGCGGCTGGGCGGCGACGGCCTGTGGCCGACGGTCGTTGCGGCGACGGTCGCCGTGGCGCTGGTCGAACCGCTCCGGCTGGCGGCTCGGCGGTGGGCCAACCGGGTGGTGTTCGGCCAGGAGCTCAGCCCGACCGAGGCAACCCGCAGCCTGATCTCCGGCCTGGAACGGCTGAGTGCCGGACGTGAGATCGACCAGCTGGCCGCCGTCGCCCTTGCCGCGACCCGGGCCTACGACGCGTCCATCTGGCTCGACGACAACGGCACAACGGTTCGGCTGGCACACGCCGGGCCCGGCCGGCGAACCGAGCTGGCCCGGCACGACGAGGTCTGGCCGATCCGGTACGAGGGTGCGGAGCTCGGCAGCCTGACGCTCGGCGTGGTCGACGGTGAGCACCTTCCGCAGGCCGACCGGGCAACCGCGGCACGGATCGCCGATCATGCCGGTCTGGTCCTGCACAACGCTCAGCTGACCGTCCGGCTGGTCGACCGGGTCGCCGAGCTCGCCGATCGTACGGAAGCGCTGCGGCAGACTCGCCTCCGGCTGGTCGCGGCGCAGGACCAGGAACGCTACCGGCTCGAACGCGATCTGCACGACGGCGCGCAACAGGCGTTGGTCGCGGCGGTGATCGGCGCCGCGGCCCTCCGACCACCGATGGACGAGGCGGCGTGCGACGAACTGCACGAGGTGCTGCAGACCGCCCGGCACGACCTGGACGACGTGCTGGCCGACGCGCCGGCGGCCCTGGCTCGAGGTCTCGGCCCGGCGTTGCGCGATGCCGCCGCACTCGCCGAGCGCGGCGGGCTGGTCGTCTCGGTCGACCAGAGCGGCACGTGGCCGGTCGACTCCGAGGTCGAGTCCGCGGTCTACTACTGCTGCCGGGAGGCGCTGCAGAACGTTGCCAAGCACGCACACGCGCGGCATGCCCGGGTCGGGCTGGTGCTGGGACCCAGGGTGCGGTTCTCGGTCGCCGACGACGGCACCGGGATCGATCCGGGCTCGGCCACCGACGGCGCCGGTGGCCTGCTGCAGCTCGGTTCCCGGCTCGCGTTGCTCGGCGGCACCCTGACGGTCGAGAACGGCCCCGGCGGAACCGGAGTCGTGGTCCGCGGATCGATCCCGGCCCGCGCGAGCGAACAGGAAACACCGTGAGCGAGCGTCGAGTAGGCGCGCCGGTCTTCCGTGGTCGCGGAACGGAAGGCAAGATCGAGGCGAGCCATCGTCTCCGCGAGGCGAGCGGGCCTTCCGGGCCGTGGCCGCGGACGACCGGCTTCCCGGCGCCGGGCACGAGCGAACAGGAAACACCATGAGCAAGGTCGGCTGGACGGCCGGAGTGCTGCGCGGGCTGCTCGCGCTGGTCCTGTTCGCGATCTTGGCGCTCGGCTACCGGGCCGCGACCGGGCGTACCGATCGACCGCCCTGGTGGGGAGTGCTGGCGGCGACCGTCGTCGTCGCCGTGGTGCTCTGGCTGGTCCAGGAACCGGTGGAGCGGCTGGCGAATCGTGTGGTGCATCGGCAGCGCGCCGACGCCGAGGCCTCGATGGACGCTTTGCTGCGGAGCATGGCCGATGCGTTGCCGGTCGACGAGGTCGTGGTCCGGCTGGCCGAGGCCGCCGGACGGAACCGGCAGCGCGCCGAGGTACGTGTCTGGCTGGCCGACGGCTCCTCTTGGGGTCAGGCGTGGCCGTCGGGCCAAACCGCCGACACCGTGGCCTATCGGGTCGACGTCCGGCACGGCGAGGACCGGGTCGGCGAGATCGAGATCGCCGCCGGCGCGGAGCCGTTGACGCCGTTCGACCGCCGGCTGCTCGACGAGCTGGCCGCTCCCGCCGGCGTCGCGTTGTCGACCGTACGGCTGACCGTGGACCTGCGCCGGCGCGAGGCCGAGCTGATGCAGCTGGGCGAAGCACTCGCCGCGTCGACCACGAGACTGAGGGAGGCTCGCGCCGAGCAGCGGCATCGGCTGCGGGCCGAGGTCGAGCACCGCGTGTCGCCGCACCTCGTCGCGGCGACGGACGAGCTGGCCGCCGACCGGCCCGATCCGGCGATCGTCCGGCAGGAGGCGAGCCGGGCGCTGGACGAGCTCCGCGTCCTGGCCCGCGGCATCCACCCACCGCGGCTGTCGGAGGACGGCCTGGTCGCCTCGCTCGACGGGTGGATGGAGCGCCACGATCGTCTGCTGAGGATCACCGGCGCCGCCGGCGAGGCCGTGCCCGACCAGGTGCTGCGGGCCGCGTACTTCTGCGTGGTGACCCTGCTCGACACGCTGGTGGACGCCGGGGCGGAGGAGTTGCAGCTCGGGTTGTCGGACGACGACGCCGTGCTCCAGCTCCAGGTCGGCGGCCGGATCGCCGCACCGGCTCAGCCGGATCCGAGCGCCGTCCGGCTGGTTCGGGACCGGCTGGAGGCCTTCGACGGCAGCCTCACGTCATCATTGACCCACGACATGATGACCTTCACTGTCCGACTGCCCCGAACACCGAACCCCGAGCGGCCAGCGCCATGACCGCCACCTCCCACTCGTTCGTCACGAGAGGCTCCGCCGATGACCGTCCGGCTGATCGTCGCCGACGACAACTTCCTCGTCCGCGAGGGAACCTGTCGGCTGCTCGGCGGTGCGGACCGGCTCGAGGTCGTCGCGGCCTGCGCCGACTACGACCAGACCGTCTCCTCGATCGCCGCCACCGGCCCTGACGTCGTGCTCACCGACATCCGGATGCCGCCGACGCGAACCGACGAAGGGTTGCGGATCGCCGAGGTGTGTCGCAGCGCGTCGCCACCGATCGGCGTGCTGCTGTTGAGCCAGTATGCCGAGGCGGGATACGTGAAGGCGCTGCTGGCCCGCGGCACCGAGGGCCGCGGCTATCTGCTCAAGGAACGGGTGGGCGATCTGGACGAGTTGGTGCAGGCGATCGAGGCCGTGGCGGCGGGTGGGTCGGCCATCGATCCCAAGGTGGTGGAGGCGCTGGTCGCCGGCCGGGCCCGCGGCGGCAGTACGGCGCTCGCCTCGTTGAGCCCGCGGGAACGTGAGGTGCTCGCCGCGATCGCCCAGGGCAAGACGAACACGGCGATCGCGGGAAGTCTCTTCCTCAGCCAACGCGCCGTGGAGAAGCACATCAACTCGATCTTCGCCAAGCTCGACCTGAGCGGCGATCAGCACAACCATCCCCGGGTCCGGGCGGCCCTGATGTTCCTTGCCGACGACGGGGGCTGAGATGGCATCGGTGATCGTCGTCGACGACCATCCGCTTGCCCGGCGGGCGGCGTCGGCCCTGGTCCGGTCCAGCGCGTCGCTGGAGCTGGTCGGCTCCGCGGCGTCCGGGGCGGAAGCACTGGAGCTGGCCGAACGGCTGCGGCCGGATGTGGTGATCATGGACGTCCGGATGCCGGACCTCGACGGCATCGAGACCACCCGGCTGTTGCTCTCCCGGCTTCCCGACGTCCGCGTCGTGCTGATCTCCACCGGCATGGTCGGCGACCTGCCACCGGGCATCACCGACTGCGGCGCCGCCGGGTTCGTCAGCAAGCAGGATCTGACCCTGGACAGCCTGACCGCGGTGATCGACGGCCGGGGCCGCACAGCGCAAACCTGATCGCGGACCGCCACGCACGGGGGTGCCAGCACCCCCTCCGGGATCGACAGGTCCGCACCATCGTCGGAGCTCCGCATTTTCGCGACAGTTGTGACATCGATCCGCAAGGGGCGGGTCAGAGAACAACTCGGGAGCTCACATCATGATCAACAGCAGCATGATCAACAACAGCAGCTTCGTCCGGCGGGCGCTGGTCGCGCTCAGCGTGCCGGCCACCTTGGTGGCAGCCGCGATCGGCACGACGATGCCGGCAAGCGCCGACGTGCCGTTCGGCACGCCGCACCAGCTGGTCCAGCAGGCCGCCGACGGCGAGCTGAACTGGACGGTGCCGCAGGGCACCAGCTCGGTCCACGTGCATCTGGTCGGCGGCTCGGGCGCCGACGGCGGAACCGGGGCCGGATCGCCGGGAGGCACCGGCGGTCACGGTGCCATCGTGGACGAGACCATCGCGGTGAAGGCGGGACAGCACCTCGACCTGCTGCCCGGGACCGCGGCCGGTCCGGACGGTGCCGAGCACTCCTACGGTGACGCCCACGGCGGCCGCGGCGGCCACGGCGATCTCAACGGCAACGGCGGTCGCGGCGGTGCGGCCACCTGGGTCACCCTCGACGGCCGGGTGATCGGCGTCGCTGCCGGCGGCGGTGGCGGCGGCGGCGGCGGGGCCGTCTTCAGCTATGCCGGCGGCAACGGCGGGGACGCCGCCCACGGCGGTTCCGGCGGCTCGGGCGCCGGTGCCGGGAGCGGCGCGTCCGGCAACATCGCCGGCAGCTCCGACATCTACCACGGCGAGGACGGCAAGGACGCGCCCAGCGCGAGCTTCGCCGGCGGCGGCGGTGGCGGCGGTGGCGGCTGGAACGGTGCCGCGCTCGGCGGCGGCCACGCCGGCGGGACCGGGACGTACGGCGGTGGCGGGGGCGGCGGGGGGGCCGGCGGCCTGTCGTACGCGATCGAGGCGAACGCCACCTTCGACAGCCGCACCGTCAGCGGTGACGGCCTCGTCCTGCTCGAGTGGGCGACGGGCTCGGAGACCACCTCGACCCTGACCGCACCGGCCTCGGCGCCACAGGGAACTCCGGTCACGCTGACCGACACGATCTCGCCGGCGCTGACCGGCGGCCCGGCGATCGGCGGCACGGTGACGTTCGAGATGATCGACATCAACTCGTACGTGAAGACCACGATCGGCACCGCGGACGTCGTCGACGGTGTCGCCAAGCTCACCACCACCTCGCTGCCGCCCGGTCAGTACCAGGGGATCCACGCGATCTATGCCGGCGATGCGAGCTACCTGGGTTCGACCAGTGACTTCGTCTACCCGAAGATCACCGCTCCGATCCAGACGGTGAGCCTCAACCCGACCTCGCTCGCGTTCGGCAGCCAGACACTCAACACGACGAAGACCAAGGACGTCCAGCTCACCAACACCGGCAGCGTCGACCTGACCGCGACCTCCGCCGGCACCGACAACGCCGACGTCAACATGCCCAACACGACCTGCAGCACGCTCAAGCCCGGCGACTCCTGCACGGTCACGATCTCCTACCGGCCACACCAGCTCGGCCCGATCAGCGCGCACATCACGCTCAACACGACGTTCGGCGCGTTCAGCATTCCGGTGACCGGGACCGGGATCGCTCCGGCGCCGGCGGTGACCAAGGTCTCGCCGAGCTCGGGCAGCCATCGCGGCGGCACCCGGATCACCGTCACCGGGACGAACCTGACCGCGGTCCGCTCGATCACGGTGGGCGGAGTCAAGGCCACCGCCGTCTCCTGCACCTCCGCGACCAGCTGCCAGGCCACCACCCCGGCCGGCACGGTGGGCACCCACCATGTCCGGGTGACCACGGCAACCGGTACGTCGCCGAAGGTCTCGGTGGACCACTTCACCTACAAGTGATCCGTACCCTCGCCAGCTCGCCGACGCCGGTCCCTTACCGAGGGGCCGGCGTCGGCGTGCGGCTCGGCGAGCGACGCAGAATGGACCCATGAGCGGCGCGCCCGGATGGTATCCGGACCCCGGCGGGCAGCCCGATTGCTACCGCTACTGGGACGGCGAGCGATGGTCGGCGCAGACCACCGCCGATCCCGGCGGCGCCGCGCCCCAGTCGATGACGGCGGCCGCCCCTGCCGCCCGGCCGCGGGCGGCCCGCTGGCTGATCACGATCACCGTGCTCGCCGTCGCCGTCGCGATAGCCGCGGTCGCGCTGCAGATCAGGGAGCGCCACGATCAGCCGGTCCTCTTCCCCGATCCGACCGCCGGCGCGACCCGGTCGCCGCGCGCCGACGCCACCCCGAGCGGATCACCGAGTCCCGAGCCCACCGCCCGCAACATCGGCTGTCCGGAAGGTGCGCCCGACGCTCGCGCACCGCACCCGGCGGACGATCGGGTCTACGGCGGCAACCTGTCGTTCCCACGGGTCGCGGCGTTCACGCCGGAGCGGTCGGAGAACCGGCTGACGTTCGCGTACGACCTCACCCAGCAGGTCCGCACCGTCAGTCTCGACCCGCCCTGGATCGCCCAGCTCGGGGTCGGCCGGTTGATCGCGGACGGGTATCCGCGCGATGCCGAGCACACCGCCGAGTTCGTCACCGAGTGCATCGTGGCCAGCGAGCTCTACGAGCCGTACGATCCGCAGCGGCGCGACGTGGTCAGCCGCGCGATCCGGGTCAGCGGCACCGACGCCTGGCTGCTCACCACCGACGTCGTGGTGAGCGTGCCGCAGCTGGGTTTCGCCGGTGATCATCTGGCCGTCGTCGTCGTCCCCGACGGGGCTGACTGGGGTCTGTTCTTCGGCGCCGTGCCGATCGGCGATCGCGAGCTGACCACGACCCTGACGCGGACGATCTTGTCCCTCCGGGTCGGCTGAGCGAGGACGCTCGGACGAAACCTGACTCGGGGCGGAGCGTAGGTTCGACGTCGTGACTCAGACTTCGACGTACGCCATCGCCGGCCGCCCGATCGGACGGGTCGGCTTCGGCGCGATGCAGCTTCCGGGCCGGGGCGTGATGGGGCCGCCGCGCGACCACGACGAGGCGATCGCCGTGCTCCGGCGGGTGATCGACGCCGGCGTGAACCACATCGACACCGCCCAGTACTACGGCCCGGACGTCTCCAACCAGCTCATCCACGAGGCTCTCTATCCCTATCCGGACGACCTGGTGATCGTCTCCAAGGTCGGCGCCGTCCGCGACGCGCAGGGCGGCTGGCCGCCGGCCCAGCACCCGGCGCAGCTCCGCGCGGGGGTCGAGGACAACCTGCGCACGCTCGAGGTCGACCGGCTCGGTGCGGTGAACCTCCGGCTGCTCGACCACGACGTACCCGAGCAGGACCGGGCGCCGCTGGAGGATCAGCTGGCCGAGATGGCCGCCCTGCGCGACGAGGGCAAGATCGCGGGCATCGGCATCTCGACCGCGACCCTCGAGCAGGTCCGGCAGGCGCACGAGACGGTGGGTCTCGCCTGCGTCCAGAACGCCTTCTCGCTGCTCGACCAGAGCGACCGGCCGGTGCTCGACTACTGCCTGGCCAACGAGACCGCGTACGTCCCCTACTTCCCGCTGGGCTCGGCCTTCCCGCATCTGCCCAAGGTGACCGACGACCCGACCGTGCAGGCGATCGCCGGCGAGAAGGACGCCACGCCGGCCCAGGTCGGCCTGGCCTGGCTGCTGGCGCTGGCCCCGAACCTGTGCGTGATCCCCGGCACCTCCTCGCTGGCCCATCTGGAGGAGAACCTCGCGGTCGCCGAGGTCACGCTCGAATCCGACGATCTCGAGCGGCTGTCGGCGATCGGCTGACGACGAACCCGAAAATCCGCACCTCGTCGTCGGCCGATCACCAAGCGCGGGCGGCGGTGGGCTCAGGCGGAGCCGCGCCGAGTGCACGAGGGGCGGATTCTCGGGTCAGCGGCCGACGACCAGGCTCTGGCCGCGGTCGAGCTGAGACCCCGGGACGGCCGGCAGGCCGAGCAAACCGGTGGCGAGGTTCGCCACGTCGCCGTTGCGGATCGGCTGCGGTCCGGCATAGCCGGGACGGCTGCGACCGGGATCGACGAAGCCGGGGTTGAGCCGGTACAGATCGTTCGCCGCCACCCCGCTGCCCCAGACCACCAAGGGAATCCGGTAGTCCGCGATCTTGGTCGGGTCGTCGTGGGAGGCGCCGAGTCCGCCGTGGTCGGCGGTGAGCACGACGACCGTGTGCCGGCGGAGGGTGGGCCGCTCGTCGATCGTCGCGATCACCTGGCCGAGGAGCCGGTCGGTCTGCCGCACCGCGGCCAGGTAGTCCTTGCCCATGAAGCCGTGCGCATGGCCGGCGACGTCCGGCAGCGACAGGTGCAGGAACGTGAACTGCGGCGGCGCCGAGACCAGCCGCCGGTCGAGCGCCCGGACGAGCCGGGCGTTGTCGGTGTCCAGCACCACGGTGTCGATCTTGCGCCGGCCGTCGTCCCGGCCGATCCGGTCGGGTGCGCCGGCGGTGTTCCAGCTGCGGGCGAAGAACGCGAACTTCTTCTTGCCCGAATACAGCGCGGTGCTGCCGCCCCGGTCGTGGACGACGTCGAACACGCTGGCGACGTACGCACCAGCCGCGCGATGCACCGTCGTGCCGTTGTCGACGTTGAACGTGACCCCGTGACCGCCGTGCTTCGCGCTCACGCGGCGGCCGGTGAACATGCCGGTGTGGTTGGGCAGGGTGATGGTCAGTTCCTGCTCGGATCGCGCGTTCAGGGTGGTCGCGCCTTCGCGGATCAGCCGATGCAGGGTGGGTGTGCCGGCCGGGCCGAGCCTGGTGATGGCGTCCGGATTCAGCGCGTCGACGGAGATGGCCAGCACGTGGTCGACCTGATCGGCGGGGGTGGGCGTCGAGCTCGGGGTCGCGCCGGACGGGTCGCTCGGGGTCGTCGCCGGAGTGGTCGCCGGGGTGGCGGTCTCGGTGGCCGGCGGTCCGGGCGTGATCGAGGAGCTGGGCACGATCGAGGGCAGATCGGAGGGTGCCGCCGGCTGACGTGCCACCGGCTGACAACCGCCGGCGGCGAGCGCGACGGCAAGGACGAGCGTCGCACCCAGCATTCGCCCGCCGGCGCGTCGCCCTCGTGACCTGTCCACCCGACGGCCCGGGCTCAGCTGTCCTCGAGATAGCGGGCGCGCAGTTCCCGCTGTTCGTCGCGGCCGAGGCCCAGGCCGTCGGCGAAGTAGCCCTCGATCCCGCCATACGTCGCGTCCACCTCGGCGAACGCCCGCTCCAGGTAACTCCGGTCCACCCCCAGCACGGCCAGCAGCACGGCACGCTCGCCGCCGGCGTGCTCGAAGGCGACCAGGACCGGCTCGAGTGCGGGCACGAGCTGGGTGTTGGTCAGCAGGTACTCCTCGTACACCGCGACCCGCGGGACGCCGAGCACGCTCAGCAGCGAGGCCGCCGCCCAACCGGTCCGGTCCTTGCCGGTGGTGCAGTGGAACAGCACCGGCGTCGCCTCCGCACCGAGCAGACCCCGGAAGAGCCGCCGATACGACGCCCGGGCGCTGGGCAGCGTGATCATCTGCGCATAGCTGTCGGTCATCAGCGCGGTCAGGCTGGCGCCGCCCAACGTCGCCCGGGCGGCAGCCAGCCGCGCCGGATCGGACAGCAGCGCGGTCAGGTTGCCCGGTACGGCGTGGGGCGCGTCGGCGAGCACGTCCAGCACGACCTCGGTCGCCCCGTCCAGCGCGATATCGGGCTCGGTGTCACGCTCCGCCGCCGAACGCAGGTCGTACACCGTCTTGATGCCGAGCTCGACCATGCGCCGCCGGTCGGCGTCGTCGAGCCGGCTCAGCTCCGTGGAGCGATAGACGGTTCCCCAGCGGACCGACCGCCCGTCCTCGGCCCGCCACCCGCCCAGGTCACGCAGGTTCGGCAGGGTCGCCACGTCGATCGCGGCTCCGGGTGTCGGCACCCGGACATCCTCGCACCGCCCTCACCCCCAACACCTCGGATCCCGTACGACTCCGCGGATCCCCTGTAACTCCCCGGATCCCTGTAACTCCCCGGATCCCTGTAACTCCCCGGATCCCCTGCAACTCCCCGGATCCCCTACAGCTCCTCGGATCCCCTACAGCTCCTCGGATCCCGTACAGCGGATCCGAACCGTCCGGAGGGATCCGAAGATCCCGGCCAGCGCGCGCCCCTTCCAGCTATCCCCCGTACCGCGCCGGATCCCCTGTAGCTCCTCGGATCCCCTGTAGCTCCTCGGATCCCCTACAGCGGATCCGAACCGTCCGGAGGGATCCGAGTTCAGCTCGGGACCGGGTCGTCGTCGGCCGGAGCAGACCTGGGGGCGGCCCGGCAGCAGGAAACAGGCGTGGCTACGGGGCGGTGCGCTCAGCCGCACACGAGGCGCACACACCCCAATAGGTGACCTCTGCCTCGTCCACCATGAAACCCTTGGTGTCGTCGGGCACGGCGCAGGGGATCGTACCGACCGCGCAGTCGACATCGACGACCGAACCGCAGCGGCGACAGACCAGGTGATGGTGGTTGTCGCCCTCGTTCGTCTCGAACCGCATCACCGATCCGGCGGGCTCGAACCGGCGCAGGATCTGATGGTCGGTCAGCGTGTTGAGGGCGTCGTACACGGCCTGGGTGGACACCGTGCCCAGCGCGGCCCGGACCCGCTCGGCGACCTGGTCGGCGGCGATGTGCGGATTGGCGTGCACGGCGTCGAGAACGGCGAGCCGCGGCTGAGTCACCCGCAACCCGACCGCGCGCAGCCGGTCGGGCCAGGGCTCGTGCACCCAGGTGGTCACCATGGGTACGAGTGAATCACGCTCTCTGGAATCGTTCAAGAAAGCTCGCGGCGGACCGGCGCTCAGGGCAGGATCGGCCCGCCTCGATCAGTCCTCGCCCCAGTCGTCGTCCTCCCAGGCGGCGTTGCGCTCCTCGACCTTCTCCAGCGCACGCTCGGCCTCCTCCTTGGAGGCGTACGGCCCGAGCCGGTCGACCGCCTTACTCGCGTTCTTCGGTTCCGACACAGCCGACTTCGTCTTCAGGTCGAACCACCACTGATCGTCGTTCGCCATCACCGCCTCCTTCGCCGAGACCCGTCCTCGTCCGAGACGCTACCCCGGCGGATCAGAACGCGATCAGGTAGCCAGCGCCGAGGGTGAGCAGCATGGTGCCGACCCCGATCGCCAGCGACCGGCCGACGGTCCGGGCGACGCTGACCCGCCCGCTTCGCGCGGCGACGACGGACGTGACCACCAGGGCCAGCGCGACGATCACGATGGTCCAGATCGCTCGGGCGTCCTCGGGTGCGACGAGGATCGCCGCCAGCGGCACCCCGGAGCCGATCGCGAACGAGATTCCGGCGATCACCGCTACCGTGCCCGGCTTCGTGATGTCCGCCTCCGACCACCCGTGCTCGGCCCGCAGGTGGGCGCTCAGCGCGTCGCGGGCCGTCAGCTCGCCGGCCACCTGCCGCGCCAGCTCGGGCGTCAGGCCACGCCCGCGGTAGTGCTCCACCAGCTCGTCGAACTCCTCCGCCGGCGACAGCGCGAGCTGGCGGCGCTCCTCCTCCATCAGCGCGAGCTCGGCGTCGCGGTCGCCGGCGGCCTCGGCGTACTTCGCCCCGGCCAGTGCGATCGTGCCGGCGATCATGGCCGAGACGGCGGCGATGATCAGGGTGGTGAGGGTGGCACCGGCACCGGAGAATCCCTCGACGATGCCGGCGGTGGCGATGATCCCGTCATTGGCGTCGACGGTCATCGCGCGGACCCGCTCGCGGTCGAACCCCCGGCGCACCGACCAGCTCCGGAACGTGTCCCCGGCCGTCACCCTCACCCCCCGATCATTGCGCGTCGACGCGGCTCGACCGAGCAGACTCGCGCGACGCCGGCCGGCGACCCCTCCCCGATTTACGGTGTACGCGACGCTCCGGCCGACCCAGCGAAGGGCGACTCGATCATGATCCGCAGACATCTCCGACGCACCTTGCTCGTGCTGCTCGGCAGCCTTCTCGCGGCCACCGGGTTCGGGGCGGCCCCGACGCAGGCCGCGCCGAACTGGCTGGCGACCAGTGCGTACTTCAACGATCCGCGTGCCACCGGGGACGCCAGCAACGTGACCCGCAACCTGGTCATCCACCACTTCGACCACGCCCCCGCCGGGTCACTGGTGCGCGGCACGACCTGGAATCTGACCGACACCGCGATCAGTGACGCCATGGTGCGCGCGATCAACTGGGGCGTCACCGTCCGGTTGATCGTGGCCAAGGCGAACTGCAGCAGCTCGGCGGTAGCCGCCGTCGTGGTGGCGACGATCTTCCACTCGAGCTCGTACGTCCGCTGCACGGTGGGCTCCGCCCGCAGCGCCGGCGGCACGATGCATCAGAAGTCGTACACGTTCTCGGCAGTGGACGGCGTCCGGCACGTCGCCGTGGTCGGCTCGGCCAACGCGACCGTCGAGGGTTACGCCGACCAGTGGACCGACCTGTTCCAGTTCGTCAACCGCAAGGACGTCTACGACGCCTACAACTCGGTGTTCGCCCTGCAGCAGCGCGACCGGAACATGGCGAAGCCGTATCGCTCGTACAGCTTCAACGGCGGCAAGGGCGGCGCCCAGTTCTTCCCGGTGAACGACCCGACGCCGACCGCTGCCGACGACCCGGTGCACGCCCGGCTGACGTCGCTGCCGAAGGGCCGGGGCACGGTGATCCGGGTGGCGACGTACGCCATGCACGGCAGCCGCGGCTCCTGGCTGACCAACGACCTCATCGCCCACGCCAGGGCCGGCTCGACCGTCGTCGTGCTCACCGGTCCCCCGGCCGACGACGCCCTCGAGCGCCGGCTGCGGGCCGCGGGGGTTTCGGTCACCCGGGCGTTCGACCCGGGCTGCAGCGAGGTGGAGAACGGCAGCTGCAACTACATCCACCTGAAACTGATGACGGCAACGTACGTCAGCGGTGGCGCGCGTCAGTATCGGGTCTGGACCGGCTCGGACAACTGGTCGACGGACTCGCTGAACAACGACGAGGTGACCCAGAAGATCGCCGGCAAGGCGCCGTACGACCAGTACGTGTCCTTCATCGACAAGATCCGCCGCGTCTATTGAGCCGAGCCAAGGCGTGGTGCGCCCGCATAGGATCGCCCGGTGCCCATCCAGCCGGCGGTGATCTCGCCTCGCCGCAGCGTTCCCGCCTCGATCGACCGTCCGGAGTATGTCGACCAGGCCGCCCCGCTGCCCTATCACGGTCCGCACGTCCAGTCGGCCGAGACGATCGACAAGATGCGGGTCGCGGGCCGGCTGGCCGCTCAGGCGATGGCTGCGGCCGGCGCGGCGGTGACACCCGGGGTGACCACCGACGAGCTGGACGCGATCGTGCACGAGTTCCTGCTCGACCACGGCGCCTACCCGTCCACGCTCGGCTACCGCGGCTTTCCGAAGTCCTGCTGTACGTCGGTGAACGAGGTGATCTGCCACGGCATCCCTGACGCCCGTCCGCTGGAGGACGGCGACCTGGTCAAGATCGACGTCACCGCCTACATCGGCGGCGTGCACGGGGACAACTGTGCGACGTACTTCTGCGGCGACGTGCCGGCGGAATCCCGGCTGCTGACCGAGCGGACCAAGGAGGCGCTCGACCGGGCGATCAAGACGGTCAAGCCGGGCCGGCCGGTGAGCGTGCTCGGACGCGTGATCGAGAGCTATGCCAAGCGGTTCGGCTACGGGGTCGTGAAGGAATACACCGGGCACGGGGTGCACACCACGTTCCACTCGGGGCTGGTCATCCCGCACTACGACGAGCCGCGCTACGACACCGTGATCGAGCAGGGGATGACGTTCACCATCGAGCCGATGATCACCCTCGGCAGCGGGCAGTCCTACATGTGGGACGACGACTGGACCGTGCTGACCGTCGACGGCAGCCGCTGCGCCCAGTTCGAACACACGCTGGTGGTGACCCGGACCGGTGCCGAGGTGCTTACCCTGCCCTGATCTCTCGCCCACACCCTGATTCCGTCCCTTCAGTCGCGCCTGACCCGCGGATTCGGCGCCTCGAGCGTCGCTTGGAGGGAGATATTCAGGGTGACCCTTCCGTTCCGTGCTGCGAGTAGGCACGTCTCGGTGGCGCGTGCGGAGCGCGAGCCCGGATAAGGTGTCCGCGGGACGAGTCGGCCAGGCGATCGCGGCGGGGCAGCCAGCCCCGCTGAGGAAAGTCCGGACTCCACAGAGCACGGTGGTGGGTAACGCCCACCCGGGGTGACCCGCGGGAAAGTGCCACAGAAAGCAGACCGCCGCCGGAAGATCGGCGGTAAGGGTGAAACGGCGGTGTAAGAGACCACCAGCACCCCAGGTGACTGGGGTGGCTCGGCAAACCCCACCGGGAGCAAGACCAAAAGGGCGCGCAAGCGCCTGCGGGAGCGTTCGAGGGCTGCTCGCCCGAGCTCCCGGGTAGGTCGCACCAGGCCGCTGGCGACAGCGGTCGCAGATGGATGATCGCCGGCTCGCGCGAGCGAGTCACAGAATCCGGCTTATCGGCCGGCTCGTCCCCGTCCGGCCGGTAACGAACAGGTCTCCGTCGTATCAACCGGTCCGGTCGGCGGTCCAATCCTCCAAAGGCCGCGTGGGCGGCCGCGCGAGCGGAGGAGCGCCATGTCCAGCATCACCGACGACACCACGTCGCAACAGAGCGAGGGCGGCAACGTGCTGACCCTGCTTCCGGCGTACTGGCGTCGTGTCATCTACATCGTGTACGGCCTGCTCGCCCTGGTCGGTACCGCGGTCTCCGCCTATTACGGCGCGCTGCCCCAGCTCGACATTCCGTACTGGGTGACCGGCGGGCTGGCGGTGCTCGGGGCCCTCGCCGCCCCGATCTCCGTGCTGGCCGCGACCAACGTGAAGGCCGACCCCACCAACGGTTGACCCGGCTGCAGTTCGGGCCGGGCACGGGCAGGGATCCTGGCGCCCGAGCCGACTCGTGGCTCGGTAGCACGGCACCGGCCGGCGACGGGACCGGTGAGATCGGGGGTCGCTGTCTCTTCTGTCACACGCGTCCCCTGGGTTAGCCTGCTGGTCTCAGCCCCGACCCCGACAGGTTCTTCGTGACCCGACACGATCCAGTCGCCGGAGTCAGGTGGAGTCCGCGGCGAGCCGTACGGGGGTTCGTCGCCGCGGGCACCCTGGCCGCACTCCTGGCACTGTCCCTTCCCGCCGACGCCGATCCGACCCCGGTCGAGCCCGCCTCACCCGTCCCGTCCAGCGCCGCCGATCCGGGCAGCCCTGCACCGACCACACCCGATCCGACGGCGGCGAATCCGTCCCCGGCCACCTCTGCCAGCCCCCCTGCCTCCGCCAGCACCCCTGCCTCCCCCAGCACCGGCGCCTCCGCCAGCCCCACCGCCTCCGGAAGCACCTCCGGCCCCGCCAGCACCGGCGCCGGGTCCGCCAACACGGCCACCGGGTCCGACAACCGGACGGGCGAGAACACCGGCGCCGCGGACGGCGACTCCCGCGCGATCACGCTGGCGGTGGTTCCGGCCGGCAGCCCGGTCGCCGGGCGCTACTTCTCCGACCTCGGCCGCTTCGCCTTCAGCGGCACCGTCGGTGCGCAGGACGCGACGCACACGGTGGCGATCTATCGGCGCGCGACCGGTGCCACGAGCTGGCAGAAGCTGGCCCAGCCGACCTCGGCCGCCGACGGCTCCTTTACCGCGACCGTGCCGGTCACCGACGCGGGCGCGTTCACCATGGCCGCCAGCATCTCCGGACCGCCGAGCGACGACGACGCGATCGTCAGCAACGAGATCGCCGTGACCGTGGAGCGATCGACCGTGACGATGGACAAACTGGTCGGCTCGATCGACTCGCTGAAGGACCCGACGGTCACCGGACGGGTCTTTCCGGCGCGATCGGGCGTGGCGATCATCGTGGACGTGAACGTGTCGGGGAAGTACGTGAAGACCGCCGCCGCGACGACCGGCGCGACTGGGACGTACAAGACGACCGTCCCGTACGGCCGTGGGAACCTCGCGTCCTATACCGTCCGGACCCGTTATGTCACGGCGAACCGACCGACCCGGTCCGAGGCCAGCGGCGCGTCGTCGTTCAAGCGGGTCGCGGTGATCAATGCCGTGGTCACCAACACCACGGCCGCCGAGGTAGCCAAGACCTATCGCGCCGGGTGCCCGGTGGGGGCGTCGAAGCTCCGCACGATCACGATGAACTTCTACGGCTTCGACAAGAGGATGCACCGAGGAGTGCTGATCGTCCGCAAGGACCTGACCGGCAAGGTGATCCGCGGCTTCTCCTCGGCCATCTCGCACCGCTATCCGGTCGCCAAGATGAACAACCCGAACGTGTACGGCGGCAACGACCCGAAGCAGATGGCCGCCGACAACACCAGCGGCTTCAACTGCCGCAAGGTGGTCGGCAACCCGTACAAGATGTCGCCGCACAGCTACGGCATCGCGATCGACGTGAACACGGTGCGCAACCCTTACCGCGACGCCAAGGGCAAGTGGTGGCCGGCGAACGGCAAGAAGTACGTCAAGCGGACCCCGCGGAAGTTCGGGATGCTGACCAAGAACTCCTCCCTGACCAAGTCGCTGCGCACGGACAAGTTCTTCTGGGGTGGCTTCTGGTCTCCCGGCCGGGACTATCAGCACTTCGAATATCGCGGATGAGGGCGCGCGCTGCCGTTCCGGCGGCCGTGCTGCTCGCGCTCGCTGCCTGCTCCGGGTCGCCCCGCCCGAACGCCCCGAGCGAGTCGAACGCCCCGAGCGAGTCGAACGCCCCGATCTCACCGGCGGCTTCCCCCGCGGCCGGTCCCACGACCAGCGACAGCCCGAGTCCGACCTTCACGCCGATCCCCGAGCCGACCACGACGAACACGCTGCCGCCGCCGCCGGCACCGACCAGGGCGGCGCCGTCCACCGCCGGCGACCTGACCGCGAGGGCCCTGCCCGTGCCGGCGGGCTGGCGGACCGTCGCCCGGAAGGGCGGCGAGGAAGAGGGCTACCTGGGCAACGGGACCTGGGTCCACGAGCGAGATCCGCGCTATGCCGCCTTCGACGTGATCACCATCGGCTGCGCGCCCGTCACCCGGGACGACTACCGCGACCCGACCGCGGCCCTGGAGGGGACCTACGACCGCCACGGCGAACCCGGCATCGGACTCGTGCTGCAGTTCGCCTCCGCCACGGACGCGAGCGCATACTTCGACCTCTACCGCGCCCAGGCCGCGGCCTGCCACGGCGACGACGCGCCGGTCCGGATCGACGTCCAGCAGCGACAGGGCGGGCTGATCGATCGCCGCAGCTATCCCGACGGAGACTGGACCGAGGTCGGCAACGTCGTCGGCCGCCGGGTCACCCTGATCATCCTCAGCGACCCGGGACATCGGATCGGAACCGGTCAGGCACGGCGGCTGCTGGCCGCGATCCGCTGAGCGCCGGCCCGGACGGAGGGCCGGCTCAGTCCTCGGTCAGCGCCCGGCGGGGCACTCCGTCGCTGGCCGGCCGGCCCTGGAGCAACCGGCGCGGCGTCGCCTGAGCGTCCGATCCCCGCCCGTTCTGCCACCAGTGCCGGCGTCCGTGCGTGTCCTGCTCGCCCGCCGGCGCACTCTGCTGCATTCCGCTGTTGACCACGTTGTCCAGTCCCCCCGAACCGTTACGCCGCTTCCGCTGGACCGCGATCCTACTGAGCGGTAGCAGGCCGCGCCGCTCGAGTGCGGGAACACCAAGGTGCCCGCAAGCCAATGCTGAGCAACGCGAGGGTCTAGACCAGTTCGAAGGTGACCGCGCCCCTCTCGACATCGGCGGAGGCGACCCGGAGCCGCACCTCCCGGCCGAGTGGGAGATCGGTCCCGACGGCCTGCGCCTCCACCGCGGGATCCTTCAGCACCACGGTGCCGCGGCGCCCGTCGGAGTCCACGTCGACCACCGTCCCGGTGAAGGTCTCGCCGGCCCGATCGCGGAGCACGAACACCTCCATCAGGTCCACGATCGCCCGCTCGTACGCCTTCGCCGCCCGTTCGGCGGCCTGCATCTCCGCGGGCAACCCGCTCAGCGCTGACCGTACCCAGTCCGGCACCGCAGCCCCGGCGCACAGCGCGAGGCAGATCTCGCCGGCATAGCGGTCAACCCGCCGCCGCAGCGGAGCCGTGACGTGCGCGTACGGCGCCGCCAGCGCCGCGTGCTCGGGGTGATCCGGCACGACACCGTCGAAGGCCTGGTAGCCGGCACCCCGGAACAGCGCCGTGCACGCGTCGAGCATGGCTGCGTCCGCCGGCCGGCTCGCATCCAGGCCGCGGACGAACTCGGGATAGCTGACCTCGGCCGCCCAGCGGATGTGCAACCCGCCGGCCACCGAGCGCAGCCGGCGCAGCGAGCCGCCGTCGGCGGGCGGCACGCTGCGCACGATGCCGATCTTCGCGTCGAGCATCAGCCGGGCGGCGGCCATCCCGGTCAGCAGCGAGATCTGGGCGTTCCAGCCCTCGACCGGCAGCGACGAGCGGTACGCCAGCGACCAGCCGCCGGATCCGGTCCGGATCTCCTGCTCGGGTAGATTCAGGCTGACCCCACCGCGATCCCGCTCCTGCCGCTCGCGCAGCGGGCCGACCTCCGCCAGCAGGGCCAGCGTCTCCCGCGGCCTGCCGCCGTCGATCTCGGCCTGCGCCTGGTCGTACGACAGCTGGGCGCGGCTGCGCACCCGTGCCCGGCGTACGTCCGTGGCCTGCAGGCCGCCGGCGGCGTCGACGGTCAGCGTCCACAGCAGCGCCGGCCGGATCTGATCGGGCAGCAGGCTGGCGGCGCCCTCGCTCAGCGCCGGCGGGTGCAGCGGCGTGCGCCGGTCGGGCGCATAGAGCGTCACCCCGCGCCGCCGAGCCTCGGCGTCGACCGGGCCGCCCGCGGGCACGAACGCGGCGACGTCGGCGATCGCGTACGAGATCAGATAGCCGTCACCGTGCCGCGCGATGTGCAGCGCCTGGTCCAGGTCGCGCGACCCCTCCGGATCGACGGTGAGCAGGTCCAGGTCGGTGCGATCGAGCTCCGGTAGCGCCGGCGCCGCCTGTGCGGCCGCCGCGAGCACCTCCGACGGGAAGTCGTCGGGGATCCCCAACCGGACCCGGAGCGCCGCGAGTGCCGCGGCCATCCCCTCGGGTACGTCCTCGACGGCAACCTTGCGCGCAGGCACTCGATCACCCTAGCCGCGGCCACGGCCGAGTTGTCAGAACCTCAGCACGCCGGAGCGTGCTCACGTGCTGACAACTCGCGGACAGTCAGAGCCCGGACTCGGCGGTCCGGATCAGGATCCGGGTGCACTCCTCGCAGCGCAGCACCTCGTCGGCCGGGGCGCCGGCGTACCCACGCAGGTCTGCCGCGTTGATCTCCAGCTGGCAGCCGGTGCAGCGCCGGCGGCGGAGCTCCGCCGCGCCCACGCCACCGTGACCGGTCGCGATCTTGACGTACAGCCCGAGCAGGTCGGTCGGCAGCTCGGCCGCGACGGCCGACCGCTCGGTCTGCCGGTCGGCCAGCTCGCCACCGATGCCGGCCAGGGCGTCGTCCCTGGCCCGGGTCGTGGTCGCGATCTGCTCGTCGGCCGCCGCGGCTCGCTCCCGCAGCGTCGTCCGCTCCGCCTCGGCGGCCTCCAGCGCCTCCATCACCTCGAGCTCGGCGTCCTCGAGGTCGCCGATCCGGCGCTTCAGATGGGCGACCTCGTCGACCAGCCCGGCCAACGCCTTCGCGTCGCTGACCGAACCGTCGGCGATCCGCTTCTCGTCGCGGACCAGGCGCTGGCGGACCGGCTCGAGATCGGTCTCCGCCTTCGCTTGGTCGTCCTCCAGATCGGCCACTCGGGTGTCGGCCGCGACCAGGTCGGAGGAGAGCGTCGCCCGCTCGGCCTGGAGCCGGGCGAGCTCGGAGTGCTCGGGCAGCGCGCGGCGGCGGTGCTCCAGCTGCGCGATCGCGCTGTCGATGGTCTGCAGGTCCAGCAGCCTGAGCTGGATCGCCGGGTCAGCCTTGATGTCGTCCCCCTGAACGGTTCGTTCTCCCGCGGATCCGATCAGCCCCCGCAGGTTCGTTCGCCACCCTACTGACCCGCTCGGGCGTCCCGCACGGCGGCGGAGAGCGACCGGTGCCCGACGATCACGAAAATGAGGGGTCGATCCGGGAATGAACCGCGGCCGTGACAGGTTGCAGCGTTTCATACGGCGTACGAGGTTCCTTCGGGACAGCGTGCGACGTGATCAGTCGGCCGACCAACGATGCCGCGGACGACGCCCCAGCACGACCCGTTCGTGCGTACGTCCGTCTCTGCACCGTATCGAGGAATCGTCCTATGACCGCCATCGCCGAACAGCCGGCAACCGCCGCGGCCGCCAGCACCGAGTCGCCGCTGGCGGAGCGGTTCGTCGGCAGCCGCTATCTCAAGCTCATCCTCGTCCTCGGCGCGCTCAGCGCGATCGGCCCGCTGACCGTGGACACCTACCTACCGGCCCTGCCGTCGCTGACCGCCGAGTTCGGCGCGACCGACGTCCAGGCGCAGACCACCATCACCGGTCTGCTGGTCGGCCTGGGTCTCGGCCAGCTCGTCATCGGCCCGCTGTCGGACGCGGTCGGCCGGCGCAAGCCGCTGCTGATCGGCCTCGCCGGCCACGGGCTGATGTCGGTGTTGTGCGCGCTCGCGCCGAGCATCACCTTGCTCGCCGTCACCCGCACCCTGCAGGGGGTCGCCGGTGCCGCCGTCGCCGTCGTGGCGATGGCGATGGTGCGCGACCTGTTCAGCGGCTTCCGCGCGGCCCAGGTGCTGTCCCGGCTGGTGCTGGTGCTCGGCGTCGCCCCGATCCTGGCGCCGTCGCTGGGCAGTGCGCTGCTCCGGTTCACCTCGTGGCAGGGCATCTTCGTCGTGCTGGCGTCGGTCGCCGTGGCCTTGTTCGTGCTCGCCTTCGTCGCGCTGCCCGAGACGCTGCCGCCGACCCGCCGGATCCCGGCGTCGGTCCGCGGCACGTTGCGGGCCTACCGCGGCCTGTTCCGCGACCGGACCTTCCTGGTCCTGGTCGCGGTGGCGGCGCTGATGTTCTCGGTGCTGTTCGCCTACGTCGCCGGGTCGAGCTTCATCCTGCAGGACCAGTTCGGCCTCTCCCCGCAGCAGTTCGGCATCGCCTTCTCGGCGACCGCCATCGGGATGATCTTGGCCACCCAGATCAATCCGCTGCTGCTCAAGCGCTGGACGCCGATCCAGATCCTGTCGGCGGCGGTGGTGATCGCGCTGGTCGGTGCCGCGGCGCTGCTGGCCACCTCGATCACCGGTTTCGGCGGGCTGGCCGGCTTCATGGCGCCGCTGTGGATCATGGTCGCCTCGCTCGGTCTGTCGTTCCCGAACGCGCCGGCGGCCGCGCTCAGCCGGCACGGCGAGACGGCCGGCACGGCGGCCGCGATGCTCGGCGCGTCCCAGTTCGTGCTCGGCGGCCTGGTCGCGCCGCTGGTCGGCGCGCTGGACAACGGCACCCCGGTGCCGATGGCCGCCATCATGCTCGGCGCGCTGAGCGTGGCCGGACTGCTGCTGCTGGGCTCGCGCCGCTCGGTCCGCGCTGCCGGCTGAACCGCTGAGGCTCAGGCCCGGCCGAACTCGGCGGTATCGGTGACCCAGGCGTACGCCTGCTCGCTGAGGGTGAAGCCCAGCCCCGGCCGCCGCGGCACCCACATCCGGCCGTCACGGATCTCCAGCCGCTCGTTGAACAGCGGGTTCAGCCACTCGAAGTGCTCCACCCAGGGCTCGCGCGGGTAGGCGGCCGCCAGGTGCAGGTGGATCTCCATCGCGAAGTGCGGCGCGAGCTGGAGGTTCGCCTGGTCGGCCAGCGCCGCCAGCCGCAGGAACGGCGTGATGCCGCCGATCCGGGGCGCGTCCGGCTGGATCACGTCCGCCGAGCGGTGCTCGATCAGGGCGATGTGCTCGGCGACGCTGGACAGCATCTCGCCGGTCGCGATCGGCGTGTCCAGTGCGGCGGCCAGCTGGGCATGGCCCTCGGCGTCGTACGCGTCCAGCGGCTCCTCGATCCAGACCAGCCCGAACTGCTCCAGGACCCGTCCGAACCGGAGCGCGGTCGTCCGGTCCCACTGCTGGTTGGCGTCCACCATCAGCGGGACGTCCTCGCCGAGGTGCTCGCGCACCGCCGTCACCCGGGCCAGGTCGATCCGGCTGTCCGGCTGCCCGACCTTGATCTTGATCCCGCCGATCCCCTGCGCCAGCGACTGCGTGGCCCGGGCCCTCACCTCCTCGATCGGGGCGTGCAGGAAGCCGCCCGAGGTGTTGTACGTCGGCACCGAGTCCCGGTAGGCACCGAACAGTTTCGCCAGCGGCAGCCCGGCGCGCTTGGCCTTGAGGTCGTACAGCGCGATGTCGATGACGGCGATCGCCTGGGTCGCCACCCCACTGCGGCCGACGGATGCCCCGGCCCAGAGCAGCTTCGTGTAGATCTTGCCGATGTCGTTCGGGTCCTCGCCGATCAGGTTGTCGGCGATCTCCTTCGCGTGGGCATATTGCGCCGGGCCGCCGGCCCGCTTGGAGTAGCTGAACCCGATCCCGGACTGCTCCTGCTCGGTGGCGATCTCGGCGAACAGGAAGACGATCTCGGTCATCGGCTTCTGCCGCCCGGTCAGCACCTTTGCGTCGCTGATCGGGACCTCCAGCGGGAGGGTGAGGGTCGACAGCTTCACGTGCCGGATCCGGTCGCGGCCCCCGATGGTCTGCTCGGTCGCGTGCTGGGCGTCGGCGATGATGGTCATTCGGCCTTTCTCGTACTCAGTGTCTACATATGTAGACGATTGTTGGATATGGAGAATTCTGCTCGCCGACCACTAAAGTGTCAACGTGACCGCGGAGACAAGTGCCGGCGTGCGGGAGGTCAAGTCCGCGGCGCGGACGGTCGAGCTGCTCGAACTGCTCGCCGCCCGGAGGACGACCGGAGCCCGGCTGCGAGAGCTGAGCGACGAGCTCGGCGCCCCGCGGAGCAGCGTCTATGCCCTGCTCCGCACCCTGGTCGACCGGGGCTGGGTCCGCACCGACCCGACCGGAACGCTGTACAGCATCGGCGTCCAGGCCCTGATCGCCGGCACGACGTATCTCGACGTCGATCCGCTGCTGCGGATCATCCAGCCGCAGGTGAACGAGCTGAGCACCCGGCTGGACGAGACCATCCACTACGGCCGGCTCCAGGGCGCCGACATCGTCTATCTCGCCACCCACGAATCCAGCCAGTACGTCCGCCCGTACAGCCGGGTCGGCCGCCGGTTGCCGGCCTACGCCACGGCGCTCGGCAAGGCGATCCTCGCGGCCCGGCTGAGCGGGTCCGGCGTCGACGACCTGGCGGACCACCTGCCGGCGAGACTCACGCCGCTGACCCCGCGGACGATCGTCGAGCGACCCGCTCTGATCGCCGAGCTGGAGCTCACCCGAAGCCGGGGCTATGCGATCGACGACGAGGAGAACGTGGTCGGCGTCCGCTGCCTCGCCCTCCCGCTCCGGCTCGGGCCGGCCACCGCGGACGCGATCAGCTGCTCGGTGCCGATCGAGCGCCTGGACGGCCGGGAGACCGAGATCGTGACCGCCCTACGCCGCACCGTCGCGACCATCGAGCGGATGGTCCCGATCGTCGACTAGGGACAGCGTCGCATTTCGGGCGCTCGAACCGCGATTTCGCCCGAATCGGGCACCACCCGGCGGTCGAGCGCGCGAAATGCGTCACACCGGCCGGTGCACGCGCGACTCGCTCAGGCCGGCGCGTTCCACCGCTGGATGCTGCGGCCGGCGTCGTCGTCGATCAGGATCGAGACGGTGGCGGTGTCCAGCTCGAAGTGGGCTCCGACGGCGATGTCCAGGCCCAGCCAGACCGTCATCAGGGCCCGCAGCGCGTGCCCGTGGGCGAAGCAGATCACCGGGTCGGCGCCGGCGGACTCGATCCGGTCGATCAGCCGCCGGAACCGGATCCGGACCTGCTCGATCGTCTCGCCCCCCGGGCCGCCGCCGTGGGTCCAGATCAGCCAGTCCGGCACCTGCTCGCGGATCTGCGCCCGGGTGAGCCCCTCGTATGCCCCGTAGTTCCACTCGGCCAGGTCCTCGTCGAGCACCGGCTCGTAGCGGCCGGTGAAACCGGCCAGCTCGGCGGTCACCCGGGCACGCTGCCGTGGGCTGGACAGGACCAGCCCGAAGGCGGCCGGATCCAGCCGGCCGAGCAAGTCGCGGGCCTGCTCGCACCCGTGCTCGGTCAGCGGCAGGTCGGTATAGGAGGTGTGCTGGCCGCTGCGGCTCCACTCCGTCTCGCCGTGCCGGACGAGATACAGGCTGGTCATCGGTCCTCCGCCGCTCGGATCATGCTCTGTTGGATGCGCCCCCGGCGAAGTGTCCAGTGCTCC
Source organism: Microlunatus ginsengisoli (assembly GCF_039537205.1). NCBI lineage: Bacteria > Bacillati > Actinomycetota > Actinomycetes > Propionibacteriales > Propionibacteriaceae > Microlunatus > Microlunatus ginsengisoli. Next base: position 27,989 of record NZ_BAABAB010000014.1, on the reverse strand, counting down.
CCCGCCGCCAGCCGGTCCAGCACCGCACGCTCCAGGCTCGTGCCGCGCGGCAGGGCGTCCGCCACCACCGGCGGCCGCCGGGCGAAGGTGAAGAAGATCGCGTCCTCGTCGCCGTCGTCGACGCGGTCCTCCAGCGTCCAGCGCTGCTGGAACGCGGCGATGTTCGACCCCGGCAACGCCGCCGCCAGCTCGGGCGCCAGCAGCCAGCTGTGGCACCAGAACTCGGTGGTCACCACATCGGGGAAGTGGGCAGCGAAGAACCGCTCGGCGCGTGCGAACGAGTCGTCGACGCCGGCCGGTGTCAGCGCTCCCGATCGCGGCCCCTCCTCGGCGCTGCGCCGCGGGATGTGGGTGGACAGCACCCACTCGGCGCAGTCCTGGAGCCATTGCAGGTTGAACTGGAGCCGGCCGAGCCACGCGAAGCCGCCGGCCCAGGCGATCCGTAGCCAGCCCTGCGTATGCAACCCGAACCGGCCGTACGTCAGCCGGTGCACCCGCACCTGCTGGCCGAGGTCGGACAGGTCCAGCCAGGCCTGGTCGAGCGGCACCCCGCGAGCGCACTGGTAGTCGACGACGTGTTCGGCCGTCGCCAGCAGCGCGATCATCGGCAGCAGACCGTCGTCCGGCCCGTCCGGCAGCCCGGCCCAGGGGTCGTCACCGTCGACCTGCAACCGCCCGACGCCCGCCCGCAGCCGGTCGACCCGATCCCCCAGCTCCACCCGGTGAGCCGGTTCCGCGAGCCAGTCCGCCGCCGCGACGTCCAGATCGGCGAGGTCGGTCTCGTCGAACCCGAGCCGGCGGGCCCGCGCCAGCAGACCCGGTACGTCGATCGGCGCCTCGGTCCGCACTCCGCCACCCTAACGATTCCTCGATCCCGCAGGATCGTCAGCCCGGACGTCGGTTCGCATCCGAGTGCAACAATGCGAATATGAGCGAGCGCCAGGTCGAGTCGCCGAGTCGGCAGTCCACGTTCTCCGACGCTTTCCGGGCGTTCATCGGCACGGGCTGGGCGCCGACCACGTCCGACCTGCCGGCCCGGCTGCCGGCGGCGGGCCCGGCCGAACAGCGGCGGCGGGCGGTGAGCGCGGCCTTCCCCGGCGAACGGCTGGTCGTGCCGGCGGGCGGGCTGAAGGTGCGCTCGAACGACACCGACTACCGGTTCCGGCCGAACTCGGCATTCGCCCACCTCACCGGCCTGGGCACCGACCGTGAGCCCGAGGCGGTGCTGGTGCTCGATCCGACCGACACCGGCCACGACGCGACGCTGTACTTCAAGCCGCGCGCGCCCCGCGACTCCGAGGAGTTCTTCGCCGACACCCGCTACGGCGAGCTGTGGGTCGGTCGCCGGCCCACCCTGGACGAGCTGGCCGAGCTGTGCGGCATCCGCTGTGCGTCGATCGACGACCTGGACAACGACCTGGCCAAGAACGCCGACACGACGACCATCCGGGTGCTTCGCGTCGCCGACCCGGCGATCACCGCCAAGGTGGACGAGATCCGCGCCGAGCAGCCGGAGGAGGCGGACCGCGCCGAGGTCCTCGACCAGGACCAGACCCGGGACCACGACCTCGCGGTCATGCTGGCCGAGCTCAGGCTGGTCAAGGACGCCTTCGAGATCGAGCAGCTGCGCGAGGCCTGCGTGCGCAGCGCGGAGGCGTTCGAGGCCGTCGTCGCCCAGTTGCCGGAGGCCGTCAGGCGCGGCCGGGGCGAGCGCTGGATCGAGGGCGTCTTCGGCCTGCACGCCCGGCACGTCGGCAACGCGGTCGGCTACGACACGATCGCCGCCTCGGGCGATCACGCCTGCACCCTGCACTGGATCCGCAACGACGGCGATCTGGACGCCGACGACCTGCTGCTGATGGACGCGGGGATCGAGCTGGACACCCTCTACACCGCCGACATCACCCGCACCATGCCGATCTCCGGCCGGTTCAGCGACGCGCAGCGCGAGGTGTACGAGGCCGTGCTGGAGGCGCAGGAGGCCGGGATCGCGGCCGCCCGCCCCGGCGTCACCTTCTCCGATGTGCACAAGGCCGCCGTCGCCGTGCTCGCCCGGCGGCTCGAGGAGTGGGGCATCCTGCCGGTCACGGCCGAGGAGTCGCTCGCCGACGACGGCGGGCAGCACCGCCGCTGGATGGTGCACGGCACCTCGCACCACCTCGGCATCGACGTCCACGACTGCGCCCAGGCCCGCAAGGAGGCCTACAAGGAGGGTGAGCTGCGGCCGGGCATGATCATGACCGTCGAGCCCGGTCTCTACTTCGCCGCCGACGACGAGCTGGTGCCCGAGCGCTTCCGCGGCATCGGCGTCCGGATCGAGGACGACATCTTGATCACCGATAGCGGCAACGAGAACCTCTCGGCCCAGCTGCCCCGGTCCAGCCACGACGTCGAGTCGTGGATGGCGAGAATCATGGGTCACATCGAACACTGAGGAGGCGGCCATGCCCAACGCGCCGCAGCGTCGAAGCCTGCCCTCTCTGCGGGGGCTGAACCGGCGCATCCCGTACGTCCCCATCGACGTCCTGGCCCGGGTGCAGAGCCAGCCGATCGTCGAGCCGGCGATCCCGACCCCACCGCCGAGCTCCGTCGTCGCCTGGGGCTGGTACGTCGACGGGGTCCGGCGACCGATCGACGACATCGGCACCGCCGCCAAGCTCGCCTGCGCGGGTGACGGCTTCGTCTGGCTCGGGCTGAAGGACCCGCAGCCGGAGGATCTCAATGTCCTTGCCGAGCAGTTCGACCTCCATCCGCTCGCGATCGAGGACGCGGCCGAAGGTCACACCCGATCCAAGCTGGAGATGTTCGGCGACGACCTGTTCATGGTCATCTCGACGGTGGCCTACGTCGACCACGAGGAGCTCACCGACACCTCCGAGATCGTCTCCACCGGCCAGGTGATGGTCTTCCTCGGACCACACTTCGTGATCACCGTCCGGCACGGCGAGCATGCGGAGCTGAGCGCGCTCAGGCGGTCGCTGGAGGCCCAGCCCGAGCGGCTGGCCCAGGGGCCCGCGACCGTGCTCTATTTCATCGCCGACAAGATCATCGACGACTACCTCGCCGTCGTCGCCGAGATGGAGACCGACGTGGACGAGGTCGAGGCCCGGGTGTTCTCCCGGCAAGGCCAGCACGAGGTCGATCAGGTCTATCAGCTCAAGCGTGAGCTGATCGAGTTCAAGCGGTCGGTGAACCCGCTCGGTCCGCCGTTGATGCGCCTCGCCACCCGCGATCTTCCGGTCGTTCCGGAAGAGACCAGGGCATACTTCCGGGAGCTGGCCGATCACCACACCGAGGCACGCGAGGCGATCGCGTCGTTCGACGAGGTGCTCAGCTCGATCCTGCAGGCCGGTCTGGCCCGCGCCTCGGTCGCCGACAACGAGGACATGCGCAAGATCTCGGCCTGGGTGGCGATCGTGGCCGTGCCGACCATGGTGGCCGGCATCTACGGGATGAACTTCGACTACATGCCCGAGCTGAAGTGGCACTACGGCTACTTCGGCGTGCTCACGCTGATCGGGCTGATCATGCTCGGCCTCTACATCATGTTCAAGCGCAAGCGCTGGCTGTGATCGGCGCTGGAGCAGCGTCGCCCAAGCAGCTGCGCGAGCGACGAACGACTCGGATCAAGCCCTGCGCGAGCGCAGCTCAGAACAACTGAGGCACGAGCCCGATCGAGACCAGCCCGAACAGGGCGACCATGACCAGGCCGAGCCTCCAGTAGTCGCCGAAGCGGTAGCCGGCCGGTGCCATGATCATCATGTTCGCCGGTGTCGCGATCGGGGTGAGGAAGGCGGCGGCGGACGCGACGCACAGGCTCATCAGCACCATTCGTACGTCCATCCCGAGCTGCCCGGCCGCCGAGACCGCGATCGGGATCATCACCAGCGCCGTCGCCGCGTTGCTGATCAGCTGGCCGAAGACCACGGTGACGACGAACAGCGCAGTCAGCACCGCATACGGGCCCGCCCCGCCGACCCCGCGAACGATGGCCCCGCCGACCAGCTGGCCGGCGCCCGAGACCGAGATCGCCGTGGACATCGGGATCATCCCGGCCACCAGCAGCACGGTCGACCAGGGGATCCGGCGATAGGCCTGCTGGACCGTCAGCACCCGGAAGATGATCATGGCACCGGCGGACAGCAGGGCCGCGATCGCGGCCGGCACTACGCCGGTCGCCAGCAGGACGACCATCACCGCCAGGATGGCCAGCGCGCGGCCGGATCTGGCAGCCAGCGGCACGGCCTGCCGGCGGACCAGTTCCGGCGAGTCGATGACCAGCACGTCGTCGTCCCGAGCGCCGGCGTCGAGCGCGCTCCAGGACCCCTCCAGCAGCAGCGTGTCGCCCACCTGGAGCACCGTCTTCTCCCGGCCGCGGTCCCGACCCTGCCGCTGGACGGCGAGCACCACGAGGCTGCCGTCGCGGACCAGCCGCCCGGGACGGACCACCTCTCCGATCAGCCGGGAGCGCGGCGGGATGATCACCTCGCCTACTCCCGAGGTCTTGGTCACCAGGGCGGCCGCGGTCTGCTCCCGGGTGCGGACGTCGTCGATCCGGAGCCGCTGGTCCGCGGCGTAGCGCTCGACGATCGGCACCGCGCCGGTGACCGTCAACCGATCGCCCACGGCCAGTGCGCCGTCCGTGCTGGGCCGGTCGTGCGCAGCGTCATAGACCATGATGACGTTGAGACCCGGGTAGGCGGCGAGATCGAGTTCCTCCCGGGGGCGGCCCACCAGCGCCGACGACTCGACCAGGCGCAGATGGCTCAGGCTCTCCAGCCCGTAGTGTCTGGCCAGCGTTGTGGCGTGCTGGCTCAGGTCGGCGAACGCCTCGCCGCGACGGTCCGGGACCAGCCGCCAGCCGAAACCGACGATGATCAGCAGCGTGCCGGCCAACAGAGGGATCCCGGCCAGGGCGAACTCGGCGAACCCGAACCGGCCCAGCCCAAGATCGCCGGCGGTGTCGGCGAAGATCACGTTCACCGGGCTGCCGGTGAGCAGCAGCATCGAGCCCGCGCTCGCCGCAAAGGCCAGCGGCATCAGCAGTCTGGACGGCCGGAGACGCTGGCGCACCGCGACCAGCACCGCCATCGGGAGGAGCGCGGCCACCGCACCGTTGATGCTGATCACCGCGGTGAGCCCCGCGGCGAGCAGCATGGTGAAGATCAGCAGACGACGCGGTCCCGAGCCAGCCACGCCGAGCAGCCGCTGCCCGATCCAGGCCGTCACGCCGGTCGAGTCGAGTCCCTCGCTGACCACGAACAGCGACGCGATCAGGACTACGGTGGCGTCGCCGAACCCGCGCAGCACCTGCTGCGGATCCAGCACGCCGACCGCCCACAGCGCGATCGCCGACCCGATCGCGACGACTTCCACCGGCAGCCGATTCCAGACGAACAACGCGATCGTCACACCGAGCACGACCAGGGTCAGCAGAGCCTCGCTCACCCGCCCATCTCACCAGACGCCACGGATCCGGCCGATCACCCGTCGAGGGTCCGGGCCGATCTCCCCCGTCCGCCCCCGGTCAGCCGCGCACGCTCTTGACACCGCGTCGATAGCGCTCAATACTTAGTCATGTGCCTAAGTATTGAGCAGCTCGACCGACTGTTCCGCGCGTTGGCCGACGGCACACGGCGCGCGATGGTGGAGCGGCTGTCCCGAGGTCCGGCGTCGGTCAGCGAGCTGGCGAAGCCCTTCGCCACGGCGCTGCCGACGGTGGTCCAGCACCTGACCGTGCTGGAGCGCGCCGGAATCGTGAGCTCGGAGAAGACCGGTCGGGTGCGGACGTACCAACTGGTCCCCGGCGCGCTGCAGAGCGCCGAGGCCTGGATCGGCCGGCAGCGGCTGCCGGCCGAGCGCCGGCTGGACCGGCTGGACGAGTTCCTCCGCCGGTCGTCGCCCGGCTCCCCAGAAACCGTTGACATTGAAAGGAACGAGAGAGATGACTGAGACGATCGAACGGACCGAGACGCACGCCACCTTCGTCATCGAGCGGGACTACCCCGCGCCCGTCGACACGGTCTGGCACGCGCTGTCCGCCGAGGAGGCCCGCGACCAGTGGTTCGGGGCCGGCGAGGCCTTCGACATCCGGGAGAAGTCACACGACTTCCGGGTCGGCGGGCAGACCTTGGAGGAGGGCCAATGGCACGACGGCCCGCAGTCGACCTTCCGCGCCACCTATACCGACATCGTCGACCAGCATCGGATGGTGTTCACCTACGACATGTGGGTGGAGGGTCGGCACCTGTCCACCTCCCTCACCACCATCGCGCTGGTCCCGGAGGACGGCGGCACCCATCTCGTCTACACCGAGCAGGGCACCCACTTCGACGGCCTGGACAGCATCGAGGGTCGCGAGGAAGGCACCCGAGGGCTGCTCGAGCAGCTCGGCTCCTACCTCGCTGCACACCGGTAGGGCCGGCGAGCGTCAGCTCGACGCGCGGCTGTCGCCGATCGACCTCGTACGCCGTGATGGAGAGGCTTGACACGAGTGAGGAATCCGCTCGCGGTCGATCGGCGACACGCTCGCCCGGTTGCGCTACTCGAAGGCCGACGCGCGGGCGCCCGGCATCTGGTTCAGCTTCTCCCGGGCCTCGGCGGCGACCTTGTGCTCGCACAGCACCTCGTACTTCGTCGCCACGATCTGGCTGACCGAGGTGAAGTCCCGCTTGCCGCGCGACAGCGCATAGGCGGCGGCGGAGAAGCCGACGCCGAGCGCGATGCCAATCGCCAACGAGAACAGGATCAGCAGCAGCCAGCTGGTCGGCCGGCCGAAGATCAACATCACGATGGCGACCAGCAGGCCGGTCGAGATCCCGGACTGCACCCCTTGGCCCAGTACCGTGCTCCAGCTCCGCCGGCCGAGCACCCGCTCGACCGATCGCAGCTCGGTGCCGACGATCGCCATGTTCTCCACCGGAAAGCGCTCGTCGGCCAGGAAGTCGACGGCCTTCTGGGCGTCGGCATAGCTGTTGTAGATGCCGACGGACTGCGGAAACTGCAGCTCGAAGATCTGGGCCGGCGAGCCGGGCTGACGGGGAAGGGACATGGCGCGAGACCTCCTGGCTAGAGGACAAATCTACCGCCGCGCCGGCAGCCTCAGCCGTTCCAGTTCGCCAGGGTGACCACCAGCGTGTTCTCCACCGGACGCGGGGACGTCCGGCTGTACTGGCTGAGCATGGAGAACACGTACAGGTGTCCGTTGCGGCCCCTGACGTAGCCGCTCAGCCCGGTGACGCCGGTCAGGCTGCCGGTCTTGGCGTGCGCGTTGTTCGCCGCCCGGGTGTTGGTCATCCGGTAGCGCAGCGTGCCGCCGACCGATCGCTTGGCGTTGCCGGCGACCGGCAAGGCGGCGTAGAAGGACCCGAACCAGCGTTCGTTGCGGACCGCTGCCAGGGTCGAGGTCAGCGCGCGTGGCGTCAGCTTGGTCGCCCGGCTGAGGCCCGATCCGTCGACCAGCACGACCCCGGCCAGCGGCACGCCGAGCGAGGTGAGGTACGTCCGGGTCTGCGCGATGCCGCCGGCCCAGGTCCCCTTGCCGCCGCTCTTGCGGCTCATCGCCTTGGTCAGCGCCTCCGCGTGCATGTTGTTGGAGTACTTCAGGAACGGCTTCAGCATCGACGACAGCTGCATCGAGGTGTCCCGGCCGATCAGGTGCCGGCCGGTGGCCGGGGTGGTCGCGATCATCGTCGAGCCGGCCACGCTCACCCCGACCTTGGCCAGTTCGGCCCGCAGCACCGCACCGGCATACAGCTCGGGCCGGTCGACGGTGATCTGCACGCTGCTCGTTCCCCGGTTGGTCGGCACCCGCCCACTGACGGTGATCTTGTTCGTGCCGTACGTCCGGCTGATCTTGACGGTGTTGGTGTTCCCGCCGCTGGTCGATCTGTTCACGATCTTGACCACCTTCGCGGCGGCGGCCGGGGAGAAGCTGATCTTCGCCGGCTTGCCCTTCTTGCCGGGCTGATAACGGACATAGATCGTGCCCGCGTCGTAGTCGGAGTTCGGGGCCACGGTGAGTGCGGTGATCGGCGCCGCGTAGTAGGCGGACGCATAGCTCTTCGACCAGTGCGGGTTGTAGCGGGCGGAGTCGAACCAGGTGCCGTCCACCACCAGCCGGCCGGTGAAACGCTTGATCCCCGCGGCCTTGATCTTCTTGGCCAGCGCGGCGTAGTCGGAGACCCGCGCGGTCGGATCCCCATAGCCCTTGAGATAGAGCCGGCCGTCGACCACTCCGTCGACCACCGGTGCGCGCCGGATCACCTCCGTCTTGAACCGGTACGTCGGCCCGAGCACGTGCATGGCAGCGACCGCGGTCACGATCTTGGTGTTGGACGCCGGGGTGGTCGCCCGGGTCGGGTGGTAGCCGTAGATCTCCGCACCGAGGGTGGCGTCGTAGACCACGGCCGCGGTCGTCGCCTTCTTCACCCGCGAGTCCGCGAGGACCTTGGCCAGCTTGCTCGACAGCGCGGGGTCCTTGGCCGCGGCGGTCGCCGGGACGACCGGACCGGTCGGGCCGGCCAGCGCCAGGCCTCCCAACACGACCATGATCAACGATGCACGGAATCGCGGGGGCATGGGTGCACTCCTTCGTGCCTGCAGCGAACTGACCGGACCCCGAGCGGCGACAGAGTAACCCGTGTGACGAGTGGGACAACAGGCCGAGCGCCCCAACACTCAACCGCTGGTCGAGATGACCGCCTGCGTGCCCGTCACCCGTCGAAGGGCCGTCGGACCCGTCGCTCAGCTCCGGACGAAGACGCAGAACTCGTTCCCCTCCGGATCGGCCAGCACGTCCCAGCCGATCTCCTCGTCGCGGGCCCGGAGCAGCGTAGCGCCGGCGGCCAGCAAGGTCGGTGTGTCACCCCAGACGTCCCAGTGGATCCGGTTCTTCACCGTCTTCGGCTCGGAGACGGCCCCGAACACGACCTCACACGGCAACCCGGCGCCCGGGCCGAGCACCCGGTCGCCTTCCTCGGAGCCGGCGTCGCGCCGCGGCTCCAGTCCGAGCACGTCGCCCCACCAGGTCGCGATCGCGGCCGGATCGTGCGCGTCGACGATCAGTTCGTACAGCCGGTAGCCGGGCACTCGATCGACCGGCCGGACGAAGCCGCAGAACTCACCGCCCTCGGGATCGGTCAGCACCGTCCACGGCTGTGCGGTGTCGACCACGCTCGCCCCGGCCGTGACCAGCCGCGAGATCGCGTCGGTGTGCACGTCGAGATGCACCCGCTGCTTGACCGTCTTCGGCTCCGGCACGGCGTTGATCCAGATCGCCTGCTCCGGCTCGGCGCCGACCAACCGCACGTTGTCGCCGCGATCCTCCATTCGCAGGCCGAGCACCTCGGCCCAGAAGGCACCCAGCACCGCCGGGTCGGCCGCGTCGATGCAGAGGTCCTTGAAGCTGGTCCGGTCCGTCCTCGTGTCCGCCATCGGGGAAGCCTATGACGGTGGATCGCTGGGATAACCTCGCACCGTGGCTACCTCGACGGCCAACTCGGTCTTCGTCTCGCGGATCCGCGGCCTACCCGTCCTGGACGCGGCGGCCGACCAGGTGGGCCGGGTCCGCGACGTCGTCGTCCAGCGGCGAGCCGAGGGGCGCGCCCCGCGGGTGAAGGGCCTGGTCGTCGAGCTGTTCGCCCGCCGGCGGATCTTCATCCCGATGGAGCGCGTGCGCAGCGTCGATCCGTCCCAGGTGGTCATCAGCGGGGTGGTCAACACCCGCCGGTTCGAGCGTCGCGACACCGAGACGCTGGTCATCGACGACCTGTTCGACCTGGTCGTGCTGCGCGCGGACCACCACGGCTCGGCGGTGATCTTCGACGTGGCGATGCGGCTGGTCCGCAGCCGCGAGTGGGAACTGTCCGAAATCGCACTCCGCGACCAGCCGTCGACCCGGCCGTTCGGTGTGCAGCGATTCGGCCGGCCCGGGCACGTGGTGATCGTGGACTGGCACGAGGTGGCGCTGTTCGCCGACGCCCAGGTGCGCAGCACCGATCAGCTGATCGCCCAGATGGAGGACATGAAGCCGGCCGACATCGCTCGCGAGCTGCACGACATGTCGCCCGAGCGGCGCGCCGAGGTCGCCTCGGCCCTGGACGACAGCAAGCTGGCCGACGCGCTGGAGGAACTGCCCGACGACGAGCAGGTGCAGCTGATCTCGGAGCTGGACACCGAGCGTGCGGCCGACATCCTCGAGGAGATGGATCCCGACGACGCGGCCGACCTGATCGCCGAGCTGAGTCCGGACATGGCCGAGGTGCTGCTCGACCGGATGGAGCCGGACGAGGCCAAGGACGTACGCCGGCTGCTGAACTACGCCGAGTTCACGGCCGGCGGGATGATGACTCCGGAACCGGTCATCCTCGCCCCGGACGCGACCGTTGCCGACGCGCTGGCGATGGTCCGCGACGCCGAGCTGACCCCGGCCCTGGCCTGCATGGTCTATGTCTGCCGGCCGCCGATGGAGACACCGACCGGACGCTACGTCGGTGGAGTCCACATCCAGCGGCTGCTGCGGGAGCCGCCGTCGACACTGATCTCCGGCCTGATCGACTCCGAGCTGGAGCCCCTGCAGGACACCGCGAACCTGCACGCGGTCAGCCGCTACTTCGCGACGTACAACCTGGTGAACGCACCGGTCGTCGACGGCCAGCACCGGCTGATCGGCGCGGTCACCGTCGACGACGTGCTGGACCACGTGCTGCCGCCGGACTGGCGCGGCACCCAGCTGGACGCGCTCTCCAGTCAGGCCGAGTCCGGTCAGTCCGAGGCGCGCTCGGCCGTCGCCGGCGGGGTGAGGCGTGGCTAGGGCCGACGAGCCGCAGCGGCTGAACACCCCGGGACGCCGCAAGCGCTCGCTGCTGCCCAAGATCCGGCTGGACCGGGACGCGTTCGGCCGGTTCGCCGAGGGCTTCGCCCGGTTCATGGGCACCGCCCGGTTCCTGGTCTGGATGACGGTGATCATCATCGCCTGGGTGCTGTGGAACGTCCCGTTCGGACCGCCCCGCCCCCGGTTCGACGAGTACCCGTTCATCTTCTTGACCCTGATCTTGTCGCTGCAGGCGTCCTACGCCGCACCGCTGATCCTGCTCGCCCAGAACCGCCAGGAGGCCCGCGACCGGGTTGCCACCGACCGGGACCGCGAGCAGGCGGCCCAGAGCCGGGCCGACATGGACTTCGTGGCGCGCGAGATCGCCGGTCTGCGGATGTCGGTCGGCGAGCTGGCCACCCGCGACTACGTCCGGTCCGAGCTGCGCGCCGAGCTGCGCGCGATCCTCGCCGAGCTGGAGTCCACCGGACACATCGAGAGCGACGACGCGCCCGATCCGGCCCCCCGGCCCTCGCTGCGGACCTCCGTCGAGCGACGCCGCGACCGCCCGCGTACCCCCTGACCCGCCGCGCCCTCCCGGCCCCGCCGCCCCTTCTCCGTCGGGCCGCCTCCCCGCCGCGCGCTACCCCGCTCGCGCTCCCGGAAACTGTGCAGCTCTCGCAGCGACACGCCGGTGGGCCCTGCAAGAGCTGCACAGTTTCTGGGGAGGCCGGGGAGGTCGAGCCGGGAAGCAGACCGCGCCTGTCGCCAGCACTGCGACCCGCTCTCGGCCGGCCCCGAGCTTGCCCGACCGGCCCCACTGCCGACGGAAACTGTGCAGCTGTTGCAGCGACACGCCGGTGGACTCTGCAAGAGCCGCACAGTTTCCGGGACGGGTGGTGGGGAGGACCGGCGGCGGGGGGATGGCGGGGCGGCGCGGACGGCCGCGGCTGGGCAGCGGCCGGCCGCATAGGCTGGCCGCATGTCTGCCGGTACGACCTCGACGCTCGAGTCCGACATCCGCCGCGCCCTGGCCGGGGTGAAGGATCCCGAGATCCGCCGGCCCATCACCGATCTCGGCATGGTCGAGAGCGTGGCGATCGACGACGCCGGCGCGGCCCGGATCCGGGTGCTGCTGACGGTCGCCGGCTGCCCGCTGAAGGACACCCTGCGCCGGGACGTGACCGCCGCGGTGGGCGCGGTCAGCGGGGTCAGCACCGTGGAGGTCGAGCTGGGCGTGATGAGCGACCAGCAGCGCACCGAGCTGCGCAACCAGTTGAGCGACGGCCAGGCCGACCGGGAGATCCCGTTCGCCAAGCCGGGCTCGCTGACCACCGTGATCGCCGTCGCCTCCGGCAAGGGTGGGGTCGGCAAGTCCTCGGTGACGGTGAACCTCGCCGCCGCACTGGCCGCCCAGGGCCGCAGCGTCGGCGTGCTGGACGCCGACATCTACGGCCACTCGATCCCGGGCATGCTCGGCGTCGCCGACGCCCGGCCGACCTCGATCGAGGACATGATCTTGCCCGTGCCGGTGAACGGGCTGAAGGTGATCTCGATCGGCATGCTCAAGCCGCGCCGGGACCAGGTGGTCGCCTGGCGTGGCCCGATCCTGGACCGGGCGCTGACCCAGTTGCTGGCCGACGTGTTCTGGGGCGACCTGGACTTCCTGCTGCTCGATCTGCCGCCGGGCACCGGTGACGTCGCGATCTCGCTCGGCCAGAAGCTGCCGAACGCCGAGGTGCTGGTGGTCACCACCCCGCAACAGGCGGCGGCCGAGGTGGCCGAGCGGGCCGGCACGATGGCGTCGATGATGAACCAGCGGGTGATCGGCGTGATCGAGAACATGGCCTATCTGGAGACCACGTGCCCGCACTGCCAGCAGTCGCACCGGGTCGACGTGTTCGGCAGCGGTGGCGGCACCGAGGTAGCGAGCACCCTCAGCACCCGGCTGGGCTACCAGGTGCCGCTGCTGGCCGAGATCCCGCTCGACCCGGCGGTCCGCGCCGGGGGCGACGAGGGCGTACCGCTGGTGGCCTCTGCGCCCGACCGTCCGGCCGCCGCCGCGCTCGCCGGCGTCGCCCGCGACCTGGCCAAGCGCGGCCGCGGCCTGCTCGGCAAGCAGCTCGGCCTCGACCCGATCGGCCGTTAGCTAGCCGCGGTCGGGCCCCGCTACCCGGAAACTGTGCCGCTCTTGCAGTCTCCACCGGCGTGTCGCTGCAACAGCTGCACACTTTCCCGCGAACGGGGCCGGCCGAGCCGAACCGAGCCGGTGAACGCGCGCTGTCGCGCGAACGGGCCCAAAGAGCTACGTCGCTTCGAGGTCGAAGGGGGCGTGGCTGCCGGCGGGGATGGAGGTGGAGGCCCGGGGGGTCGGGCCGCCGGGCGAGAGCGGCTTCTGGCCGATCGCCGTCGCGACGTCGTCCCGAGCGCTCTTGCCGGTGGTCGAGACGTCGTCGAACTCCTTCTTGACGTCGTCCACGACGGGCTGGATGTCGTCCAGCAGGTGCTTCTGCACGAACGTCTTCGGGTTCAGGTCGCGGATGTCCAGGTCGGAGAACTCGGGGCCGAGCTCCTGGCTCAACTGGTCTTGCGCGTTGCTGGCGATGTTGCGCAGATAGCGCAGCACCCGGGCCGCCTTGCGGGCGAACTCCGGCAGCTTCTCCGGCCCGAACAGCACAATGGCGATCACCACCAGCACCAAGAACTCCGGTGCATTGATGTCGAACATCGCCCTATCCCTCTCGACTGCCCAGCGTGACCTGGGCCTCGCGTACCTGACCGTCGCGGCGATAGGTCAGGGTGACCCGGTCACCCGGCCGATGCGACCGTACCGCGACGATCAGCTCCTCGGTGGCGCTGACGCCCTGGCCGTCGATCTTGGTGACCACGTCGCCGACGCGCATTCCTGCCCGGGCGGCGGGACCGTTGCCGCTGACCGAGCTCAGCCGAACCCCGGCCAGGTCGCCGGCGTCCTCCACGTTGGCACCGATCACAGGATAGGTCGCCTTGCCGTCGTCGATCAGCATCTTGCCGACCACCATCGCCTGATTGATCGGGATGGCGAACCCGAGCCCGATGTTGCCGGCCTGCGCGCGGTCGCCGCCGAGGGTGAGGATCGCCGAGTTGACCCCGATCACCCGACCGCCGGCGTCGATCAACGGGCCGCCGGAGTTGCCCGGGTTGATCGGGGCGTCGGTCTGGGTGCCGTTGATGTACGCGTTCGACGCCTCGCCCTCGCTGCCGACCGCGACCGGCCGGTTCCGCGCGCTGACGATGCCCTGGGTCACCGTGCCGGGCAGGCCGAGCGGGGAGCCGATGGCGAGCACGCTCTCGCCGACCTTCGTGTCGTCGGAGTCGCCGATGGGCATCGGGACCAGCGCGTGCGACGTCTTCACCCGGATCACCGCGATGTCGTACGTCGGTGAGCGGCCCACCAGGCTGGCACCGGCCTGGGTGCCGTCGGAGAAGACCACCCGCAGCCGCTGCCCCTCGGCGGCGCCGGCGACCACGTGGTTGTTGGTCATCACCAGCCCCTGGTCGTCCAACACGAAGCCGGAGCCGATCGTGCTGTCCTGGCCGCTGCCGACCCGGATCATCACCGCACTGGGGAGTGTCTTCGCGGCCACGGCGACCGCGTCCAGGGTGTCGGGGGCCGGCGCGACCGGCGTCTTGGAGGCGCGCGCGCTCGGCGTCGCCGCGGGACCCGCCGGGGTGGCCGGTTGCGAGGGCGCGGGAGCCAGCGTGCTGGTCGAGGTGCTCGGCGACGTCAGCTCGCCCAGCCGAGACCCGGCGTAGCCCGCCGCTCCCCCGATCAGCAGCGCGGTCAGCGCCGCGATCGCGATCACGGCGGCGGGCCGGATCCCGCGCCGGGCGGGCGCCGTCGAGCTCGCGGCCGGAGGCGGATAGCTCGGCCCGGCGGCCTGCACGGTCGTCGGTGGCGGCAGCGGCGGAACCCCGCCCGGCGCGGGATAGCCGCCCGGCGCGGAGTAGCCGCCCGCGCTCGGTGCCGCGTACGTCGGGCGGGCCGGCGGGAGCGGCTGGGTGTGCTCCTCGACGCCCCACGACCCGACGCCCAGCGGATCGGGACGCTGCTCGGCGCCGTACGGTCCGCGGTCGTAGGAGCCGTAGTAGTGATAGTCGGGCCGTCCGGCCGACGGCCCGTCAGCCGAGTCCGGTGCTCCACCGGCGTCCCTACCGACCCCGCCGGAGCGGGAGTCGTCTTCGGCCATAGGTCAACCCGTCACGGACTCGAGAATGCGGGACCACCCCGCGCGGACGCGGTCAATCGTAGTCTGCGGCGAAGACGGATCATGGGGCAAAGCAGCGACGGTGTCGGCCAGCAGGTCCGCGGATCCGTCGGTCACCACGGTGAACACGGTGTCGCCGGAAGTCCAGCTCGCCACCTTCGCCGCGCCGCCGCGGACGTACGCCCGCAGCGAGCCGTCCCACCGGGTGCCGGCCGGTGCGTGGCCGAGCAAGCCGTGCTGCTCGAACACACTGACCGAGGACAGCCCGTCGGAGTACCCCAGGTGCAACACCGACGGCGTGCCGGCGGAGTCGGTCCGGATCCGCACCAGCGACAGCCCGCCGAGCACGTCGGGGCAGCTCCAGCCGTCGGCTCGCAGATCCGCGCTGCTGGCCAGGGTCCGCGAGGTCGTGGTCAGCGAGACGGTCGCCTTCTTCGACACGTCGGCGATCGAGTCGGGCTCACCGATGCTGACACTGGTGAAGCCGGACGACAGCGTCGTGCGACCGTGCTCGTCGTAGGTCTCGTGCCACAGCAGCAGGCCCGATTCGGCGTCCAACCACCAGCGCGCCGCGGTCTGCCCGCTCGGCCCGATCGCCGACACCACCGTCGCCTGCCGGCCCGCGACATCGACCCAGCGGCTGCCGATCAGCAGGTAGTTGTCGGCCAGCAGGCTCAGCTCGTCGGAGTCGACGGCCCGCGCGGTGGTGTCGGTGCTGATCGTGCTCAGCAGCTGTCGGCCGCTGGCGTCGAGCACGGCCACCTCGCGACCACCACCACTGCGGGTCTCGACGGTGTACAGGCTGCCGAGCACGCGACCGTCGCTGAGCACCTGGAACGACTGCGTCCCCCGATAGCTCACCTCGCCGGCCGCGGCGGCCGACCGGCGCAGCTGCGCCAGTGCCTCGGCCTCGTTGAGCTCGCGCACCACGCCGATGTCGCCGGACGGTCCGAAGATCGCCGGCGGGGTGACCGTGAACGCGGCCCCGAGGGTCTGCCCGTTGGACATGGCCACGCTGCCGGCCGAGTCGGCCAGCGGCTCCTGGGCGGCCAGCGCGCTGAACTCGGCCTGCGCGCTGGTGGTCGGGTCGGCGATCGTGCTCGCGACCGGCGGTGCCGCGGACAACCCGACGGCGACGACCAGCACGGCACCCGCGCCGACGCTTCCCGCCGCGGCCGCGAGCCGGGCCGTGCGGCGGCGTCGACGTCGGTAGGGCCCGTGCCCGGTCCGCCGGAACGGTGCGGCCAGCAGCGGCTCCTGGGCATCGGTGCCGGCGATCGCGACCAGCCGGTTCGCGAGATCGTACGAGGGCGGCGGGGTGTCGGGGCTGGACTCCAGGTTCAGCAGCCGGCGGAGCCGGCGAAGCTCGGCCACCTCGGCCCGGCAGGCCGGGCAGCCGACCAGATGATTGAGCACCCGCTCACGGTCGGCGTCGTCGAGGGCACCGTCGACCAGTGCCGATCGCTGCTCGGCCAGCGCGGCACAGGCTCGCGACCGGCGCTCGGAACCGGCCGACTCGTGGTCACCTCCGGAGGCCACCACTAGCCCGACCTCGCAGGCTCCAGACCGGCCTCCACCTCCACGCCGAAGTAGCGCTCGTGCTCGTCGGTCGGTCGGCGATGGGCCAGCGCCGCACGCAGCTGGGAGCGGCCCCGGTGGATCCTGCTCCGGACGGTGCCGATCTTGACGTCGAGCACCGCGGAGATCTCCTCATACGTCAGGCCCTCGATGTCGCAGAGCACCACCGCGGCCCGGAACTCCGGCGGCAGCGCGGCCAGCGCGGCCGCCACGTCGTGGTCGAGCCCGGCGTCCATCAACTCCTCCGACGGATTCGGCCAGCGGCTGGCCAGCCGCTCCGCGGAGTTGTCGGCGAGGGCGGAGAACCGGATCTTCTGCTTGCGCCGCGCCGAGTCGAGGAACAGGTTGGTGGTGATCCGGTGCAGCCAGCCCTCGAACGTGCCGGGCTGGAAGCGGTGCAGGGAGTTGAACACCCGGACGAACACGTCCTGGGTCAGGTCCTCGGCGTCGTGTCGGTTGCCGGTCAGCCGGTAGGCCAGCCGGTACACCCGCGCACCGTGATCGCGGACGACCTCTTCCCACGTCGGCGGGACCCAGTCCACGGCCGGCGGCGGCTGCCATCCCCCGGTCGGCACGCCCGTCGTTGCGGGCGCGGCGGTAGTCGGCGGCTGCCAGGTCTGGGGGTCGGGAGCAGGCCACATGGCGGTTCCCTACCTCCTGTCGTGTCCGGGACCCAGTGGGGGCTGACTTACCATTCTCGCGGTCCTGGCTGTCAATCTGCTGAGCGAACACTGGTCTGCGACTGTGAGGTCGCGCACCGGTCCGGGTTCGGGCACCAAAACGGACGGTGCCGGGCCGGCGTTCCCGCCGCCCGCCGATTCGCGTTCCTGTCGGAGGGCCCGGCAGCGGTAGCGTCGTGCCATGAGCTCTCCCCTGGCGACCGCGGACGCTCCCTTCGGCCGCGTCCTGACGGCGATGATCACCCCGTTCGCACCCGACGGCTCCCTGGACCTGGTGACCGCTCAGAAGGTCGCCGGCTACCTGGTCGACAACGGCAACGACGGTCTGGTGGTGAGCGGCACCACCGGGGAGTCACCGACCACCAATCCGGACGAGGACGGCCGGCTGCTGACCGCCGTCCTGGAGGCGGTGGGCGACCGAGCCACCGTCGTGGCCGGCGTCGGCAACAACGACACCCAGGCGTCGGCTCGGCTGGCCCGGCAGGCCGCGGCGGAGGGGGCGCACGGCCTGCTGCTGGTCTCGCCGTACTACAACAAGCCACCGCAGGCCGGGCTCGTCCGGCACTTCCTGACCGTCACCGAGGCCGGCGGCGAGACACCGGTGATGCTCTACGACATCCCCGGCCGGGCCGGGGTCCGGATCGCTTTCGACAGCTACCTGGCGGTCGCGCAGGACGAGCGGATCGTCGCGGTCAAGGACGCCGTCGGCGATCTCCCCGGCGGCTGCCGGGTGATGGCCGAGACCGGCCTGGCGCTCTACTCCGGCGACGACGGGCTCAACCTGCCGTGGCTGGCCTGCGGGGCCGCCGGGGTGGTCTCGGTGGTGGCGCACGTGGCCGGCCGGGCGTACGCGGACATGGTCGCAGCGGTCGACGCCGGCGATCTCGCCACCGCGCGCCGGATCAACCGCGACCTGCTGCCGGTGGTCGCCGCGATCATGCCGCCGACGTCGCAGGGCGCCATCATGTCCAAGGCCGCGCTGCAGCTGCTCGGGGTGCTGGAACACCGGACCGTGCGCTCGCCGTACGTCGAGGCCGACGACGACCAGGTCGCCGGGCTGCGGAGCGTGCTGCGCTCCGCCGGATTCCTCGCCGCCGGCTGAGGCCCAGTAGGCTGACCGCCGTGACACCTCCGGCCAGCACCCCTCCGGCCAGCACGACCGCCGCCAAGGCCGCGCCCAAAGCGGCGTCCTGGGCCTATGCGGAGAACTTCCGCCCCGAGTCCGAGGCGGCGGCGTACGCCCGCGAGAGCGCGGTCGATCTGGGCGTCAGCCCGCTCGGCCGCGGCAGCGCGGCCGCGCTCACCGTGCTGGCCCGGGCGGTGGCCGCCAAGGCCGTCGTCGAGATCGGCACCGGCACGGGCGTGTCGGGGCTGGCTCTGTTCGCCGGCATGCAGCCCGACGGCATCCTGACGTCGGTCGACATCGAGCCGGAGCACCAGCAGATCGCCCGCAAGGCCTTCGGTCAGGTCGGCATCCCCTCCCAGCGCTTCCGGCTGATCAGCGGGGCCGCGCTGAGCGTGCTGCCGCGGCTGCGGGACGGGGCGTACGACCTCGTCTTCGTCGACGCGGACAAGGTGGAGTACGCCGACTACGTCGAGCAGGCCATCCGGCTGCTGCGCCCCGGCGGCATCCTCGCCGTCGACAACTCCTTGTGGCACGACCGGGTGGCCGATCCGCACAACAGCGACGACCAGACCCTGGTGATCCGCGAGACGCTGACCGCGATCGCCGAGAACGAGGACCTGGTCAGCGCGCTGCTGCCGGTCGGTGACGGCCTGCTGGTCGCGGTCAAGAAGTAGGCAGTCCCAGCCGCCAGAGCGTCACCGCACCGTCGGCCTCGATCGACCACTGCCCGTGGGCGCCCGGGTAGGCCCGGGTGGTGAACGTGCCCGTCGGGCCGAAGCACTCGATCAGGCTCCCGTCCACCAGCAGCCGCACCGGACCGTCGGACTGCGCGACGACGTACTCGTCCCGGGTCTGGGGGTCGGTCAGCCGGAGCACCAGCCGACCGGCCGACTGCACCTCGAACGCCGCCGCCTCGATCGGGTCGCCCGACGCACAGGACAGTTGCTCGCGGCGCAGCCCGGTGAACTCGGCGGCCGGCCGCATGAGGACGGTGTCACCCTCGAGCACCAGCTCACGCGGGGAGGTCAGCGTTCCGCACCAGCCGGCCGCACGGATCGCCTCGTCGCTGCGGCCGGTCCCTTCCCAGGCCCAGCCCCAGAGCAGCACCCGATCGTCCTCGACGAGCGCCTGCGGCGCATAGAAGGTCGGCCCGGCGTCGAGCGTGCCACCGGTCGACGGCACGAACCGCAGCCCGGTCCCGTCGGGCACCAGGTCTCCGACCAGATAGCGGACGCCGCTCAGCACATGGCTGCGCCACAGCGAGAGCACCAGCACCCAGGAGTCGCCGAGCCGGAACAGGTTCGGGCACTCCCAGATGTTCGCCGCGGCGACCGCGGACGCGATCGGGTCGTCGGCGGTCAGCAGCGGGCCGAGATAGGTCCAGGAGGCCAGGTCGTCGCAGCCGTAGAGCAACAATTGCGGCGAACCCTGCACCGCACCGGCACCCTGGACGGCATAGCGGTGACCGTCGTACTCGAACAGGAAGGGATCGCGTACGTCGGACACGGCCGGGTCGTCCGGGGTGCCGATTCGCCACTCGTCGTCTGCGGTCCAGGACCGCAGGCTGCGATCGCTGCGAGCCAGCGCGACCCCGGCGTCCTGGGCGCTCTCGCCGACCGCGGTGTAGACCGCGGTCGGCACCCCGTGGTCGTCCACCACACAGCCCGACCAGCAGCCGCCGCGGTCGGCGCCGCCCGGCCGGGGTCGCAGCGCCACCGGCTCGGCGGCCCAGGCCAGCAGGTCCGGTGAGCTGGCGTGGCCCCAGCCGATGTCGTCGTGCACCGGGCCGGCCGGGTTGAACTGGTAGAAGACGTGGTAGGTGCCGTCGATCCGGCAGACCCCGTTCGGGTCGTTCAGCCAGCCGTGCTCGGGATGGATGTGGAGCCGCGGGCGGTCCCGGTCGGTGGCCTGGGCGGTCTCGTTGACGACAGGGGCGTCGGTCGACATGACGTTTCGATCTCCTCGGTGGGGGTGGGTGCGCCGGTTCGGATTGATTCGTTTCGGCGTGGCCTGACCGGCACCGAGCGGTCAGACCCGCACGCCGGACGACGTGATCACGTGATCAACGACCGCTCGGAGGGTGAGCAGCACAGGACCGGCACCATGATCATTGTGGTCTACGCCGAGGCTCCGCCCGCGACCAGTTCGGCCGATCCGACCGCTGAGGGCAGCTCACCGGCCAGAGCCCACACCGTGCACCCGTCCGGCGCCGCGATCCGCCACGGCGGCGCGCCCACCGGATAGACCCGCGTGGTGAGAACCCGCCCGGCGCTGGTGAACACCTCGACGACGGAGCCGTCGACGAAGATCCTCGCGGCCGGGCGACCGGCGGCGGCATCGAAGGCATCCGGAGCCGTTACCGTGCCGCCGTGCACGTCGGCACGGCTGCTGGCTCCGGTCCGGTCGATGATCAGCGCGTTCGCCTCCGCGTCGCAGATCACCTCGAGGTACTCCTCGTCGCCGAACTGCAGCCGAACCCGGGCGCCGGCCGACGGCACGACGATCTCGCACTGAGGGCTCACCCGCGCCTCGCTCGCGCGAGTCGCCGGCCCGACGCGCAGCTCGGCAGTAGTCGGCAGCGGGGCCGATCGCAGACTGCCGTCGTCGTCCAGCCATACCTGGCGCGGCAACGACAGTGCCCCGGCCCAGCCTGCTTCGTGCCACTGGCTGGCCGGCCGACCTTCGGTGACCCACCCGAACAGCAGCGGGCCGAACGGTCCGTCGCGCAACGCCGACGCGGCGTAGAAGTTGGTGCCGTGGTCGACGATGCTCAGCCGAGTCGGCTCGCCGACGAGCAGAGAGAGAACGCTGTTCACCCCCCTGGCACGGCTCCAGGTGCCCACGATCGCGACGCTGCGGCCGGCAAGGTCGAGCACCTGCGGACATTCCCAGGCATCGCCGACCTCCGGCCCGTCACCGTCCTGGCCGGCCAGGAAAGCCAGGTCGTCGAGGCGGGTCCACTCGTGCAGGTCCGCCGACAGGTAGTGCCGGACCGCCGACCGGCCGTCGGCGTAGCCGGCTCCGACCACCATCTGCCAGCCGTCGTCGACCTTCCAGACGAACGGGTCGCGGAACATGATGGCGTCTTCCTCCGGCGCCGGATCCGGCACGACCTGGCTCGGCGGTCCGAAGCTGTAGCCGCCGTCGTCCGACACCGCGGTCAGGACGGACTGGTAGGGCGAGTCGGTTCGATACCCGGAGTAGAACGCCCGGATCCTGCCGTCGTCGAGCACCGTGTTGCCCGAATAGCACCCGTCCCGGTCGGGCCCGTCCGGAACGGGGGCCATCGCGGGCCGGTGCAGGCGCCACGTCACGTAGTCCTCGCTCGTCAGGTGTCCCCACTCCACCGGCGCGGCCATGTCTGTCGTCGGGCGTGACTGGAAGTACAGGTGCACCAGGTCGTCCAGGACGATCGGACCGTTCGGATCGTTGAGATAGCCGCGGGGCGGCCGCGGGTGGTAGCGGGGGCGATGATGGTCGGGCGGATCGGCCGGTTGTGCGCCGGGGCCGCTCACCGCGACGATCCAGCCGTGACTCCGGCGATGAAGTAGCGCTGAGCGAAGACGAACAAGATCACACTCGGCAGCATGGCCAGCACCACACCGGCGAGCACGACCGAGATCGAACCCGTGCCCAGGTTTCCCTGCAGGGCGACCAGGCCGAGCGGCAAGGTGAAGTTCTCCTGCGACTGCAGGAAGATCAGCGGACGGTAGAACTCGGCCCAGAACCCGGAGAAGTTGAGGATGGCCAGGGTCGCGATCGCCGGGCCTGCCATCCGTGCGTATACCGAGAAGAACACCTGGAAATGGCTCGCGCCGTCGATCCGGGCCGCCTCACCGAGCTCGCGCGGCATCTGCATGAAGTACTGCCGCATCAGGAAGGTCCCGAAGGCGCTGCCGAGCGCCGAGACCACGAGCGACATCAGCGAGTTGGACAGACCCAGATAGCGGATGATCACGAACACCGGGATGATGATCGTCTGCAACGGCACCATCATGGTGGCCAGGAAGACCACGAAGATCGCGTTCCGCCCCGGGAACTCGATCATGGCGAACGCATAGCCCGCCAGCGTGCAGGTGACGGTCTGGCCGACCACGATCAACACGGTGACGATCACGCTGTTGACGAAGAAGCGCGCGATGGGTATCTCCTTGAACACCGCGCTGTAGTTCGAGAAATCCGGATGCAGCGGAATCCACTGCGGCGGGTTCGTGAAGGCCTCGGCGGGCGTGCGGAGCGAGGTCGACAAGGTCCACAACAACGGACCCAGCGCGACGACCGCCGCCAGCAGGAGGAAGACGATCCCGACGATCCGCCCGATCCGGCCAAGCGCACTGGACCGGCGGACCGGGGACTTGACGGGTGCCGGCGCGGTCACCCGCAAGGCGGCACCGATGTCCGAACTGGTACTCACTGGTAGAACACCAACTTCCGTGCGGCGAGGAACTGGATTCCGGTGATCGCCAGGATGATCAGCAGCAGGCCGATCGCGATCGCCGAGCCGTAGCCGAACTCCAGGTTCTGGAAGCCCTTCTGGTACATCGAGATCGTGACGGTGGTGGTGGCCGTGCCGGGTCCGCCCTTGGTCATGATGTAGGGCTGATCGAACAGCTGCATCGCATTGATCAATGCGACCACCGCCGCGAACAGGATGGTCGGGCTGATCAGTGGGATCTTGATCCGCAGCAGCGTCCGCAGCGGAGACGCACCGTCGATCTGAGCCGCTTCCAAGACATCGGTGGGGACGGCCATCAGCGCGGCCACGAACAGGACGAAGGTGAATCCGGCCTGCTGCCAGACGGTGATCAGCACGATCGTCGTGGCGGCACCGAACGAGCTGTTCAGCCACGGCACGGCGGGTATCCCGATCAGACCCAGGTAGTAATTGACGACGCCGAACTGATAATCGAACAGATAGCCCATGAAGATGGACACAGCCGCGGTCGACGCCAGCAGCGGAAGATAGAAGGTGGTGCGGAAGAAGGTCCTCATCCAGGTCCTCCTGCGCTGGTTCACCAGCACCGCCAAGACCAGGCCCAGAGTCAGTTGCAGCACCACGATGGCGATCGCCATCCCGATCGTCACACCGAACGACTTCAGCACCGGTCCGTCGGCCAGCATCGACTTGTAGTTCTTCAAGCCGATGAACTCCGGCGGCGAGATGACGTCCCAGGAGGTGAACGACAGCAGGAACGAGGCGATGATCGGGATCGCGGTGAAGACGGCGACGAAGAGCACCGCCAACCCGATCATCATGAAGCCGAAGCGCCCTTCCCCCTGCTTGGTGGGATGCCGCTTCCGCCGTGGTGGGGAGGCTGCCGCCCGCGCAGTCACGGCGGCAGCGGCGGTGGGGGCGGACATCAGCTCCCCGCCGCCTTCTCCAGGTCACTCTGCAGTCCGTCGAGTGCGCCCTTGGCGTCACCGGAGGACATCGCCTGGGTGGTGCGCTGGTTCAAAGCGGTGGCCAGGGCGTTGTAGTACGGCGGGGCCGGGATCGGCGCGGTGTCCGGGTGCTTGGTCAGCGTGTCGTAGAACACCGACCAGTTCTTCGGACCGGTCGTGGAGTAGCGCTCGGCGGTCATCAAGGACTTGCGGGCGGGCGTCGTGACGTTGCCCGGGAACACGATGTCGAAGGTCTCGGGCTTCACCAGCAGCTTGATCACTTCCCAGGCCAGATCCTTCTTCTGGGACGTCTTGAAGATCGCGTAGCCACCGGCGCCGAACAGATGGCGCTGGCTCTGCCACTTCGGGAACAGCTGGACGTCGAAGCTGCCCTTCTTCATCCCGGCGTTGGTGAGTCCGCCGGCCCAGAAGCCGCCGCCGATCGCCATCCCGATCCGGTTCGAGGCGAACAGGCCCTGCAGCGTGGCGCCACCGCCGACGTCCGGCTTGGGCGACAGCCCCTTCTTGTTGAGGTCGATCATGTACTGCAGCGCCTCCACGGTGCCGGCCGAGTTGGCGGTCGGCGCGCCCCACTTCCAGCCGCCCTTGCGGCCGGCGGCGGCCGGGTCGCCGGAGTACGCCGCGTTCCACAGCCAGTCGCCGCCGTCGTACTTGCCCTCTTCGAGCAGATTGGCGTTGTTGGCGTACATGAACGACGTCCAGCTCCCCCAGAGCCGGACGACCCAGCCGAACCCGTTGACGCCCTTGATGCTCGCGGTCTTCGCCGCGGCGTTCTCGAAGTCGGACAGCGTCCAGGATCCGGTCGGAGTGTCGACGCCGGCCTGCTCGAACAGCTTCGTGTTGTAGAACATGTTGCCGGCGTTGAAGCTGTCGGGCAGCTCCCACAGGTGGCCCTGGTACATCATCGACTCGATCAACGCCGGATGGACGTCGGCGAAGTAGCTTTCCTTCAGGTCGGCCATGTCCTTGGTGACGTAGTCGTCGAGCGGGACCGCCAGCTCCTTCTGGGCCATCAGCTGCAGCCCCTCGGTCGCGACGCTGATGATGTCCGGCGGGGTGCCGGCAGCAACCTGAGTCAGCACCTTCGCCAGGAAGTCGTTCCAGTCGGTGCCGTTGATCGCGGAGATCTCGAACGTGATGGACGAGTCCAACTTGCTGATCTGCGGCTGAAGCCGGTTCTGCAGCTCGGTAGCCGCGGACTGCTCGCCGAAGTACAGCATCTTCAGCGTCTTCGACGACGAGCCGCCGCCGCTGCCACCACCGCAACCAGCGGCGGCGGCGAGAAGTCCGGACAGGCCGAGTCCCGCGGCTCCCTTGAGCAGGGTACGCCGGGCGAACGGGCTGGGTTGCGGATACGTCATCGGTGGGCGCTCCTTCGCACGAGATGGCGGGTGGCCAGGCGCCACCCAATACGTATTGGTCCGTAAGTTAGCAGCTTGCCGGCAATTTATGCAATACGTATTGGTCCCTTACCCACAAGGATTTCGAGTGTGTCATCATGAGTCACCGTCCGAACCCGACCACGCAGGGAGCAGCGATGCCGAAGCGCTCGGCCGATCGGTCACCGCGGGTGACCATGAGCGATGTCGCACGTCGTGCGGGGGTGTCGCAACCGACCGTCTCGTTCGTGCTGAACGACCGCCGCGACGTGGCCGTCGCCGAAGAGACCCGCCGCCGGGTGTTAGCCGCGGCCGCCGAGCTCGACTTCGTGCCGAACCGCGCGGCACAGCTGCTCCGGTCGAACCGGTCGTACCTGATCGGCATCGTCACCAACGGCATCGTCTCCCAGCCGTACGCCGGACGGATCGTGCTGGGCATCCAGCAGGTGGTGCAGCCGGCGGATTACCTCTGCCTGGTGATCGACACCACCGATGATCCGGACGAGGGAGACATCGCCGTCGCGAACCTGCTGGCGAACGGGGTCGCCGCCATGGTCTACGCCTCCCCGCGGCCCAAGGAGCTGCACCGCAGCCGACGACTGGATGACACCCGCACGCTGTTCGTCAACTGCTGGCCCGACAAGGGTGCAGTGGAGACCGTTCTCCTGGCCGACGAATATCACGGCGGACTCGCCGCGGCCGGCGCGGCGTTCGACCTCGGCCATCGTGACGTCGCCTTTCTCGGTGGCGACGAGGAGGAGTACGCCTGCATCGAGCGCCATCGGGGCTTCGTCGACGCCGCCCGGACGGCCGGGGTCGATCCCGGCGGCCTCACCCAACGCTACGGCGACTACTCGATCAGCTCCGGCTACGACCTGACGGTCCAGACGCTTCGCACCCACCGACCGACGGCGCTCATCTGCGGCAACGACCGGATGGCCATCGGAGCCTTGCTGGCCGTGCAGTCGCTGGGATTGGCGTGTCCTGACGACGTGAGCATCGTCGGGTTCGACGATCAGCCGGACGTGGCTGATCAGGCCCGTCCGAGTCTCACGACCGTCGGCCTACCGCACCTCCAGATGGGACGGCGAGCCGGCGAGCTGCTCCTGGAGGAGCCGAACGATCCGGTCGACCGCCTGATCATCCCGGCCGAACTGATCCGCCGGGAGTCGCTCGGGCCGCCACCCACCCGTCGGCGCCGGTTGCGCTGATCGACCGCCTCGACATGACGACAAACCAGAAGAGGAGTACTGCGGTGACCGTTCACTTCCGACCGCCGGGCGGCTACGTCGGCGACCTCATCCCGTTCGAGCGGGACGGCAGGCTGTGGCTGTTCTATCTCCTCGACGAGCGCCGTGATCCACCCACCGGGATGCCCTGGGCTCTCGCCTCGACCGAAGACTTCGTCAGCTATACCGACCACGGAGTGGTGTTGCCCTCCGGTGGCCCCGACGCGGCCGACTTCGACTGCTACACCGGCTGCGTCATCGACGACGGTGAGCAGCTGCACCTGTTCTACACCGGGCACAACCCCGCGCGTCGAACCGCGGCCGGCGACCTCCAGGTCGTCTGCCACGCCACCAGCGACGGCGATCTGACCCAGTGGCAACGACACCCCGACCACACCTTCGGCGCGCCGGCCGGCTACTGGCCAGAGGACTGGCGGGACCCGTACGTCTATCGCGTCACTGCCGACGAGCCGTGGCTCATGGTGCTCGCGGCTCGGCACATCGGTCAACCGGAGCGACGCGGCGGCGTGGTCGCCCGGCTCACCTCGACGGACCTGGTGACCTGGCAGCCGACCACCCCGCTGTGGGATCCCCACCGCTTCATCACCCAGGAATGCCCGGAGGTGTTCCAGTGGGGCGACTGGTGGTACCTGGTCTACTCGGAGTTCTCCGACGCGTTCCAGACCCGTTACCGGATCGCTCCCGGGCCCGAGGGGCCGTGGTCGGCGCCCGTCCGCGACTCCATCGACGGAAGGGCGCGCTACGCGTCCAAGTCGGTCGCCCGGGACGGCCGCCGGTTCTTCGTCGGCTGGATCGCGACCCGGCAGGGCGACCACGACGACGGCGACTGGGAGTGGGCCGGCGATCTAGCGGTTCTCGAGGCGTCGCAGCAAGCCGACGGCACCCTGGGGTTCGGCCTCCCGCGCGAGCTGGTCGACTCGTTCACGGACGCGTCGAACCTCCGGCTCGAGCCGATCGACGGCTCGGCGGGCACTCCCGGCTTCGGCCCCTCGGACGGCTACGCCGCCTGGCTCGGACCGATGCTCGCCGATCCCTGCATCGTCACACTTACCCTCGAGCTCACGGCCGGGAGCGGTGCCTTCGGACTGCTGCTGCGCACCGACGACACGGCTGAGACCGGCTACGAACTACGGCTGGAGCCGGCCCGGAACCGCATCGTCTTCGACCGGTGGCCGCGCGGGCGGACCGGGCCGGCGCAGTGGCAGGCGCGCGGCGACGTGCCTCACGCCGTCGAACTGGAGCGACCGTGTCCACTGCCGGCCGGAGCGCACACCGTGCAGGTGCTGATCGACGGGTCGACCTGCGTCGCCGTCGTCGACGACCAGGTTGCCTTGACCACCCGCCTCTACGATCACGCTTCGGGGCGCATCGGCCTCTTCACCTGTGACGGCCCGATTGACGTCACCGAGATGCTCGTCGCTCGACGCAGCTGAGTCCAGCTAGTGGTCCGTCGTTGATTTGATCTGGTGGAGGGTGTCGCGACCTCTGGACACCTTTTGGATGATGTCCTCAG